>JANMRE010000663.1:0-6515 GCA_031370885.1 Gemmatimonadaceae bacterium
GGTTGCGGTTGCGAAGCGGGCATCGCTGCGCGCGCCCACGCGCCAGCAAGAACGGCCTGGTGAGCAGGCTGCGCGCGCTGCTGAGCCCTCGCGCGCAGCCTGCTCGCCCGGCATCTTGGTTCCATGGCACAATTCGTCTGGCACCGAACACAGGTGCACATGAAATCCCTCGCGTGTGTGATGGTCGCGCTGGCATTCCTCGCCCCCGATGCGCGCGTCGCCTTCGCACAGTCGTCGCGTCCGCGCGTCACCGTTGACGGCGAGATGTTTGCGGGCGTGTCGCCGCGTTCGCCGGCAGCGATCGACATCTTCCGCGGTATCCCGTATGCGGCGCCGCCCGTTGGCGACCTCCGTTGGAAGGCGCCGGTTCGACGAACGGCTGTGAGCGGAGTTCACGAGGCGAAAGCGTTCGGGTCGGCGTGCATGCAAGACGACGCCGAGTCGCGGTGGACGACGCAGATCTACACGACGTTTGGACACGCGGGCGGAGCGCCGGCGATTGATCTTCGACCAAGCGAAGATTGCCTGTTTCTGAACGTCTGGACGGCCAAGGTTGGCACGCGTCGGCCATTGCGGCCGGTGATGGTGTGGATTCACGGTGGATCGAACGTGATGGGCTCGGGTCGTTCGTCGTGGTACGACGGAACGCAACTCGCACATCAGGGCGTTGTGGTGGTGACGATCAACTATCGCCTCGGTTTGTACGGCTTCTTCACGCATCCCGCACTGAGCGCAGAATCGCCGCACAGTTCGTCGGGTAACTACGGATTGCTCGACCAACTCGAAGCCTTGCGGTGGGTTCAGCGCAACATCGCCCAGTTTGGCGGTGATCCGGAACGCGTGACGGTGTTTGGTGAATCTGCCGGCGCGATCGACATCCTGCACTTGCTCACATCACCGTTGTCGGAAGGCCTGTTTCACCGGGCGATCGTGCAGAGCGGCTCGGTGTTTGGCAGCGTACCGCGCCGCGCACAGGCAGAACGCGGTGGGGTGGCGCTGGCGGCGGCGTTGGGAATTACCGATTCGACCACCGATATCGCCGCGTTGCGCGCCGTTTCGGCGTCGCGCCTGTCGGCAATAGCGCGTAACGTGAGCAGTGTGACACTGGGACCGGTGGTAGACGGGTGGGTGCTGCCTGATGTGACGGGGCGCGCATTGGAGCAGGCTTTGGCCATGCGGGTACCACTGTTGATTGGCAGCAATGCACGCGAGATGACCACGTTGCGCACGCTGCTGCCGCGCTTCGATCGGACGGTTGACGGATACCGCACGTATTTGCAGACGATGGGACTGTTTGCGGGTGCGATCGAGAAACTCTATCCGGCGTCTACCAACGCGGCGGTGGAGCCGGCGCTGATTGATCTGTTCACCGACTTCGCCTTCACGTGTAGCGCCCGCCTGGCCGCCAGGGCAATGGCGACGGCTGGTGCGCCCGCGTGGCAGTACGCATTCACGCGTGTGTATCCGGGCGGTGAAACGCTGGGCGCGTATCACGGCATGGAAATCACGTATGCGTTCGGCGTGGTCGACCCCCTGCTACCGAACGCCGATATCGACGCGCGGTTGTCCGCGACAATGATGGGCTACTGGACCCGCTTTGCGGCGACCGGCGATCCCAACGGCAAGGGGCTCCCCGTGTGGCCACCCTATCGCAAGGAAACCGACGTGCATGTGGAACTCGGCGATCAGGTGCGCACCGCGTCGGGTCGCAAGTCCGACGCGTGCGCGATTGCCGACATGGCGAGTCGTGCGCAGTGGGGACCGCCACCCAAGTGACACGATTTTTGCGAGGGCACGGAGCGACGGTCAGCGACTCACCAGACTCCGCAACACGTAGGGCAATATTCCGCCGTGCTTGTAGTACTGCATCTCTTCCGGTGTATCGATCCGACAGCGCGCACTGAACGTCTTGACGCTTCCATCGGCCGCTGAGGCCGTCACCGTCATCGTGGCCCTCGGCACCAACGACTCGTTCATGCCCTCAATGTCATACGTTTCGAAACCGGTAAGCCCCAGCGTTTGCCGCGTTTCGCCATTGGCAAACTCCAGCGGCAACACACCCATCCCCACCAGGTTCGAGCGATGAATGCGCTCGAAGCTTTCGGCAATCACCGCGCGCACACCCAGCAGCATCGTACCCTTGGCCGCCCAATCGCGTGACGAACCGGTGCCGTATTCCTTGCCCGCGATGACGATCTGCGACAGACCGGCCGCCTGACGGGCCATTGCCACGTCATACAGGGCCGTGGGTTCCGCACCTGGCGCGACGGCCGTCCACCACCCTTCCTTGCCGCCCACCAGTTCGTTCTTCAAACGAATATTCGCGAACGTGCCGCGCATCATGACTTCATGATTACCGCGACGCGCGCCGTAGGAATTGAAATCTTTCTTGTCCACACCGAGTGACTTGAGCCACAGGCCAGCGGGTGACGCCGCGGCAATGGAGCCCGCCGGTGAGATGTGATCGGTGGTGATGGAGTCACCGAACATGCCCAGCACTTTGGCGCCGCTGATCGCGCGGATGCCCGGTGGGGTCATCGTCATGCCATCGAAATACGGCGGGTGCTTCACATACGTGGAGTTGTTGTTCCACGCGTACTGGTCGCCCTCGGGCGATTGGATGGCTTGCCAGTACTTGTCACCATCAAACGCGTGCGCATACTGCGTGGTAAACTGCTCGCGCTTGACCGACGACAGAATGGTGTCTTCCACTTCCTGGGCCGCAGGCCAAATGTCGCGCAGGAACACCGGCCCATCGGTTCCCTCGCCCAGCGGCTCGGTGGCCAGATCGATATCCATGCGGCCGGCCAGCGCATACGCCACCACCAGCGGAGGTGACGCGAGGTAGTTGAAGCGCGTTTGCGGATTGACCCGCCCTTCGAAGTTGCGATTGCCGGACAGCACCGCCGCCACATTCAGGTTGCCATTCTCGATGGCTTCACTGATCACGGCGGGCAGCGGTCCCGAGTTGCCAATACAGGTCGTGCACCCGTACCCCACCACATTGAAGCCGAGCGTATTGAGCGACTCCATGAGTCCGGCTTTGTGGAAGTAGTCGGTGGCCACTTTCGATCCGGGTGCCATAGACGTCTTCACCCACGGCTTGCTGCGCAGGCCTTTGGCCACCGCCTTTTGCGCCAGCAGTCCGGCGGCCAGCATCACACTGGGGTTGGACGTGTTGGTGCATGAGGTAATCGCGGCGATAACGATATGACCGTGCTTGAGTGTGAACGATTCGTCGCGATAGGAGCAGGAGACCCCCTCTTCGGTCATCACGGGCGCGCCCTCGGATACCATCGAGGCAGCGGGCGAACCCGCCGGTGCCGGTGCGGTGGCGGGCGCTGCCTTGGCCTGCATGGCCAATTGCGCGGCGAGCGCTTCGCGATACATCGCCTTGCTTTGCGACAGTGGCACGCGATCCTGCGGGCGCTTGGGGCCGGCCAGACTGGGCACCACGATGTTCAGGTCGAGTTCGAGCGTGTCGGTGAACACCGGATCGGGCGTGGCATCGGTGCGGAACAGACCCTGCGCTGTGCAGTAGGCCTCTACCAGTGCCACCTGTTCGTCACTGCGACCGGATAGACGCAGATACTTGAGCGTTTCGGCGTCTACCGGGAAAAACCCCATGGTGGCCCCGTACTCCGGTGCCATGTTGGCGATGGTTGCGCGATCGGCCAATGCGAGTGACGACAGGCCCGGTCCGTAGAATTCAACAAACTTGCCCACGACTTTCTTCTTGCGCAGCATCTCGGTGCAGGTGAGCACGAGATCGGTGGCCGTCGCGCCGGCGGGCAACTTGCCATGCAACCGGAACCCGACCACGTCGGGAATGAGCATGCTCACCGGCTGACCCAGCATGGCGGCTTCGGCCTCAATACCGCCAACGCCCCAGCCCAACACGCCAAGTCCGTTGATCATGGTGGTGTGTGAATCGGTGCCAACCAGCGAATCGCAATACGCCAACGTGTCCGCGCCGTCTGCGGCGGTAAACACCACCTGGCCCAGATACTCGAGATTCACCTGATGACAAATGCCGGTGCCCGGCGGCACCACGCGAAAATTCCGCAGCGCGGTTTGGCCCCACTTGAGGAACTCGTACCGTTCATTGTTGCGATCGAATTCCAGTTCGGTATTGAGCAACAGTGAGGCTTCGGTGCCGTATTCGTCCACCTGGACGGAGTGGTCAATCACCAGATCGACCGGTTGCAGCGGGTTGATGCGGGTGGGATCACCGCCCAGCGCCACCATGGCATCGCGCATGGCGGCGAGATCTACCACGCAGGGCACCCCGGTGAAATCCTGGAGCAGCACGCGCGCCGTGCGAAAGGCGATTTCCTTGTCCACCGGCGCCTTCACGTTCCACTGCGCCAGCGACTCCACGTCGGCCCGCTTGACGAAGGCACCGTCTTCACCGCGCAACAGGTTTTCGAGCAGCACGCGCAGCGAGAACGGCAGGGTAGCGGCCGTACTGCCGGGAAGCGCGTCCAGCGCGCTCAGGTGAAAGTATGCGTAGTGACGGTCGCCCACCGACAAGGTGGAACGGCTGCCGAACGAATTGGGATGCGACATGATTGAGATTGGTCCTGCGTGCGCCGGCCCCATGGGAGGTCGCACGCGTTTTGGACGGAGCCACTCATCGCGCCGCGGAGCCAGCTAGCTGCGGGCTCCCGGTACCGACGAGGCTTCTGGGAATATCGGCTGCGGTTCGTCATCACGCCACTTCTGCGTTGCAGGCACCGCCTGGATGGCGTTCACCGGGCAGCAGTGGACGAATGCGCCGTCGGCGGGAGACCAGCGGTGGCGACGGGCCAACGGGTAGGCTTTCTGCTCAGCGTCAAGCGCCATGATATCGGGCGCCCGCGTCACGCAGAGGGCGCACCCGGTGCAGGTGGCGCGATCGACGATCACGTCGACGAGGCGTCGCGGAAAAATTCCGCCGGTCGCTCCCAGCGTGACATGCAGGTCGCGGAGGGCGTTGCGCGTGGCCGTGTAGCCCACTTCGAGCAGCTCCTCGACATGAGAAAAACTGAACCAGCCAATGTGCGAGACCTTGGGACGCACCAGCAGCATCGGCGGCGATTTCCACCGTTCGAGTGCGTGTTGCTGCTGCTCGTGCATCATCATTGTGGCGGCGCGCATGAAGATCGAGGCGAAGCCCTGCGCCGCCACGCCGGTGGCAACCGGAACATCCGCAATGCCGACATCAACGGCGATGAGGGCATCAACCTCCTGCGCGGCGATGGCCACCGGGAGATTGTCGGTTGTCCCGCCATCGATGCAATGTCGTCCGCCCACTACACCCGGCGGAAAGAAGCCCGGCAACGCGCACGACGCGTACACGGCGTCGCGCACGCGCACATCGGAGAGGCCCGGACGACCGAAGACCACCGGCACCCCGCGGTCGATATCCACGGCGGTCACGAGCAGCGGAATGTTGAGATCGGCGAAGGAGCCTTCGGCGACCAACTCGTCACACAGTGCCCGCAGGGGCGCCTCGAGATAGATGGAGCGCGAGAGCATGCGTTCCATGAGCATGCCGAGATGATTGATGCGAAAGAGGTCGCGCCGACGGAAGCGCGTTGCCCGTGCGGTCATCTGCGCAACCGACATACCGGATGCGGCCGCGGCGGCGATCATGGCGCCGATGCTGGTGCCGGCGTAAAGGCACGGAAGGATTCCCGCTTCATCGAGCGCGCGAAGCGCACCGATGTGGGCCAGGCCTTTCATCGCGCCCCCTCCCAACACCAGACCAATGCGTGGCATTCGCTCGGGCAGCACCGCCCTGCGCGACCGTGGAGTTTTGGTCACCCGTTCCGCCGAACGCGGTTCACATCGACACTCATCCCTGCAGTGATCTGTTGCGGTATAGTGATGGGCATTCGCATCCTGCTGTAGAAGACGACGACACGCGCCGCGAAAGCGCAACGGCGTTTTGGCGGACCGCCGGTTTCGCCTTGGATGCGGCGTAGACGGACAAGATGGCGCGCGCGCCCGCTGTCGTCAGCCCCTGCGACGTGTCGGTTCTGGACCTCCGGTGGCCCGATGATCACCTTTCACCGCGTGACCGACCACGACCCCTTACTCCGCTTCCGCGACGAATTCCCCATTCTCGCGACGTCCACATATCTCGTCTCGAACTCGCTGGGCGCGATGCCGCGCACGGTGCCTGACAAGCTGGCCGAATATACCGGTCAGTGGCGCACGCGGGGCGTGCGTGCGTGGGCCGAGGGGTGGTGGGAACTGCCTGTCACCATGGGCACGCACATCGCCCCGCTGATTGGCGCCGCGCCGGGAGAGGTGGTGATGGTTCCTACCGTCACCCAAGCCATGAGCAGTGTGCTCAGTGCACTCGATTTCCCGGCGGATCGCAACGAAGTGGTGATGACGGCACTCGACTTCCCCTCAGTGCGTTACGCGTACGATGCGCTGGCGCCGCGATTGGGCGCTCGGGTGACGGTAGTACCGTCCGACGATGGCATCGGGATTCCACTGGACCGGTTGCTTGCCGCGATCAC
>JANMRE010000670.1:0-3229 GCA_031370885.1 Gemmatimonadaceae bacterium
ATCGCCGAGTCGCAGAAACAGGATGGGCTGCAGTTTGTTGGCACCGACGACGGTCTCATTCAGATCACCGAAGACGGTGGCGCCAATTGGCGCAAAAGTGATTCAGTGCCCGGCGTGCCTGGCAACGCCTATGTCCAGCGCCTCATCACATCGCGGCACGAGGCCAAGTCCGTGTTCGCCGCGTTCAACAACCACCAGAATGGCGACTTTTCGCCGTATCTGTTCAAGAGCACTGATGCGGGCAAGCGTTGGGTGTCCATCACCGGTGACCTGCCAAAGCGCGGCACTGTGTATGGTTTCGCGGAAGATCACGTCGACCCGATGCTGCTGTTTGCCGGCACCGAGTTCGGCGCCTACGTAAGCAAGGATGGTGGCGCGCATTGGCTCAAGATTCCCGGACTGCCCACCATCCAGGTGCGTGACATCGCGATTCAGCGTCAGGCCGATGATCTCGTGCTGGGTACGTTCGGTCGCGGCATTTACGTGGTTGACGACTACTCACGGTTGCGCGATGTCACCACCGCGTCACTCGCCGCGATCGCCACACTATATCCCATGAAGGATGCCATCTCATTCGTGCGTCGGAGCCCCTTTGGCGGCAACGGCAAAGGCACGCAAGGCGAGGCGATTTTCAGCGCGGCCAATCCGGAGTACGGGGCCCAGATCACCTACTCGCTGAAAGAGACACTCTTCACGTCGAAGAAGGACAAGCGCGTGGAGGCGCAACGCGCTGCCGAGAAGGCGGGAAAACCGGTCGTGTATCCAACGGCGGCCGACTTCATTGCTGAAGCCGAGGAAGAGGCGGTGGTACTTGGCGCATCAATTGCCGATGCATCCGGGCGTGTGTGGCGTGTGCTGACGGTGCCCGGTACACGCGGCATGCATCGCGTGACATGGGATTTGCGCGGTGCGCTTGATGCGCCCGGTGACGGTGGCGCAACCGCCGCCGCGGGCGGCGCTGGTACTGGTGGCGGCGGCGGCGGCGGATTGGGTGGTGGTGGCGCTGCCGGCAGTGCGGTTCCGCCCGGCAAGTACACGCTCACATTGGTGCGGCGAGAGCAGGGGGCATCCACTCCGCTTGCCGGCCCGGTGTCGTTCAACATTCTGCACGATCCCGCCGCCACCACCACACTGGCCGATCGCGAAGCCAATCTCGCGTTTCGCGCACAGGTACAGAAACTCACCCGGCAGATTGCCGCTTCAGTGGAGGCGGCCAACGCAGCGAAAACCAAGATGGACGCCATCGTGAAGGTGCTTGATCAGATGCCGCAGGCGCCCAAGGCGCTCACCGACCGCGCGCGTGACGTGAATCGGCGTCTCACGGTGTCACTGCGCGCGTTGCGTGGCGACAACATCAACTCGGCGCGCGGCGAACAGGTCGCCGTGTCCATCCAGTCACGCGCTGGCAATGCATCACCCGATGGTGTCCTCGCGCCGCCCACGGGAACCAATCGACAGGAGTACGACATTGCCGCAGCCGATTTCGCGAGTGAGTACGCAAAGCTCAAGCCGATTGTGACCACGGAGATCGCGGCCCTTGAACAGGAACTCGATCGGTTGGGAGCGCCGCCAACGCCTGGACGCATCCCGCCAACACAGTAGCCGACCGCGTGGCATTCCATCGCGAGCGCGTGCTCAGGATGAGGCAACTCACCGCGGCCACTATGCAAGGCGCCGTGCACGAACTGGCCGACCGCGACACCGATCTTGGCGCCATCGTTTCGCGTTACGGCGCGCCACCACTCTGGGCGCGTCGTCCGGGGTTTGCAACACTCGTGCGCATCATTCTCGAGCAGCAGGTGTCGCTGGCCGCCGCGAAAACAATGTACGAACGGCTTCGCGGCACCATAGGCGTGATGGAACCACACGCGCTGCACGCGCTCGGCATTGATGGTATGCGCGCGCTGGGCTTCACCCGCCAGAAGTCATCGTACTGTCTTGGTTTGGCCGATGCCATTTGCTCAGGTCAACTCGACCTGCGCGCCGTCTCACGTGCCGACGACGCGATCGGTCGAGACATGCTGCTGCAGTTGCGCGGGATTGGTCGGTGGAGTGTGGACGTGTACTACCTGATGGCGTTGCGACGACCCGATGTGTGGCCACACGGTGATTTGGCGCTGGCCGACGCGGTGCATCGCGTCAAGGGGTTGCCCGGGCGACCCGACTACGTAAGCCTCACGGGGTTCGCCGCGCGATGGGCGCCCTGGCGATCGGTCGCGGCGCGGATGCTGTGGCATCACTACCTGTCCGTGCGCGCGTAGGCACCGCAGCGACTCCGTCGCCATATTGTCGGCAGGTGAATATTCTCCCCGGAGGTTCGCGTCCGTGAAACATCTCGGTCTCGTTGTTCTGCTGCCGGTCGTCTCGTTGCTGGCGCTTTCTCAAGCCGCGAGCCAAGGCGCGTCGCACTCGCTCTTCAACGGCACCAGCCTTGCCGGATGGCACGTTGATGTGCCGGCAATGGATTCCAGCCCTGCCGCGCGCAATCCGTTTCTCGTGCGCAACGGCATGCTCGTCACACGAGGGGAGCCGCAGGGGCATCTCATCACCGACGCGATGTACCGGGACTATCGCCTCGAAGTGGAGTACCGCTTTCCCGGCAAGCCCGGCAATGCCGGCGTTCTCGTGCACGCGTCCACACCACGCGCGCTGTACGGCATGTTCCCCAAATCCATCGAGGTGCAGATGGAGTCGGGCAACGCCGGTGACTTTTGGTGCATTGTCGAGGACATCACGGTGCCCGATATGGAAAAGCGTCGGGGGCCGCGGGACACGTGGGGCATCACGGAGGGGAAGGCGCGACGTATCGTCAACCTCACCAACGGTTCGGAACGGCCGCTCGGCAAGTGGAACCGCATGGTGATCGAAGCAGTGGGCCGCTCACTCAACGTGTGGGTGAACGGCGCGCTCGTGAACAGCGGCACGAATGCCACCGCCGATCACGGGCAGATCGCGTTGCAGGCCGAGGGCACGGCGGTGGAGTTCCGGAAACTGGTGCTCACGCCGCTGTCCGTCACGCCGTTGCGATGAGGCGGTCTCTGAGGTCACCGCGTGCTGTTTGATTCCAGCAATCCGGTGGTGGCACTCTGCAGTGCCGGCATGCAGGTGGACGGCGAGCCTGCGCAAGCGCGCGCGCTATTCGAGCGAGCATGGGCGGCGCGCTCCGACAACTTCGACGCGAGCATAGCCGCCCATTTTCTGGCCCGCCATCAACCGACGCCCGCGGACA
>JANMRE010000714.1:0-3366 GCA_031370885.1 Gemmatimonadaceae bacterium
TGGCGCGCGAAATGCTGACGCCACTCCAGCAGGATGAGATCAAATGCCTTGTCGGCGCCGAGATTCTGTCGGATGAGCGCTTCCACACTCTCGGTAAGTGACTTGTCGTCGAGAATCGAGAGTTGCACATCGAAGATGGCCGCTTCTTTTGGGCCGGCCTGCGCTTCGGCCCGCGTGCGCAGGTGGCGCAATCGTTCGCGAGCGCTTTCGAAGGCGGCATGCAATCGCTCAATCTCAAGGTCGATTTCCGCGTCATCGATGAGACGTCGGCGGACTTCCGGCACTTCCCAGCGCAGCAAATGCACCGGTCCCACGACAATTCCCGGCGAGGCGGGAATGCCGCGCAGTACCGACTGCACTAGGTCTCTCCGAATCGCGAAGTGACCAAGGTCACCAGCGCGTCCAATGCCTGATCGGCGTCGGAACCGGTGGCCCGCAGCGTGATGCTGGACCCGAATTCCGCCGCCAACATCATGACCCCCATGATACTCTTCCCGTTCACTTCGAGATCGTCGCGCGAGATGGTGATATCGCTTGTGAAGCGCGACGCGGCCTTGACCATCTCGGCCGCCGGTCGTGCGTGCAGGCCGTGCTTGTTGACGATTTGGACAGAGCGTTCAGCCATCAACGGACCACCGAGTAGAGGACAAGGATCACCAGCAGCAGCAGGACGACGCGCCATCCCTCAGCGCGTCCGTGCAATCGGACCAGCAAGACGGCAACCAGCGGTGTGGCGACGGCGACCCCAATCGGAATCGTGGTGAGCGGTGGTCCTCCGCCAATGGCGCGGTGCACCGCGAGCGGCAGGGCCAATCCTCCCAGCACGGCTGCCGCCCGTCCAATGTAGCGCGGTCCGTGCTGTAGCACCGGATGCCCAAGGGCCGCGGCGACCCGCAAGCCGTGTCGCCAGCCGGCGCGCAGACCCCAATCGCGCAGCCCGAGGTGTCCGATGTTATACAGCACGAGAAAGCCCGTCACGACCCATTGCGCTGACCAGCCGACGCCGAACAGCAAGAGGCCAACGAGTGAGCATGCGGGCAGCCACGCGGCCCAGACCAGCCGATCACCGACGCTCCCCAACGGTCCACAGAGGGCCGTGCGAAAGCGTTCGATGCGCGCCGGTGCCACTTGATCGACCTCGGCGCGGGCGAGCGACCCAACGGCCAGCGCGGCAAGGTACGGATGGGCATTGAAGTACGCCGACTGACGGGCGAGCGCCTCACGATAAGCGGGTCCATCGACGCCGCCAGGCAGGCGGCGGAGTGCTGGTTCGACACAAAACCCAATTCCGTTTCCCACCAGGATTTCATAGTTCCACGAACCCTGAATGGCGAGCGTGCGCAGCAACATGGACAGATGCGTGGACCGATCGAGCGGCGGTCCGGAATTGAGACCGGCGCCCAAGCCGGGCGCCCCTTGTGCGGGCGTGTCGTGGATGGACGGCGGCTGCGTTGTCGCGCTGCTGTTCACGGGCGCTGGAATGTGGTCAGACACCGAGCACCACCAGTAGTGTGCCCGCCGCCAACGACGCCAGAAACAGCCGTCGCGTACCGCTGATAGCGTGGAAATCCTTCCAAACCGCCGTCGCCGCCACGGCCGCCACTGCGGTCACGACATACGCGCGCGAGATATCATCGCGCACGGACCATCGCGACTCGGCCCACGCGGCGAACAACGCGGCGGGCAGGAAGGCGAGCGCACCGATCAACGTGCCGCGCACCAAATCGGCTGTCATACCGAAGACCTGAAGTCCAATGACGGTGTTGCGATTTCCGGCGGCGAGCTGACCGAGTCGAGGACGGGCGAACGCGGCGATGAGCTGACGCAGCTTGACCATGGAGACCCCTCCCATCCAGGCGGTGACAATTCCGACGGTGACCGCGATCGCGAACGCGCCCGGATGCGGCAACGCACCAGGTTGAGCCCCTTGAGCAGCCACCGCTCCCGCGACGACCGAGGCGCTCCCCCACTCGGGGTAGCGGGACGCGCCGACCGGCAACGATTCGAGCGCCAGACACTCGAGCGCCGCGCCGCAGACAAGGCCGGCGACCGGCGCGCCGAGGAAGGCCCCGGCCACGGTTGCCGCAACGATCGGGCGCGAAATCATCGCCTGCGGAAAGCTCACGACATCGAGCCCCACGACGCCGGCCAATATCGATATCGGCAGCAGCTGCCCGAGCAATTCGGGGCGCAGTGACACCGTTTCGACGGCGGCGAACGACATGAGTTCGCGCCTCAGCCGTCGAGCGTAGAGAGCAGCAACTCGTTGAGCGGCACGGCGCGCGCGCCCGGCACATCTTGCGCCGACACGTCGACGCCCAGCCGCTCGATTGCCCGCAGCCCGTCTTCTTCGACTGGACTGAGAAACACGTAGCGCAGCCGCGGCGTCCGACCCGGCGAGTGATGCACGCCACCCACATTCACGGCATGAATGGTGTGTTGCGACTGTTCCACGAGGCGCGTCATCGTGCCAATGTCTCCAACCAACACGATTCCGGGGCGCTCGTCCAGCTGAAACTCCGGCAACGCCTGCGCGGCTGCGCTGACCGAAAGAAAGTGCACGGTCATCTCCGGGGGTACGCCCATGCGATACAGCTCCTGCTCCCATTCGCTCTCGGCGACTTCATCATCCACGAGCACGATGAAACGCAGCTCAAGCGGCTGCCCCCATCCCACCACCACTTGTCCGTGGATCAGCCGATCATCGATTCGATAGAGCGCAATGGGCATGCGAGAGACGATGGGAACGTGTGCGAGTCAGGCGCCGTGCGCCACGATTGATGCCCGACCGCGTTCGAGCGCCTGATGCGCTGCGGTGACGGGATCGATGTGCTCCTGCATGGCGAAGTCGAGCAACAGCGCGAGATTGGCGCCGGTGATGAGTGTGACATCCGGGCGTTCGCGCATGAGTTTCCGAACCGCCATGGTGCAACTGCCGGCGGGCAAGTCGGTGAAGATCACCCTCGCACCGGTCTCGTCAAGCGCGCGCGACAACGTTTCCTGAATGTCGCTCAGGCTCAAGCAGCTGTTGGACAATGCCAGAAAGACGGTGCCCCGTCCGGTAATCTGGTCGACGGCCGAGACAAGCCCGGCCGCCAGCGCACCGTGCGCCGCCACCAGTGCGCGAATCACCGGCCGTGCCTGCATCTCGTCGCCGTCCACTACTCGTCGTCCTCCTGCAGATAGCGTTGTACGTCCGACGTGCGTCGCATTTGGCTGATCAGCCGCTCGTTGAAGGCGGTTGCCGAATCATATCCGCGATAATAGCGCAGCAGATGATTCATGGCGATGACCTCAGCGATCACGGTGATGTTCTTGCCGGGGTTGAGGTTGACCGTGATACGCGGCACCTCGACTCCGAGGATG
>JANMRE010000717.1:0-3067 GCA_031370885.1 Gemmatimonadaceae bacterium
GGCGATGGTGTGAGTGATGCGTCGATTCCGGTGGTGATCGCGGCGCGCATCGAGGATGCGACGCTGTATCTCGACCTGACCGGCACGTCGCCGGCGGTGCGCGGCAATGTGAACGCCCCACCGGCGGTGGCGCGCGCGGCAGCCGTGTTTGTGCTGCGTGTCCTGTGTGATGACGATGTGCCGGTGAACGATGGCGTCGCCCGAGCGCTGCGGCTTGACATTCCCGACAACTGCGTAGCGAACGCCAAGCGTCCGAGCGCTGTGGCAGCCGGCAACGTGGAATTGTCGCAACGCATCACCGACGTGTGCTTTGCGGCGCTTGCCGATGCGGCAGCCGCGGTCGGTGTATTCGACTTGCCAATCCCGGCTTGTGGGCAGGGAACCATGAACAACGTGACGATGGGTGCGTTGGGCTGGAGTTTTTACGAAACGCTGGGCGGCGGTCAGGGCGCCAGTGTCCGAGGGAACGGCCCCGATGCGGTGCACGTGGGCATGAGCAACACGCGCAACACGCCCATCGAATCGCTGGAACGCGCGTATCCCTTGCGTGTGGTGGAGTATTCCGTGCGGCGGGGGAGCGGGGGTATGGGGGCGCATCGCGGCGGTGATGGCGTGGTGCGACGCTATCAGGCGCTCACGGAATGCACCGCCACGTTGCTTACCGAACGTCGGCGCGTGGCCCCGCCCGGCGCTCGTGGCGGTGGCCCGGGGCAGGCGGGGGTGAATCAGTTGAACGGGGCATCGTTGCCTGCGAAATGTCGCGTCACGATGCAACCTGGTGACGTGCTGACGATCGAGACGCCGGGGGGCGGCGGCTGGGGGTCGCGATAGGGTCAGCGCGGGGCGCTAATCATGCGGTGCGCCGCGACCGAGGTTGACTTTGAGGGGGACCGAGTGGTGGGGGTCCGGAGGGGTGAGGGTTGGAGGGGTGAGCAGCCCCTTCCGTTGCTCATACCTCTGTCCTACCTCCGGCCCGCCCCTCCAACCCCTCGGTGAAAACACCACGTAGCGTTGGACACTACCGAGACCGCTGCGTAAGCACCGCGACCTGTCGGCGTATGTGCTCCACCTCAGCCCGCATGGCGGCCTCAGGGTTGGAACGCAGCGCGAGATAGTGGCGCCACGCGCGCACCGCCCCGGTTGTGTCACCGTTTTGCAGCGCCAAGCGTCCCTCCTCCCACAGATCACCGGCCAAACTGCCCGTCACGTCCAGTCGTCGGCGACGGATCGCTGCCAGTGCTCGAGATGGCTCGCCCAACAACTCCCAGATCCGGGCCGCGACCCGATGCTCGGACAGCGCCCAGTGCCACGGCCTCCCGGTGAGGAGCAGCGAATCCAGACGCTCGGCCAGTACGCGCGAATTCGGCCGATGGTCAAGCACCGCACGCCACGCTTCGATTGCCGCCGCGCACGTCTCGTAGAATTTGGCGATTGCCGCGTTCGCCCCAGGTTCGGGCGTGCGGAGTTTTGCCAGGGCGGTATCAATCGATCGAGTATCACCGTTCGCCAGCGACCACTGCTCGCTTACGCAGACGTGAATCATTTGAGACCGCAATTCCGCTGCGTCACGTGCCAACGGACGGGTCACCTCGCGCGTCAATGCCGTTGCAGCGGCTCCTCCTGCCACGCTGTCCCCATCGACATAGAGAGCGCTGAGGGCTTGCAAAGCGAGACGACTGAGGGGCCGCCACTCTGGCATTATTCGCGCCGCCGCCGCTTGCGCCGTCATCGGGCGACCGCCGTTGAGCGCCAGAGTGTATTGCATCGTAGCGGCGCCGGCCTGCTCACCAAACGTGCGCGCGCGGTTGACGACAATGTCCTGGGAGTACGTCGCGTCGGACACGTCGTACCCGACGCGAAGTGTGAGGTTAAAGAGGGTTACAAGGTCGAGGTTACGCACGTGCTGGAGCGCTGGACGCGCCGCACGAATGGCCAGGCTGTCACGACGTGTGAAGGCGCGCAGCCAACGATGCCACGCCAACGTTGCGGTGTCCGTGGAAACCACCGACACGCGCTTGAGAATGCGTTCCAAGAGTGCGGAATCGCCAGTGATGGCGGCGATGTCGAACAGATATTGCAACGAGGCCGCGCCGTGAATCGAGTCGATCTCAAACGCGTTTTCAAGCGCAATGCGGGCCTCGTTTATGGCATTCGGAATACCGAGACGCGGGCCGCTCAGCAAATAGGCCACACCAAGGCGAGTCCATGCATCAGCGTTGTAGTAGTCGCGGGCGGCGAGGGCACGCCACGCGCGCAGGCGGTCGACTGGGGGATACCACGCGGGATAGTTCGGGCCAAGTTCGGCCAGAAACGTTGACCGCTCGCGCGGCGAGAGGCGACTCTGGTTCCGATAGGCGACGGATTCCGCGTACGCGCTCCGCAGTCCGTTCCAGAACCCACTTGCCTCGCGAAGGCCGAGCGCCGCAGAGGCGAATGTTGGGTCGAACGTCAGTGCGCGTTCGAAATTATCGATGGACCTCGCCCACTCGCCACGCTGCAGCGCGGCACGTCCTTCGAGATATGCGCGAACGGCCGGTACCGACGTCGCGCCAAGCACGCCGGAACGCAGCATGTCCTCGCCGCCCTGAATGGAAACCAGGCGCACGGCAAGCGTGTCAACGAGACGAACGAGGCTGTCGGTGCGGCCGCGTGTTTCCACTCGGGCAAGAGTGCGTTCGGTTCCAAGGTCCACGAGATCCGCACTGAGTAGCAAATCGTCACCAGAACTTACTACGGCTCCGATCACCACCTGCGACGCACCGAGTCGACGCGCCGCCTCATACACCGCCGGCAACGACGGGTCGCGATGCGGCAGGCCACCCGCGCGCTGCCACGACTCGATCGCCAGTTGCGGGTCGACAGGTCCCGGACGTCGCACGTCGGCGAGGCGCATGACGAGTATCTCGACGAGCCCCTCGCGCAACCAGTTCTTCGTGGAATCCGCGCCAGTGACCCGAAAGGGCATCACGGCAACGAGGTCAGGCGTTGTCGGCTTGCCCATACCGCGTTGCATCCAACTCACGCCCAACAATACCGCTCCACTCGCCGTGAGCGCGGCCAATACCAG
>JANMRE010000722.1:0-3345 GCA_031370885.1 Gemmatimonadaceae bacterium
GCGCGTGCGCACGCAGGTTGACTTCGATGTCGCGCAAGGACTCGCGGTAGGTCAACTGCGCGAAGGCCATGGCGAAGAACTGGTCCAGACACGAGAAGTCCTTGACCTTGTGGTCCCCTCGGTGATCCGCCACACATCGGCAAAACGTGCTCAACGGGAGGTAGCGCATGAGTTGCCCAAATACGAGCTGGCCTTCGTGCATGAGGGTCTCGGGTAAACATCCGAAACCCCTAAAATCTGGACTTGGACGCTGAAATCGAGACCAGACCTAAAACCTCACACTCTGCAGGAAAATCAATAACTTACGACGTTTCGTTTCGACAACGTTGGGACGCTACTGATTAGTTAATAATACCTATCAACTAAGTGAGCCGGCACCTGATGGGCCGTCGTGCGTCAGTGTGTGCTCTGCTGAATGCGGAACGCGCTCGGTACCTGGTGGTTGGCGGTTACGCGGTGGGGTTGCACGGCGTGGTGCGCGCGACAAAGGACATCGGCAGGCCCGGCAGGCTGACGAAACGGATCGAAGGCATCACGCGTCGACGCCACCAGCGCGGCCCTTCTGCGGCGCGCGGGCAATGATGATGGTGATGTTGTCCGAACCTCCGCGCTCCAGCGCCAGCTCAAGCAGCTGCCGCGTCAGTTGCTCGGCCGACTGCACCTGTCCGCACAACGCTTCGATCTCATGGTCCGCGACGTGCTTGGTCAGCCCGTCCGTGCAGAAGATCAAAATGCATCCGCGCTCCGTCACATCGACGCGTGACACGACCGGCGACGCGTCGTCGGCGCCGATCGCGCTGCTGAGTACGTGCTTGAGCGGCGACTTCGCCGCGACCTCTGCTTTGATCGCGCCCATGTCAAGGAGCGCTTGCGCCATGGTCTGATCGCGCGTGATCTGAACCAGTCGCCCCTTGGTGTAGATGTACGCGCGACTATCTCCCACCTGCACCACATACAGCCAGGGCCACACGCCGATACCGAGTGTCAACGTCGTCGCCAGGCTGGCCTTTCCCGGGCGCGTGGCCGCCTCTGCGCGAACGGCGTCATGCGCGCGCAGCGCTGCTTCGCGCAACGCGGTGAGGAACTCGGGCTTCTGTCCGGCGCCGATCTCGTGATAGCAGCGCAGGCTCGACGCCACATACTGCGTGACGCTCTCGGTCGCGAGTTGCGCGGCGGCGGCACCATCGGTCGAACCGCCGACACCATCGGCTACCAGCAAAACGGTGCCCAGACGACTCCCCCGAAGCGGAAGTTCGGCGTCACCTCCAAGACTCGACCCGTGGATGACGACCTGTGGATGCACCGTCGCCAGCAGGAAGTGGTCCTGGTTTTCCGGACGCTTGAGTCCCTGGTGCGTGATGCCGAACATGTCGAGTTCGTCGTCCGCCGGGCGCACAGTCACGGCTGTGCGGGCCCCGGTCTTCTGTTCCATTGAGCAGCGCCTCATGCGAGGGTATGCCGAAAGAAGTAACCTCCGGGGTCGCCCCGAATCCAGCGTTTGGCACGACTACGTCGTCGGGTGCGGGTCGTGGAATCGGCTTGGTCGAATTCCTCGGGAACGACAGTCTGGTGCCTGACCGAACCGAGCCGTACCTTGTGCCGTCCCCCACCGGGTACTCCGATGCATCGCCCTGACCGACGCACGCTGCTCGTTGCCACGGCCCGGACCGCGATAAGAAGCCGGAAGCCGTGACAGCCGTTTACGAGCGTCTCACGTTCGCGTTGGGAGACCGCTACCGCATCGAGCGCGAGCTCGGCGCCGGTGGCATGGCGACCGTGTACCTCGCGCACGACGCACGCCACGACCGCAAAGTCGCCATCAAGGTGCTCAAGCCGGAGCTCGCCGCGGTGCTCGGTGGCGAGCGCTTCGTGGTCGAGATCAAGACAACGGCATCCCTGCAACATCCGCATATTCTCCCGCTGTTCGACTCGGGCACCGCAGATGGATTTCTCTTCTACGTCATGCCCTACATTCAGGGCGAGACGATTCGCGAGAAGCTGAACCGCGAAACGCAGTGTGGTGTAGATGAGGCGCTCCGCATCGCGCGCGAGATCGCCGACGCGCTGGACTACGCGCATCGCCACGGGGTCATCCATCGCGACATCAAGCCGGAGAACATTCTCCTGCACGACGGCCGCGCGATGGTGATGGACTTCGGCATCGCCCTTGCAGTGTCGGCGGCGGCCGGCGGGCGGATGACCGAAACCGGCCTCTCGCTCGGCACACCGCACTACATGTCGCCTGAACAAGCGACCGCCGAGAAAGTGATCAGCGGTCGCTCCGACATCTATTCACTGGCGAGCGTGTTGTACGAAATGCTCGCGGGACAGCCGCCACACATCGGCGGCGCCGCGCAGCAAGTCATCATGAAGATCCTTACGGAGCAGGCAGCGCCGGTGACGCAATTGCGAAAGAGTGTGCCGCAAAACGTCGCGGTCGCGCTCGCGAAGGCGCTCGAGAAACTCCCCGCCGACCGGTTCGAGAGCGCGAAGGCGTTCGGCGACGCGCTGGTCAATCCCTTGTTCTCGCTTAATCAGACGAGCGCTGGATTGCCGCAAGCGCGTGTACGCCGCGGCGTCCCGCCGAGCGCCTTCGCGGCCGTGACGGCGATTGCCGTGATCGCGTCGGCCATCGCCACGTGGTCATGGCTGCGGCCTCCGCCCGCAATGCAGACGCCGAGTGCCCGCTTCACACTCGATTTGCCTGATTCTCAGGCCGTCGTGGCCTTCGGACAACAAACGATCGTCGTTTCGCCGGACGGCTCGGAGATCGTCTACGGGGGGCGTGGGCGAACCGGAAATGTGTTGTTTCGGAGACGACTCGATGAGATGACGGTGAGCGAAGTCCCGGGGAGCGACAACCCGGCGAATGTCACGTACACCCCGGACGGCCATACCCTGGCAATCGTGAATGCCGGTCGTCAATTGATCGCGTTGCCGCTGCCCACTGGGGCACCGATCCGCGTCGCTGACGACGTCGGACGAGCGAGCTGGGGCGACAACGACGTCATCGTCTTCGGGCGAGGCAGTTCGCTGTGGCGCACGGACCGCAGCGGACAGCGCGTCACACGGCTCACCATTGCCGATTCGGCGAACGGCGGCGTTCACGCGTGGCCGCATGTGCTTCCCGGCGGCGACGCGGTGCTGTTCAACGCACTCAAACAGAACGGGTGGGTGAACGACGCGCGCGTGCAGGTGGTGCGCATCCGGGATGGGGCGGTGACGTCGCTCGATCTCCGCGGTCTGAATCCGAGGTACGTCCCGAGCGGCCACATCCTCGTCTCGCAGACCGACGGCACCGTACTCGCCGCAGCCTTCGACCTTCGCACGCTCGAGCTTCGCGGC
>JANMRE010000739.1:0-1998 GCA_031370885.1 Gemmatimonadaceae bacterium
GCGAACTTGCGCGAGGCCAGGAACTCGGCGCCATCGCGCCACACGCCCACAGTTAATCCCGCCAAACCCGCAGCGCCGAGCGCCGTTGTCTCAACGATGTCCGGTCGTTCCACCGGCACGCCAAGCACGTCCGCCTGGAACTGCATAAGCCAGTCGTTGTGCGTTGCACCGCCATCCACGCGCAGCCGGTCGAACGGCACGTTGCCACTGCGACGCATGTCGTCCAATACATCGTACGTGGCATACGCCATTGCTTCCAGTGCCGCGCGGGCGAAGTGCGCGCGCGTTGTGCCGCGTGTCAGACCAACAATGGTTCCTCGGGCATTCGGCTCCCAATCGGGGGCGCCCAGTCCTACCAACGCCGGCACGAAATACACACCGTCGTTGCTGGCAAGCGATCGTGCCATCGCCTCGGTTTCGGATGCCGTTGCCACGATTCCCAATCCATCGCGCAACCACTGCACCGCCGCGCCGGCAATGAAGATGCTGGCTTCCAATGCATACACCGGCTGCCCGCGCTCGTCGCACGCGATGGTGGTTAACAGTCCGCGGCCCGCTGTGGGGCGATGCGCGCCGGTGTTGAGCAACAAGAACGCGCCCGTTCCATAGGTGTTCTTTCCACCACCGGCATTCCAGCCGCCCTGCCCGAACAGTGCGGCCTGCTGGTCGCCGGCCACGCCGGCGATGGGCATGGCGAGACCCACTGCACTGGGAAGTGTCGTGCCAAAATGCCCACCCGACGGCGCCACCGTGGGGAGCAGCGAGCGCGGCACGCCAAACAGCGCGCACAGTTCGTCGTTCCAGTCGCGCGCATCGAGATCATACAGCATGGTTCGCGACGCATTGGTATGATCGGTGGCATGTTCGGCGCCACCGGTCAAGTGCCATATCAGCCAACTGTCGATTGTGCCGGCCGCCAGCTCTCCGCGCAGCGCGCGCTCGCGAACGCCGGGGCGGGCCAGCAACCACTCCAGTTTGGTGGCACTGAAGTACGGATCGGTGACGAGACCGGTGCGGGCACTGATCATCGCCGCCTGCGGCGCTAACGCAGCGCATCGTTCGGCCGTGCGTCGATCCTGCCACACAATGGCGTTATGCACCGCGCGACCGGTTGCGCGTTCCCAGAGCACCACGGTCTCGCGTTGATTCGTTATGCCAACCGCAACCGGCACCTCGCCCGCTTGCGCGATCGCCTCGCGTGCCGCCGCAAACGTGCGCTCAAGAATCTCGTGCGGATCGTGCTCAACCCACCCCGGTGCCGGGTAGTACTGCGTGATCTCGCGGTACCCACGCCCCAACACGCGACCGTCCTGTGCGACAACCAGACACGTGGAGCCGGTCGTTCCCTGATCGATAGCGAGAATGCATGTCATGTTGGTGTGTTGGAAAAGGGTAGGTGCGACGAACCCGCGTTCAATCGCTGACAAACGGTGGCGCGACAATTCCGCGATCAGTGAGATACGCGCTGACGAGTGCTCGCGGCGTGATATCGAACGCCGGATTCCACGCGACCACGCCCGCCGGCAGTTCGCCCAGCTCGTTTGCATGGCGATGTTCGATTTCGATCGCCGCGCCGTGCGGCGTGGCGCTGTCCATCGTGCTCCAGGGCGCCGCCACATAGAAAGGCACCGCATGCGCCCGCGCGGCCAGGGCCACTGAATACGTGCCAATCTTGTTGGCCACGTCACCGTTGGCGGCGATCCGATCGGCGCCCACGATCACGAGATCGATCGTGCCGGATGCGAGCAGTGATGCGGACGCGCCATCGGCCAGCACCGTGACCGCAATGCCGGCGCGCTGCAGTTCCCACGCCGTGAGTCGGGCACCCTGACGCAGCGGACGCGTCTCGTTGGCATACACCTGCACGCGACGACCCAGTGCGTGCGCCGAGTAAACCGGTGCGAGTGCAGTGCCGATGCCGGCCGTGGCCAAGGCACCGGCATTGCAATGCGTCAAGATGCGCGCCCCATCGGCAATGAGCGCGAGTCCATGCTGTCC
>JANMRE010000011.1:0-3934 GCA_031370885.1 Gemmatimonadaceae bacterium
AGTGCTTATGCCGCTCCACCCTCACCCCTGCACTTGCTCACCCCTCCGGCCCTTTCGCTTTCGCAGCCTGCGCAGCGACACCAGCGTGGCCAACGATGCGGCTGCCGCGCCCAGCACAAACGAATACACACTGCCGCGTACGCCGATTCGCATACTGACGGCCACACCCACGACAATCATCGCGGTCAAGCCAATCGACGCTGGAATGCTGAGCGATTCGTCACGAAACGCCCGTCCCCACGCCAAGGCCGCCTGCAATACCAGAAAGCAGGTATTGCCCAGCACAAGCAGCGCCAACAGGAAGGTGCTCAGCACGGCGTTCCTGAGTGCCGGAACCAATGCCCCTGCTACCACGACAAACGCAAAGAGTCCGACCGACGCAATAATCTGTACCGCGAGTGCCTGAACCGACGATTGACGCGCTCGGCGTTCAAACTCCACGACGTGGCCGGCGGCGACGAGCGTCCCGTACTCGGCCAACCGGCCCTGCAACCACGCGCCGCTGAGCGTGGACGGCGCCAGCGCGAGCGCGATTGAAATCCCCAGCTTGCCGGCGTCGACCAGATCTCCGCGTGCCAGCAGCGCGGGCGTTAACGCCTGCGGGGCAAGCCAGAGGAGCATCCACAGTACGACAGACCGTGCTTGTTCACGCTGAAAGTGCGTTTTGATTTCAATATGCGACGATGCGCCGCTATTCTCTGATGGCGCCGCCGCCTCGTCGGAAATTTCAGGCAATCTTTTCAAGGCAAAATACGCGATGAGCCATTGGCAAACTGCGGCCGGTACCAGCGCGTTCAATCGTAGTCCGGATGTCAGCCCCAGCAACAGCGTTGCCAGCATGCATACTGCCTGCACGGTGCGCATCCGCTGTACCGCAAGCCGTTGACCCTCGCCTTCCCAAAACGCAATTCGCGGCACCAATCGAACGTACGCGGCCACCATGATCACTATCGACAACCACCATGCGATCTTGTTTGGCTCGGCGAATCGCGATTTTTCCGCGTGTGGGAGGAACAGGATTCCCAGCATTGCGCTCGCCACGGCGATGGCGACTGCCGCGCGCGCATACCATTGCTGCGCCGAAGCCCACAGTGCCTGTCGATTGCGCGAGTTCGCATGGGTGACGAATTGCACCAAGAGACTGCCAACGCCGAGCTCAACCATTGGTCCCAACGCCATCAGATTGAGTGCTACTACCCAAAACCCCCTTTCCGACGGCTCAAGAAACTGCAACACCAGCCATAGGGTGAGCGGCGCTCCCGTCAATGCGACCATCCGACTCAGCGCCAGCCAACGGACGGCCGGATCGGCAAACAGCGACCTTCCAGAGAGTGCGCGCAACGGGTGGGTGGGCTGGAGGCTGTGGCCGAGCGGAGATCGCATCATTTCCGGAAACCTGATGCGTGTCGAGTTCGTCAATATGCAGGAAAAACGCCACCGTGACACGCTCGTATTTTCGTCGACAACTGATCGCACCTTCGGCTTCTGACACCCCGCTCACTCACCTGCATGGCGACGACTGTGACACCGCTCGATTGGGCGCCGCGCGGATGCGCCGTCTGCGATGCCACCGATGCACGCCTGCTATATCCGCAACGCTTTGCGATGATGTCGGAGGGCAGTCTCTTCGCTGGTTACGACGTGGTCAGTTGCGACGTTTGCGGCCATTGCTACGCCGATCGTATTCCGCCACAGTCGGTGTTCGACCGGTACTACCGCGAGATGTCGAAGTACGAGGGAACGACACCGGCCGCGTCGGCGCCTGCCGTGTCCGCGTTCGATCGCGGGCGCTTTGCGCGCAGTGTCAGGCTTGTTGAGCGGGTAGCGCCCCAGCGTGACGCGTTCATTTTTGAGATCGGCTGCGCGACGGGCGTTCTCCTGGGGCAGTTGCAGGAGGTCGGCTACACCAACCTGTCCGGTCTCGATCCATCGCCGGAGTGCGCCCGGATGGCGCGGGCATCGCTCAATCTTCCCGTTCGGGTCGGCACGCTCTCCGACGATCTGTCCGATCTGCCTCCGGTAGACGTGCTGATTCTGATCGGTGTGCTGGAGCATCTGCGCGACCTCGATTCCGCCTTGCTCACCTGTCGGACGCTCATCGCACCTGGCGGACATCTTCTGATCGCCGTGCCCGACGCCAGCCGCTACCCCGAGGGCGTCGACGCGCCCTATCAGGAATTCAGCGTCGAGCATGTGAATTTCTTCGGGCCTCAGTCGCTGGCCAATCTCATGGCGCGATATGGTTTTCGCGCGGTGGCAATGGAACAGAGTCTCCAGAAATGCGATCCGGTGACGATCACGCCGGTGTTCCACACCATGTTCGAACGGGTGGAGCTCGACACTACGCATCAATGGACGGCCGATGAAACGACCGTGCCGGCTCTCGAGGGCTACGTTCGAGCGTGTTCGCTCGATGACCAGCGGGTTCGGGAGCGGCTGGCACCGTACGTGCTCAACCACCAACCCATCATCGTCTGGGGGGCCGGTACGCATACGCTTCGCCTGCTCGCCACTGGCGTGCTCAATACGGCCAACGTGCGCGCCGTGGTGGATTCCAATCCGCGCTATCACGGCAAGACCATTCGCGGCATCCCGATTATCGCCCCCACCGATATCGACGAGAGTTCCACGCCGATCGTGGTGAGCTCGCGTCCCGCGCAGAGGGCTATTCGGCGATACATTGCCGAGGTGATGCGACTCCCGAACGAAGTGGTTGTTCTCTATGATCTGCCAGAGCTCCAACATTCCGTCGATCCCACACCCGGGACATGATGATTCGTGAACGGCACCTGACAATCGGTACGCGTCGCATTGGTCCCAATGAACCGTGCTACGTCATCGCCGAAGTCGGCGTGAATCACAACGGCGATCTGGCGATCGCCAAACAGCTTGTTGACGTCGCAGCCGCTGCGGGCGCCGACGCCGTCAAGTTCCAGAAACGAAAACTCACCGAGACCTATCGGCGTGAGATCGTCGACGAGCCGCGCCTGGGCGAACAGGGGCTGCAGTATCTGGTACCGTTGCTGATGGAATTCGAGCTTTCGGACGAGGCGTTTCGTGCGGTGCGCGAGTACTGTCGGGAGAAGGACATCACCTTCCTGTGCACGCCGTGGGACAACGCGAGTGTTGACCTCCTTGAGACGATGGATGTTCCTGCGTACAAAATCGGATCGCCCGACATGACGAACTTCCCGTTGATCGAGTACGTGGCGGCAACGGGAAAACCGATGTTGATGTCGACCGGTATGTCGTCGGAAGACGAAATTCGCCGCTCGATCGCGTTGCTGGACGAGCTGGAGGTGGACTACGCGCTCTTTCATTGTGTGAGCACGTATCCTGCCGCCGCCGAAGAGATCAACCTGCGCTTCATGCAGACACTGCGGGAGTGGTCGGGGCGACCAGTGGGCTACTCGGGACATGATACCGGTACGGCCATTTCCCTCGCTGCCGTGGCACTCGGCGCGCGCCTGGTGGAGCGGCACATCACACTCGATCGCACCATGCGCGGACCAGACCACAAGGCGAGTCTGGAGCCGACGCCGTTCGCCGAACAGATGCGGTTGTTGCGGGAGGTGGAGCTCTCGCTCGGCGTTCCGCAACGATGGATGACGCGTGGCGAAACGCTGAACCGTCGCGTGCTGAGCAAGAGCCTGGTGGCCGCCATGGATATCCCCGCCCACACCGCGCTTACGCGTGAGATGATCGCCAGCAAGAGTCCTGGACTTGGTCTCTCGCCGCAATTGGTCAACTCGCTCGTGGGCTGCACGCTGGCGCGCGACCTGAAGCAAGACGAGATGTTTCTGCCCACGGACATCGCCGCGCGCCTCGGCGGGACCCAGCGCGCCCGACCCATCGATGTGGGGATGCCATGGGGTGTTGTCGCGCGGTTTACCGACTTGGCGGCGCTCGAACAGCATTTCGGATCACTCGGACT
>JANMRE010000249.1:0-29961 GCA_031370885.1 Gemmatimonadaceae bacterium
CAAGCCGCCGTATGGCAATCTCACGGCGATTGATCTGAACAGCGGTGAGCATCGATGGCAAGTGACGCTTGGTGACACGCCGGCCTACCGTCAACATCCGGCGCTGACCGGTGTGATCCTTCCGGAAAAACTGGGCGTCGCCGGCTCGCCCGGCGCGCTGGTCACGAAAGGCGGACAGCTGTTCATCACGGGAGGTGGGCGCGTACTCTATGCGATAGACGCAAAGACCGGCGCGACGCTGTGGGAGTACGATCTCGGGCAGGTTGCATACGCCAACCCGATGACGTATCGCAGTCGTCAGGGGCGGCAGTATGTGGTGATCGCGACGGGAGCAGGTGCGCAGGCAACGTTGGTGGCGTTCGCATTGCCGCAGTAGGCCGTGTTACGACGAGCGCGAAAACAGGTCGGTCTGCGGCGGCTGTGTGGGCAGTTTCAACCAGTTCAGCACGTGGGTGGTCCATCCATCGCGGTGCGATGGGTCAAGCGGGTGCACGGCCGTGCCAAACGCGATGATGAGCTGGTCGATCACGGCATCGATTTCCAACTGAAAGCCTGGGCTGACGGCGCGCTGGCCGTCGAACGACGGCGCACCAAGCACAGGCACCTTGAACAGGGCATCGTAACTTCGCACCCAGTCGGCTACGAGTGGGTCGAGCTCGGGGCGGCGTCCCACGCGGGCCACCAGATACGCATAGTTGTCGAGCACCGAGCGGTCACACACCACAATCTCATTGCGCGCGGATGCTTCGATCTCCTCGGCGATTTGCGTGTGCAGAATCCACGCCTGGGCATCGTATGTGGTGACTTCGTTGATAGGCAGTGGACAGCGTCGCGCGACTTCCTTGACGATGTCGACACCCAGATCGAGCCGCTTGAGTTGGGTGGCGAGATCGAAGCACAGCGTGGTCTTGCCGACGCCGTGCGTGCCGACGAACGCCACCTTCACGCGACGTCCTCCGAGCAGGTTGAGCAACGTGGTCACTGCCGTTGGGCCTCATGATACTGCGCGTCTACTTGATTCGCGCCACGCCCGGCGCCACCGACTCGAATCGCACGAACACCGCCGGATCGTGACCCGGCACGATCAGCCGCGGCGACGCGGCCAGCGTAACCATACGTCGCTGCGCGGCAAGATTCGACGCGGCGTCGAGCGTCTGCGCGATCGGGACCTGGCGGTCGAGATTTTCGTACAGGTACATGTTGTCGGACGCGAGTATCACCGTGCCCTGCGCGGTGTGCACGCCCACGTACTGTGACTGGAACGTGTGCTTCCCGCCCGTATACACGCGGATACCGGGAATGATTTCCTTCGCATCACCGTCCACCAGCGCGACGCGGCCGGCCGCACGCAGCCCGTGCAGCATGGCCGCATCGGGTCCGTCGATCGCGCGATCGAGCACCTTGCCCGTGGAATCGATGTGATGCTCCA
This sequence comes from Gemmatimonadaceae bacterium, assembly GCA_031370885.1. Classification (GTDB taxonomy): domain Bacteria; phylum Gemmatimonadota; class Gemmatimonadetes; order Gemmatimonadales; family Gemmatimonadaceae; genus Gemmatimonas. The sequence continues at coordinate 1,430 of JANMRE010000249.1, forward strand.
CTTCGTCACGCTGGATCCAGATTTTCGCGTTGGGAAAGAGGTCGGCGCCATCGAAATGATCCCAGTGAATGTGCGAAATAATGACGTCGGTGATGTCGCTCGCGGATACCCCGGCGCGTGTCACTGCCGAGTCGGGTCGCATGTAGTTGGTGGGTTTCCAGCGGGCCATGAGATCGGCGCGCTTGAATCCGGCATCGAGCAGCACGGCGCGACCGCCTGGCCCTTTCAGCAACCAGATCATGCAGTCGGCGTCGATGCGCCGAGCGGTGTCGGCGCCGGCGAGCAGTCCGGACACGCGAAACGCGGGCAGCGTCGCGTAGCGGATGGCATACACGTCCCACGGTGGCGCGGCCTGCGCGTTGAGCACCCACGGCGCACACGCTGCGATCGCGATCGCCAGCGCGCGTTGGACGGTCACGGAATACTCGGCGGCATGCGACCCGCGTCCATCTCCGCGGTTTCCACCGGGTTGATTTTCGCGAGTGTCTTGTTGAACAACAGCAACAGCGCGATCGCGATGGACCACTGCAGAATGATTGTGCCGATGTTTTCGATGCCGAACGGATTGAGCGCGCCGGGGCCCCGCACCTGCCACATCCACCAGCCCATCAGCGCGATGGCTTCGAACGGCACGAGGAATCGGATGAACCAATCCCACCACGCGCCCACGCGAATATTCGAGTACTGATGATTGATCTGTTCCGCGCGGAACTTCGCCGGCCCCATGCGTATGACGGCGATAGCGAAGAACAAACCCGACAACATGAGTCCCACGCCCCACACCCAGTCCTGATTGTGCAGGAAATTCAGCGAGAACGCAGACGGCAAACCAATGACCAGACCGAACGCGCCCACCACCCACACGGCGCGGGCGCGTGTCCATCCCATGTCGAGGAGCACACGCGTACCCAGTTCCACCATCGAGATCAATGACGTGAATGCGGCGAAGAAGAGGGCGAGGAAGAAAAATGTCATGAACACACCGCCCGCGGGCAGCGTGGAGAAGAGCTTGGGAATCCAGATGAACGTCACGCCTTCGTTGCCGGCGCCAAAAATCGTACGCTGCACGAGGTCGGCGTCGAGTGCGGCGCCGCCGGTAACGGCCGTCTGCAGGTCCGGAAAATCGGCGAGTGCCTGAGGATTGCTGGCAATGGAGGCCACGAGTTGCGGTACAACAGTGAACACGGTGCAGAACACCATCATGCCGGCGCACAAGGACACGAAGTTATTGGCGGCCGGCAGGATGAACGCGTTGAGTGCGGTGTCTTCGTTGTGGCGCATGTAGGCCGCGTAGGTGAGCACCAGTCCCCAGCCGGCGCCGGTGTCCCAGGCATTTTGCGTGAGCGCCTGCAGCCAGATGTTGGCGTCGCTCAATCGGTGCCAATCAACGCCATAGAAGTAGTCGAGGCCGGCGCCGGCACCCGGAAGCATGAGGGCGCGCACGGTGAGGATCAGAATCAAACCGATCAGGATCGGCATGAGGATGGTGGTGGTGCGTTCGATACCCTTGACGCCCTTGGCGACGATGAAGGTGGCGCCGAGTATGGAGAGCACATGCGGCAACACGGGCGCGGTGGTGGTGGAAAAGGTGCGCCAGAAGCTGACGGAATTTTCACCGGTGACCTGTCCGAGTCCGGCGGCCAGCGCATAGCGCAGCGTCCATCCCGTGACCACCGAGTAGTAGGCCATGATGGCGATCGCCACGAACGCGATGAAGCCACCCATCCACGCCGACTTCTGACCGAGTGTGCGCACGAATGCGCCGACCGGTCCAAGGCGTGTCATGCGCCCCATGCCGAACTCGATGAGGATGAGCGGGATGGACCACGTAAAGAGGCAGATGACCCATGCCACCAGGAACTCACCGCCTCCGTTGTTGGCGACGATGCGTGGGAAGCGCCAGATATTGCCGGTGCCAACCGCCATGCTGAGCATGGCGAGCATCATGGCCCAACGAGAAGAAAAGCCGGGGGATTGGCTCACGGACGCTCCGAACAACGGATGGGAAGGCAGGCGACGGGCGCTTGAGAACTGGCCGAAACTACACGTGGGACCGGGAGCGCCCTAGGGGCGGTCGACCAGCCGTCATCTCGTCAATTCCAGATTGCAGCGCGCGGCTGCGCGCGCGGATTCAGCCGGACGCTCGGAAACGGACGCTGGCAAAGCGCCCTTGGCTTGCATCTCTTCCCACACGTGGGTGCTCTTGACGTACCAGCCGATGGCGTCGAGACATCGGGCGCGGCGCTCGGCCCGGTCGGGAGCGACTGCACTGCGACGCGCGGCCACATTCCCGGCGCCCGAATAGGTGATCGCCAGTGTGATGTTCGCCTTCCGGTTATCGGCATTCCTCATTGCCGCCGCCTCGGCGAGCGGCACCGCCTGACGAAATGCGGAGTCGGCATGCGCAATGTCCCCGGCCTCCATCAGCGCCCTGCCCAGACCTCCGTAAATGAGCGCGAGGTCGTCGCCATGACGCAAATTCGACGGTTCGCTGATACGAAGCCGTTGCTTGGCCGCCGCGGCCAGCCGGTATTGGTCCATGGCAGCGCGTGAGTCGAGCGCGTCGGCCAGTGCTTCGGCCAGATAGTATCTCGACATCGCCACGTCATGTCGATGCTCGACATTTCCGGCATCCACTGCCGCAAGTCGCTCGGCGATCGCCAGCGCCCGACGATGACTTTGGACGGACAGCCGTGTCGAACCGGCTGCGCGAAGGTCACGGCCGAGGTAGTTGTAAAAGACCCCGCGGTTTCGCTGAAAGAGGATGTTGGACTTGTCTGCCGCAATCATCGTATCGAGCATACTGTGCAGTTTGCGATCAACGGCGAGTGCTTCGTCGAAGCGTGCGGCGTCGGCCAGCGGTTGACGCAGCCGTGCATATCCGGACATGAGTTGCGCCCGACGCGTCGCATCGTTCGGCAATTCAGCAACCACCCCTTCGAGCAGTTGCACCGAGCGGAACACGAGCTTCGCTCCCGCCGTGTCACCCATGGACGATGCCTGATACCCCAGGTTCATCAGACTGTTGGCGAGACCCACGCGCGCCTCGACGTTTTTCGGGGCCTCGGCCATGATTTCCTCTCGCAGCGCTACCGATGCGCGGTATCTCTCCAAGGCACCGCGCGAATCGCCCAGATTCGCCAACCCTTCTCCGCCTTTGGTATCCCCTGCCTGATTGTACAATTCGGCCAGCGCACTGCGATACGCCACATTGGTCGGATTGCTCCGGATCAACTGCTGTTGCACCGCCACCGCCCGTTCGAATGCACGCAAGGCGTCCTTCAGTGCGCCCGTCGATGAGAACATGGCAGCGAGACCCTTATACCCATTCGCCAGCGCGTTCTGCACGTCGGCGTTGGTGGCATCTGCCTTCGCGAGGGGCTCGAGCAAGTCGATGGACTTTTCATAGCTGCGGAGTGCGCCCGCGGTGTTGCCCAGATTGGAGTTGTACCCGTTGCCTTGCACGTCGCCGACTTTCTGATACGCCACCGCGAGCTCTTTCTGAAGTACGAGATCACCTTGCGCGTCGCGGGCCAGTCCGTCGAGCGAACCGAGGGCCCGTTGCACGAGCAGGGCGCGAGCGGGCGTGGAACCCGGCAGGTTGACGATTGCGTCATGCAGTTCGAACAGGAACGACGTTGCCAGCGACCGGACCTCACTGAACCGCCGCTCAGCGCGGGCGCGCTCGGCGCGCGCCACACGTGCCTGCCATGCCGTAGTGACCATCCCGCCAACAAGGGATGCAGCGAGCACGAAAGCGCCCGCCAACGCGGCCCGGTTGCGTCGCGCAAACTTCGATGCCCGGTAGGCGATGGTGTCGCGCTGCGCGGTAACGGGACGCCCTTCGAGGTGACGGCGAATGTCCTCGGACAGTTGTTCCACCGAGCCGTAGCGACGGCGCGGATCCTTCCGCAGTGCCATGAGCACGATCGTGTCGAGATCACCACGCAGGTTTCGTCGCAGACGCTCGACATGCTTCCCCGAGACCGCATCGCTGGGCGATGACGGTTCGGTCTCGCAGACGTCTCGCGCGATCTCGTCCGGTCGGCGCCCACGCGACGCGAAGGGCCGGTGTCCGGTGAGCAATTCGAACAGCAACACGCCGAGGGAGTACACGTCGGTGGACGTCGTGACGGGATCGCCGCGAATCTGCTCCGGACTCGCGTATTCCGGCGTCAGGGCGTGCAGCGTATCGGTGGCGGTTACGGGACCGTTCGATCGGTCGACGTCGAGCCACTTGGCGATGCCGAAATCCAGCAGCTTGGGAACCCCGTCGTGTGTGACGACAATGTTGCTCATCTTGATGTCGCGGTGAACGATCAGATTCTGGTGGGCATACTGAACGGCCGAGCAGACCGTACGAAACAGTGCCAGACGCTCGATCACGGTTGCGTGTCTGCGGTCGCAGTACTCGCGCAGCGACTCACCGTCCACGTACTCCAGCACGAAATACGGCCGTCCATCGCGGGTCGTACCGCCGTCAAGCAGCCGCGCAATGTTCGGATGATCGAGTCCGGCAAGCATCTGCCGTTCGTGGCGAAATCGCGAAAGGATGAGATCCGTATCCATGCCGCGTTTGACGAGCTTGACCGCGACCTGATGCTGAAATTCGCCATCATCGCGCGCGGCGAGGTACACGGTACCCATACCTCCGCGACCGATTTCCCTGATCAGGCGATACGGGCCAACGCGTCCGTCTGACGGCAACGGATCGGGCAAATCGCCGACACTCAGCGCGGCTGCCGGTGTTTCCAGAAAGTCTTCGGAGTTGTCGTCCGCTGCCAACAGCGACGCGACGTTGTCGCGAAGCGCGGTGTCGTCTCCTGTCTGGCGGGCGAGAAAGGCCGACCGTGCAGCCGGTTTCTCGGCGAGCGTGGCGTGAAACAGCGCCTTCACTTTTTCCCACTCAGGTGATTGCATGGCGGGGTGTGGCCTACTCGATAACCAGCTCGCGACGCAACCAGGCCTTCGCCAGACGCCACTCACGCGTTACGGTTGCCGGTGAAAGGCCCAGCACGAGCGCGGTCTCGTCGATGTCCAGTCCGGCAAAAAACCGTAGTTCCACCACGCGCGCCTGGCGCGGATCGAAGGAGGCGAGCGCTGTCAGTGCGTCATCGAGCGCCACGAGATCCAGTTCGCGTTCGCCGGTCCACTTCACCGATTCGTCCAGTGTTACGCGCGTGACGTAGCCGCCGCGCTTGGCGGAATTGCGCGCCGCGGCATGATTCACGAGAATGCGCCGCATCATCCGGGCAGCAATGCCGAAGAACTGCGCGCGATCAAGCCAGTTGACCTGTCGCTGCTCGCTGAGCCTGAGATATGCCTCGTGGACGAGGGCGGTAGGCTGCAGCGTATGATCGGGACGCTCAAGGCGCAAGAACCGCTCGGCAATGTGATGCAGCTCGCTGTACACCGCTGGCAAGAGCGCGTCCAGCGCTGCCCGGTCGAACCGACTCCCGTCGATCACAAACGCGTCGAACTCGTGCGGATCGAGCGCAGACACCGTGAAGCTCCTGGTTGGCAACAACCGGTGAGCTGAAGCAGCCAGCTCTCCCTGCATGGCAATATAGCGGGACTCCCGGGTTCATGAATGAATCTCTGCTGATGATCCCGTGCAATCGTCGCACCAAGGTACTGGTGCGAGTCCAAGCTGACGACGCATGTTAGGCGCTGCACTCGCTGTCTCTGCGCGCTGCCGCCACCAGGGGATTCTGCCATGACTCATCGCGTCCACGCCGGCGCCTTCATTAGGACCAACCGCACGCTGTGCCTGACACTCGCCGCGACGCTCCTTGCCATGTGTGTGTCTGGCTCTGTCGCCGCGCAAGGCAGTCCGTACGACCCGGCTGCGGCGGCACCACTGCGATGGCGCTACATCGGCCCGGTGGGCAATCGCGTGGCGTCGGTGTCGGGCGTTGTCGGTGACGCCAACACCTACTATGCCGGTGCGGCCTCGGGCGGCATCTGGAAGTCTGCTGACGGTGGCGTGCATTGGGACCCCATCTTCGATGATCAGAAAGTGCACTCGATCGGTGCCTTGGCTGTTTCGCGCAGCAACACCGGTATCGTCTGGGCCGGTACGGGTGAGCCGTGGATTCGCAGTCACATTTCCATCGGCGACGGTGTGTACAAGTCCACTAATGCGGGGCGCACGTGGGCGAAGATGGGACTCCCCGAGTCGGGTCGCATTGGTCGCATTGTCATTCACCCGACCAATCCCGACATCGTATTTGTCGCGGCCCAGGGACACAGTTATGGACCGCAGCAGGAACGCGGGCTGTATCGCACCATCGATGGCGGCACGACGTGGCAGCGCGTGCTTTTCGTGGACGAGAACACCGGCTCCATTGACGTCGTCATGGATCCGTCCAATCCGAACAAGCTGTTCGCCGCCATGTGGCAGTTGGAAATGCACACCTGGTCGCGGGTATCGGGCGGCAAGGGCAGCGGCATCTTCCAGTCGATGGACGGCGGCACCACCTGGAAACGCCTTGAAGGGAACGGACTGCCCACGCATATGATTGGCAAGGTTGGTCTGTCCATCGCCCACTCGAATCCCATGCGCATTTACGCGCTCATCGAAACGGGCGACGGCGTTCCGTATAAGGGCGAGGACACGGACAACGGCGAGTTGTGGCGGTCGGATGACGGCGGCACCAACTGGAAGGTCGTAAGCTACAATCGCGATCTGGCGTGTCGACAAGCGTACTACACGCGCGTCACGACCTCTACCGACAATCCCGACGAAGCGTACTTCACGTGCGCCTCGTTCAGTCGCACGCTCGATGGTGGATTGTCCTCGTCAACAGGGGGACGTGGCGGCGGCGGCGGTCGTGGTCGCGGGGGCGGAGCCGCGACCGGTGGTGCACCGGATATGCTGCCACTCACCGCGCCGGGTGGCGATCACCACGACATGTGGATCGACCCCACCAACGGCAGCCGGATGGTGGTGGGGCACGATCAAGGCGTGTCGATTTCCACGTCGCGCGGTCGGCAATGGCTGCGCGTCCAGTTGCCGATCGCGCAGATGTATCACGCCACCACCGATGCGCGCATTCCCTATTGGGTGTACGGCAACCGGCAGGACGGGCCGTCGTATCGCGTGCCCAGTAACAGTCGCACCGGCGGACAGATTCCGCGCAGCATGACGCATGGTGTGCAGGGCGGCGAAAGCGGCTGGGCCACGCCGGATCCAACCGATACGAATCTCGTGTGGTCCACGGCGTCCGGATCGGGAAGCCGCGGTGGCATCGTGGTGCGCTTCGACTTGCGCACGAAGACGGGGGCCAACGTGGAAGTGTGGCCGCAGTCCACCGGCGGCACGCCCGCCGCCGATGTGAAGTATCGATTCGTGTGGGATGCGCCTTTTGCACTTTCTCCGCACAATCCGAAGGTGCTCTATACGGGCAGCCAGTTCGTGCACATGTCCATCGACGGCGGCCGAAGTTGGAAGGAGATCAGTCCGGACCTCACGCGCAACGACAAGAGCAAACAGGTGTTCTCCGGCGGTCTGACCGGTGACAACATCGGCGTGGAGTACGCCGACGTGGTGCATGCCATCGCTGAATCGCGCGCACTCAAGGGAGTGATCTGGGTTGGCACGAACGATGGGCAGGTGCAGTTCACGCGCGACAACGGCCGGACGTGGAACAACGTATCGGCCAACGTGCCGGGCATGCCGGCGTGGGGTTCGGTGCGACACGTCGAGCCGTCGCGGTACGACGCGGCCACGGCCTACATCATCAACGATGCGCACCTGGAAAACGACCGCAATCCGTACGTCTACAAAACCAGCGACTTCGGCAAGAGCTGGAAGCCGATTGTGAACGGACTGCCGCGCGTGCCCATGGGATATGCGCACATCATCCGTGAGGATCCGGCACGCCGCGGACTGCTGTATCTGGGCACGGAGAATGCCATTTACGTGTCGTACAATGACGGCGAGCTGTGGCAGTCTTTGCAGCTCAATCTGCCAGCGTCGCCGGTGTATGGCATGACGATTGAGGAACGCTTCAATGATCTCGTGATTGGCACCTACGGGCGCGGCTTCTGGATTCTCGATGATATTTCGCCGCTGCAGAAGCTGACACCGGAGATCACAGCGTCGTCGGCGCATCTGTTCGCACCGCGTCCGGCCTGGCGCTTTCAGAACGTCGAGGGGAACGTGACTATGCAGGACGACCAGACGGCGGGACAGAATCCGTCGTACGGGGCGACGCTCAACTACTGGCTGAAGAACGCGCCGCAGGACGCGCCCCAGATCACCATCCTCGATACCACCGGCAAGATTGTCCGCACGCTTGCCGGCACGAGCCTTGTGGGTCTCAATCGGGTGTACTGGGACCTGGGCAATCAACCCACCGTGCCGCCGCGTCTGCGCACCAAGCCGTTGTACAACGATGTGTTTGCGATGGACTCCGATGGAACGCGACCGGCCCCTGGCTTTGGTTCTTTGTCGGTTACCATGCCGCCGGGCCGTTACACCGTGCGCCTCCTCGTTGACCGACAGTCGCAGGACCGGCCGCTTCAGGTGCGCAAAGATCCCAACATTCCAGTAACCAACGCGGAAATCCGCGCCTCAGTCGCGGCGCAACTGATCATCCAGTCGCAGTCGGCGGCCACCGCCGAAATGGTAAACGCGATGGAAGCGGTGCGCTATCAGATACAACAACTCTCAGCAACCCTCGTGTCGGGACAACCCAACGTCGATCTTCGCCCGAGCGTGGACTCGGTCCATCGGAAGTTCACGGCACTCGAGAACACGATTGTGGATCTGCGGCAAACGGGTCAGGGGCAGGATGGTGTGCGATGGCCAGTCGGTATCGCAGGTCAGCTCAACTACCTTGCGGGGAATCTGGCGGCATCGGCCGATGCGCCGCCGAACGCCCCGCAGCGTGCAGTTGGTGGCGTGCTTGAGCGTCAGGCCCGCACCGCCAAGGCGTCGCTTGACACGTTGATCCAACGCGACCTGGCCGCACTGAACGCGTTGCTCCGTGCCCGCGGTCTGAAAACCATCGATGTGACACTCACCACGATCGTGTTCTGATGACGAAAACGCAGGCATGGCGTGCCGCCGAACGCCGCGACATACTCTGCGGACCACAATTGCAATCCCGCCGGATCACGAGTTGAACCTGTTCATGGGGGCGATCAATGCAACAAAACCACTGGCGCGCGATCGGCGCGTTAACGGTGGTATTCGCTCTGGGTGCCTGCCAAGACACTCCAGTGACGCCGAATACCGAAGAGCTCGGCACCGTGGCGCGCAGTCGCGCTCCGGGCGGCGAAGGGTATGCAAAACCGGGTGAGCGACGCACCGGCTACATCTTCGGGCGTGATCGAAGGCCGATGGCGATTACCTACGAAGTGCAGGGCGATCTCGCCATCTGGCAAGGCGACATCATCCTTGGCCGCGCGCGAGATATCGCGCCGACCGCCGCCGCGCTCACACCCTCTGTGGCGAGTGGTGTGCGGAAAGCGGTCTACATTGATGGCAACGGATTTCGGTGGCCGAACGGCGTGGTGCCGTACGTGATCGACGGTGCCCTGACCAATACGGTCCGGGTGACCAATGCCATTGCGCAGGTGGATCAGAGTACGGCTGGCGTCACCTTTGTCGTGCGTACGAGCGAAGCGAACTACATCCGCTTCCAACCATCCACCGGGTGTTCGTCAGCAATCGGGATGGTGGGCGGTGAGCAGGCCATCAATCTCGATACCGACTGCAGCACGGGCAACGCGTCGCATGAGATCATTCATGCACTCGGCATCTTCCACGAGCACACCCGCTGTGACCGTGATGCCTTCGTTGAGGTGAAGTGGGCCAATATCATCGCCGGGAAAGAGGGTAACTTCGCCAAGCAGTGCGACGACGCCACGGATCACGGTGACTACGACGAAGGTTCGATGATGCACTACGGACCCACCGGATTTGCCATCGACCCCGACCTGCCGACACTTGTTTCAAAACGCGGTCGTGACGATGAAATGGGTCAGCGCTCAGCGCTTGGCCCCACGGACATCGCGACGATCAATTTCCTGTATGGCGCCAACAACGAGGCACCTGTGGCCTCGATCGCGTCGCTCTCACCGCCATACTTCGAAGGCGCGGCCGTGAGCTTCAACGGTACCGGTTCCACTGATGCGGATGACGCTGTGCTCACCTACGCGTGGAACTTTGGTGACGGGTCATGTGCACCCGCTATCAAGCCCGCCGAGTGTTCCGTTGTCTCTCCGGCGCATGTGTATGTGCAGAGCGGCGTGTATACGGTGACGCTGACCGTGAGTGACGGAACCCTTACCGACGACGCAACGACCAATGTCACCATTTCCAACTCGCCACCGGTGGTCAGTGCTGGTGCCGATGCCGCGCGTGACGAAGGAGCGCCCTTCTCGCGGTCGGGGTCTTTCACCGACCCCGGTGCAGACACGTGGACGGCCACGGTTGACTACGGCGATGGGGCAGGTGAGCAGCCCTTGACGCTCACCGGCAAGACGTTCTCACTGAGTCACACGTACGTGGACAACGGGAGCTACACCATCACGGTGAAAGTCACTGACAGCGATAATGGGGTCGGCACTGACAACGTACTCATGACCATCGCGAACGTTGTGCCCACGGTTGCCGCTGGTTCCGACGGTTCCGTGGTGTCCGGACAGAACTACACGGTGAATGGGAGCTTCAGTGATCCCGGCGTGATCGACTATCCCTGGAGTTGGACAGTGAACTGGGGCTTTGGCACCAACTCGACTGGAACGACAAATATCCAGACCAATCCGATCATTGCTACGCAGCGCTCCTGCTCGGCGGGAACGTACACCGTCAATCTTTCGGTAACAGACAAAGATGGTGGGACCGGTACGGACGCGCTGACGTTGACAGTCTCGTTCCTGGCAGTTGTCATCGACATCACGCCAGGCGGCACCCCGAATCCGATCAACCTTGGCAAGAAGGGACTGGTTTCTGTGGCCGTACTGAGCACCGCAACGTTTAACGCCACCCAGGCAGACCCTTCCAGGATTACGCTGGGCAACGAGCTGGGTGTGGACACGCCCGTCGCCAAGCAGACCAAGGGCACGTATCAAGCCAAGTTCGAAGACGTGAACCGAGATGGACGGATGGACCTCGTGGTGATGTTCGACGCTCCCACACTCGCTGCGAACGGCGATATTGCCGTGGGGACGACCCAACTCGCACTGCGCGGGTACCTGAATGATGGCTGCACTAACTTCCGCGGGACCGACGCGGTCGTGATCGTCCCGTAAATACACTGCGGTGACGATCGAACAGCGGGGCCGAGGGATGCATCTTCATTCGTCGGCCCCGCTGTGCGGTTCCCATCTCGACTGCCGAGTACTATTCGTGAACAATGTTGTCGGACACGTCATCCGCGCAGCGCTGTTGTGCCTCGTACTGGCGTGTGCAACCGTCCAATCACAAGCCGCTGTGAATCTCACGATGGATATCGCGGCGCAGCGGCGACGTTGTGTTGGCGAAGCGGTGCAGCAGTGCCTGGTTGTGCGCCGCGACGGTGATACCGCGTGGACGAACTTCTACGATCCCATTGAAGGTTTCACGCATGAGGCGGGATACCGCTATCGGGTACTGATTGAGCGACAGGTCGTCCCGCGTCCTCCCGCCGACGGGTCCAGCTTTCGGTACCGCCTCGTACGAATTCTCTCGCGAGAGCGGGAACGGGAACAGGTACCGTCGTTCGAATTGGGCAAGCCGTACTGCTCCGGTACCTGCCGGTGAGCGCGGCAACGCCGCTACGCATGCCATCGCGCGGCGCAATCGGACAGTTCACTGCGTTGGCGATTCTCGCATCCAACATGATTGGCACTGGTGTCTTTACGAGTCTGGGCTTTCAGGTGGTGGAGCTTCATGCCGGGTTCACGCTGCTGACACTGTGGGCACTTGGCGGCGTGCTCTCGCTCACCGGTGCGCTCAGTTATGCGGAACTCGGTGCGGCGTTGCCACACTCGGGTGGTGAATTCGTATACCTGGGTCGAGCGTGGTCACCGCTGATGGGCTTTCTTGGTGGCTTCGTGTCCATGACGGCCGGCTTCGCGGCTCCGATCGCGTTGGCTGGCATCGCGTTTGGGCGATACGCGTCGGTGGTATTGCCGATCTCACCAGGGACCGCTTCGATCTTTGTTCTGGGTCTCGTGGCTGTGGTGCATTGGAGCGATGTGCCCACCGCGCGTGCTTTTCAGGTGGCGGCCACTGCCACGACGTTGCTCGTCATTGTCGCATTTATTGTGTTTGGGCTTGTGGCCGGGCCCTCGGAACCCATTGGGTTCGCCCCCACCGCCCAATCATGGCGCGAGATTGCCAGTCGACCGTTTGCGATGTCGCTGATCTATGTCGTGTACGCGTACACCGGTTGGAATTCCGTGGGCTACGTGGCCGGCGAAATTCGTGATCCTCAGCGAGTGATTCCGCGCACCGTGCTTGGCGGCGTGCTGCTGGTCGGGACGCTGTACGTGCTCCTGCACTGGGTGTTTCTGCGCACGGTGCCGGCGCGAGAGCTGGCAGGCACCGTGGAGGTGGGCGCGCTTTCTGCCACGCGCATTGCCGGAGCCATTGGCGGACGCGTGATGAGTGGCATCATTGCGCTCGTCCTCGTGGCGACAACCAGCGGATTGGTGCTCGCAGGCTCGCGCGCGACGCAGGCTGTGTGTGCCGGCACGCCCGGACTGGCGCGGTGGGGCACGCTGTCGGCGAACGGTGTGCCGCGGCAGGCGCTGCTGGTGCAGTTCGTGCTTGTTGTCGTGCTCATTCTGACCGCGTCGTTCGAAAAGGTCTTGGCGTATACGGGGTTCGTGCTGAACCTGACCAGCTTGCTAACGGTCGTTGGGCTTTTTCGGCTTCGGCGACGGGAGCCGAGTCTGGTGCGGCCGTACCGGGCGTGGGGCTATCCGTTCACGCCATTGGTATTTATCGGCCTGAGCACATGGATTCTGGTGGCGGTGCTGGTGAGCAGGCCGCTGGTGCTGGTCGCGACAATGGTCACGTTTGCGCTGGGTGGAATGGCGTACGCGTTCACCCACCGGACTCGAGACGCGGCCCGGTAACCACGGCACGACCGGCGCCACCGAGCTGGTTGCCCAATCGATTGCAGCTTCCCGTTGGTGGCACGCCCTGCAGCAGAGATCTATCGGAAACGGTCTCTGGAGGCGACGATTGTGAATCGTCGGGACAGCAAGGACCCGACGAGACTGTTTGATTGTCGTTTGCCACGCTGTCCTTTGGGGGGACCGATGCAGAGTTCGCAATCAGTTCGTGTGGTGTTGCTCGCCGTCATTCTGCTGTTTCTGGTTACGGGAAGTCGGACGTTGGCAGCACAGAGTGGCAGCATTGAGGGAAGAGTCATCGACAGTACGGGGGCCGTCGTCGTGGGCGCCATGATCACGATCGACCAGTCTGGTCTACGCACGACCACCACCAATCGCGGACGCTACACGCTGGGGGGCGTACCAGTGGGTCGCCGCACGATGCGCGTTCGCGCTCTTGGCTTCAGCCCGGAATCGGTGGTGGTCGCGGTGGCCGCCTCGCAAATCACCGAGCGTGACGTCACGCTCTCGCGCTCGACGGTTGAGCTGGCACCAGTGCTGACGGTGGTGGGATCGCGTGCCCGACATGCCGCAGCCGATGAACTCGCGGTACCGGTGGACGTGTACACGGTCGAAGAACTCAAACGGTCCGGCTCTACCGAGACCACGCAGATTCTGTCCAATCTTTCGCCGTCGGTCAACTTCCCGAAGCAGGCGGTCACCGACGCCACCGAGATTGTGCGTCCGTTCACACTCCGCGGACTGTCACCCGATCACTCGCTGGTGTTGATCAATGGTCAGCGTCGCCATACCACCGCGTTGCTGAATGTGTTCTCCAACGGCTCGGCGCCGGGATCCAGCGGTGTCGATCTGAACGCCTTTCCGTCCAGCGCGATCGAACGCATCGAAGTGTTGCGCGACGGGGCGTCCACGCAGTACGGCTCCGACGCCATTGCCGGTGTTGTGAACATCGTGCTCAAGGAAGGGAAGTTTTCGCCGTTCATCAATACCAACACGGGCCAGTACCGTCCCGGCAAGGGTTACGAAAATGATGGCACCACCAACGACATCAGCGGTGGTGTTGGCCTGAAGCTCGGCCGCGGGTCGCTCAGTCTGTTTGGTCAGTACCTGAAGCGCGAAGCCACCAATCGCGCCTGTCCCGACGGCAGCTTTGGCGATGTGAACGGCATCGCCGATTCCGTGGCCAATTGCAGCGTGGTCATCAAACGCAACGGTGTTCCGCAACCCAATGTGCATTGGGGCGACGGCATTGAGCGCGATCTGCACACGTTTGCCAATCTTCGCCTGCCGATCAATGCCTCCGGCAGCAGCGAGGTGTACGCCTTTGGCGGGTATTCCGACCGTGACGGCACCGGTAACGGATTTTTCCGCAAGCCCAGGAATTCGCGCAACTGGCCGCAGATTTATCCGCTCGGTTTTCTCCCGGAGTTCCGACCGAATGTCGTGGACTACAGTTTGGCCGGCGGCATTCGCAGTACGGTTGGCGGCTGGGCCATGGATGCCGGGGCCAACTATGGCTACAACGGATTCGACTTCAATCTGCGCAACACACTCAACTCGTCGTTGGGTCCGAGCCTCACGGTGCCCACGGCTCCCGGCAGGGATGGTCGTTTGGGGACCGCCGATGATCCTGGCATTCCCAACCAGACGTCGTTTGACGCCGGCGCGCTGCGCCGCGGAGAATTCAACGTAGGTGTCAACCTTTCGAAAGAAATGAGTATGGGACTGACGAATCCTGTGAACGTGGCGGTGGGTGCCGCGTTTCGGCGGGAGTCGTACGACGTGATTGCCGGTGAGCGGGCTTCGTGGATTCAGGGATACCACAAAACGGCCGACAGTTCCGGTTTGGCTCAGGGCGGGTCGTCCGTGTTCCAGGGCTTTGCGCCCAGTGATGCAAGCACGAACACCCGCACGAATGTGGGCGCCTACGTCGACCTTGAAACCAACATGTCGCCCAACGTGCTGCTCAATGCCGCAGCGCGCGTGGAGAGCTACAGCGATTTCGGACAGGCGTTCACGGGGAAGGCTGCGGTGCGGTATCAATTGTCGAAGAAGTTCGTCCTGCGTGGTGCCGCCAGCACAGGATTCCGGGCGCCCAGCCTCGCACAGAGCTGGTACAGTCATACCACCACCGCGATTCAGAACGGTGTGCTGATTGAGGTTGGTAATTTCCCGGTCAGCAACCGCGCCTCGCGCGTGTTTGGTGCCAAGCAGTTGCAGGAAGAGAAGTCCATCAATGTGAGCAGCGGGCTGGCGTACTCACCGACCAACAATCTGAACTTCAACGTCGACTACTATCACATCGTCATCAAGGATCGCATCCTCCTTGGGGCGACCTATGACGGCACGTCCGACCCCGTGGTGGCCAAGATCCTTCGTGACTCCGGATTCACGCAGATTGCGGGGGTACAGTTTCCCACCAACGCGCTGGACACCAAGACCGATGGCCTGGACCTGGTGGGCAACTATCGTACGCTGGCCGGGAAAGGCACGTTCGATTTCGCCATCGCATTCAACTTTACGAAAAACAAGATCACGCGTGTTGATGCGCTTCCCGCGATTCTGCGGGGCACCAGCACCATCTACACGAGCGCGTTGGACGCGGTGACCATCAACTCCATTGAGCGCAATCGACCGGACCGCCGATCGTCGTTTACCACGAATTATGCGAACGGTCGACTGCACGCGATGGCGCGCGTCTCGGACTATGGCAGCTTCCGCGATGGCAGTTCGGACGGCATTGAAACGTTCAAGGCCAAGATGTTGCTCGATTCGGAAGTAGGCTATCGGTTCACGGCTATCAACCTCTCTTTCGGGATCCGGAATCTCTTCAATACGTATCCGGACCAGGTGAAGGTGGCGGATAATACCAACAACGGGACGTTTATCTATCCAGGCGCGTCGCCATTCGGATACAACGGGCGCTTCCTCTATATTCGTTCGGAGATTCAGCTGTCGCGGTAACGTTGACGGCAGTGCGTGATCGCCAGGTCGGTTTGTCGGTGAGGGCCCCTGCCACGATGCAGGGGCCTTCATCATCTGTACACGTTCCTGTAGATGACACGCGACAGTAAATTTCGTCATGACAACTATCGCCCAGAACGACTTCATTCAGTCGATCGCCGACGCGCTCCAGCACATTTCGTATTACCACCCGCTGGACTACATCCATGCGCTGGCCGACGCGTACGACCGGGAACAGGGGCCGGCCGCCAAGGACGCAATCGCGCAGATCCTGACGAACTCGCGCATGTGCGCAGAAGGCCATCGCCCGATCTGTCAGGATACCGGCATTGTTGTCGTGTTTCTCAAGGTCGGCATGGATGTGCGGTGGGACACCACGATGTCGATTCAGGAGATGGTGGACGAAGGCGTCCGACGGGCGTATCTCCAACCCGACAATGTGCTGCGCGCGTCGATTGTCGCCGATCCGGCGTTTGCGCGCACAAACACCCGCGACAACACGCCTGCGGTGGTGCACTGCGAACTGGTGCCCGGCAATACGGTTGAGGTAAAGCTCGCCGCCAAAGGCGGTGGTTCGGAAAACAAGTCGAAATTTGCGATGCTCAACCCGAGCGACAGCATTGTTGACTGGGTGCTGAAAACGGTGCCGCTTATGGGGGCCGGCTGGTGCCCCCCCGGCATGCTGGGTATCGGTATCGGAGGGACGGCCGAAAAGGCGATGCTGATGGCGAAGGAATCGTTGATGGAACACATCGACATGATGCAACTGAAAGCCCGCGGTCCCCAGAACAAACTTGAAGCATTGCGTATTGAACTGTTCGATTCGGTGAACGCGCTCGGCATCGGTGCGCAAGGTCTCGGCGGTTTGGCCACCGTGCTTGACGTAAAGATTCTGGACTTCCCAACCCATGCCGCATCGAAGCCCATTGCGATGATTCCGAACTGCGCGGCCACACGCCATGCGCACTTCACACTCGACGGTTCAGGGGTGGCGACATTGCCCGTGCCCAGTCTGAGTGACTGGCCCGACGTGACGTGGCGTCCGGATGTCAACGCCATGCGCGTTGACCTGAATACGCTCACGCCCGAGACCGTGCGCACCTGGAAGGCCGGTGATCGCCTGTTGCTGAACGGCCGGCTGCTCACCGGGCGCGACGCGGCCCACAAGCGGATCGCCGACCTGTTCGCCAGCGGTGAAGGGCTTCCAGCGAGCGTGGACTTTACCAATCGCGTGATCTACTACGTTGGACCGGTGGACCCGGTGCGTGACGAGGCCGTTGGTCCGGCCGGTCCAACCACAGCGACTCGGATGGACAAATTTACGGAGATGATGCTGGCGAAGACTGGCCTGATCGCCATGATCGGCAAAGCCGAGCGCGGACCGATAGGGCTGGAGGCCATTCGCAAACATCAGGCGGCGTACCTCATGGCGGTGGGCGGCGCCGCGTATCTGGTGTCGAAAGCCATCCGTTCATCACGCGTAGTCGCGTTCGCGGAGCTGGGTATGGAAGCCATCTACGAGTTTGATGTAAACGAGATGCCGGTGACCGTGGCCGTGGATGCGAGTGGCGCGAATGTACACGAAACGGGACCACGCGAGTGGCAGGAACGGATCCGACAGTTGCCCATACTGGCGGGGTAGCGCTTGTGGACCCTTGCTTCGACGCGTGGCAGCCGGTAATATACACCTACGGAGGTGCATATGGAGCTTTCCAAGAAAACCACTATCCTGTTCTCGCCCGAAACTCACCTGCGACTCACCGATCTCGCGGCCCGGCGTGGCAAGAGTCTGGGTGAACTGGTGCGCGAAGCCTGCGTAGCGCAATACGGCCTCGTGGACACCGACGCGCGTGTTGCCGCCGTCGCCGCGCTGTCGGCGCTGTCGTTGCCAGTCGGATCGCCGCGCGACATGAAACACGAATCGGTGCCACGTGCCGACGCGCTGATGCCGCGAACTCGACGGTGATCGCCGCGTGATCTTGATCGACACCAACATCCTCATGTATGCGGCCGGTGCGGTGCATCCGCACAAGGCGCCCAGTGCTCGCCTGCTGGAACGGGTCGCGCGCGGCGAGGTGGCGGCAACCATCAGTGCGGAAACGCTGCAGGAGATCCTGCATCGGTATCGCGCCATCAAACGATGGAAGGACGGACGACAGGTCTACGATTTAGCCCGGCATCTGTTCCCAAGCGTCGTGCCAGTCTCGGCGGAAATCCTGGACCGCGCCCGTGAATTGTTGGACCACCATCCTGCGCTGAGGGTGCGCGACGCGCTCCATGCAGCGGTCGTGATGCACGAGGGATTCGATGCGATCTGCAGCTATGATCGCGACTTCGATCTGATCACCACACTCTCGCGCATCGAACCGTGACCAATCCTTAAGCCGTTCACCACGCTACGACAACCGAGGAGCGTTGTATGTGCCGCAATATCAAAACACTGGCCAATTTCGAGCCCCCCGCAACCGACGGTGAGATTCAGGCATCCGCGCTGCAGTTCGTCCGCAAGCTGAGCGGATCAACGCGCCCCTCGCGCGCCAATGAGGAAGCGTTCAACCGCGCCGTGGGTGAGGTGACCGCGGCCGCCGAGCGGCTGGTGCGATCGATGAAAACGAACGCGCCGCCGCGCACACGCGAAGACGAAATGCAAAAGGCGCAGGCGCGCAATCTCAAACGGTTTGGGTAGTGCTACTGGAACAGCACTGGGAGCGGCAACCCCAGCTTCGCGGCTTTCGCGGCAAACGCACTGAGGTCGTTCGCGACCATCTGGCCGAATTGCACCTTCAAACCGTCCAACTGCTTGCGCAGCATGCTGTACACCTCACCCTGCTGGTCGGTGGGGCGGAAGTCGGCGCTTGAGGCGGCGATATCGCTGCCCACCGAGGCCAGCTTTTCATACAACTGGTTTGGCGTGCGGAACGCATCCTCCCGCGCTCCGGTCAGCGCCACGTCGTAGAGCTTTCCTTCAATCGCGAGCACTTTCTTCTCGACCGCATCGATGTCCTTCAGGAACGCTTCAGCGTCGGCGAGTTTCGGGTCGCGTCCCGGCGATGGACCGAACTCCCTGGCGTCTTTGATTTTTTCGCGCAGCGTGTTGCGCAGTTGTTCGAAACCGCGACGCGACCATTCCGATTCGTCAATGAGCGCCACCGTTTCGGTAAGCGCGTCACGAATGCGCAGCGCCAGGGTTACCTGGGCCACGATGTCGGCGTCGGTGCCTTCGCTGTTTGGATCGCGTCGCACTTCAAGCTTCTGTCGTAACGTGTCGCTCCCCCAGAGCATGGCCACCGTATAGCTGCCCGGTGCCACCAGCGGGCCCGCCTGACCGCCCACAAGGTCCAGGTCCCATGGCACCAGCGGCCGCGAGTCGAGCACACGTACGTTGGTGTTACCCGGCGGTGCCGTCCGCAGTTTGGCACGCCGAGGTCCATCATGACGCAAATCCCACAGGGCCCGATTGAGACCGCGCTTTGGGGGTGCGGAGGCGAACTTGCGAATCATCGTGCCGCCGGTGTCGAACACCTGGAATCGAATCGAGTCGCGCGCGGTTGAGTCCTTGGGCAGTTCCGCGATCGTGTAGTTGAGTGTCGCTGCCAGTGGTGGATCTTCACCGCCCACGAGGGAATTGGTTGCGGCCGACGGGGTGGCGACTCTCCGAAACCGATAGGCGGCGCGCAGCGGGAGCAGGGCAGCGCGCTTGGTGGCCAGCGAATCGGCCAGCGAGCGCAAATACGAAATGTCGTCGGCGATCCAGAAACCGCGGCCATAGGTGGCCACCACGAGATCGTGGAAGTGCCCCTGGATCTGCAGCCAACTTACCGGCGCATGAGGCAACGCGCCGTTGATTTCTGTCCAGCGTTGGCCGTCGTTTAGCGACACATACAGCGCATTTTCGGTGCCGGCGTACAACATGCCCTTGCGCACCGGATCTTCGCGCACCACGTGCACGTAGCTGAACACACTCTTCGGAATATCGCCACTCACCAGCGTCCAGGACGCGCCGAAGTTGGTGGTCCGGTAGATGTACGGATCGCGATCGTTGATAAGGTGTGCGTCGACGGCAATGTACGCCGTGCCGGCGTCGTACTTGCTGGGCTCAATACCTGAAATCGTGCTCCACTTTGGCAAACCGGGGAGGTTGGCCGTCAGATTGGTCCACGTCGTTCCGCCATTGCGTGTGATGTGCATCAGCCCGTCCATGGTGCCCGCCCAGATCAGACCCTTCTGCAACGGCGATTCGGCGATGGCGAACAACACCGTCACGTTTTCCACGAACAGGTTGTCGATCACAAACCCGCCCGACGACTGCTGTTTGGTGCTGTCGTTGGTGGAGAGGTCGGGAGAAATCAGTGTCCAGCTCTGTCCGCCGTTGGTGGTTTTGTGTACGAACTGTGAGCCCACATACACCGTATTGTGATCGTGTGGCGAGATGTGGATGGGGAATGTCCACTGAAAGCGATACTTCAGGTCCTTGGGTGCGACACCGTAGCCTGCTTCCGGCCACGGCTCGACGGCACGCGCCATTTTCGTTTGCAGGTCGAAGCGTTCAAGCCCCGCGTCGTAACAGCCGCTCCAGACCGTGCGGTTGTCGATGGTGTCAGGAATAGCCCAGCCGCTTTCGCATCCACCTACCGCACTCCACACGCCAATGGAACGGGAGCCACGCGAATTGCTTGGCCCGCCGTACGAGTAGCCGTCCTGCCGGTTGCCGTACAGGTTGTAGGGAATTTTCGTATCGGTGGCCACGTGGTACATCTGCGCGTTGGGCAGCGCGATGCGGTTAAACGACTTGCCTCCATCAATCGTGATACCCACGCCACCATCGTCGCCCACCATGAAGCGGTCGGCATCTTGCGCATCCCACCAGATGTCGTGCAGGTCACCGCCGGCCCGCGGTGGGTTGGCCATCTTGGTGAGGCCGCCGTCGCTGGTGCCCACAAAACGCACACCCACGAAGAACACGTTGTCGGCGTTGGTCGGATTGATGCCGAAGCGCGTGTAGTACTGTGGACGCTCCAACAGATCGTGATCACGATTGACCGAACGCCATGACCGACCACCATCATCGGAGCGGTAAAATGCCGGCTCCTTCATCTCAATGAGCGCGTAGAGGCGTTGCGGATCCGTGCGCGATACACCGAGACCTATCTTGCCCATGGTGCCTTTGCGCGGCAGTCCTTTCCCCCAGCCCTGACCATCGGCGCCACCATCAAGACGCACCCACGTATCACCAGCATCGCGCGTCATCCAGATGCCGCTGCCGGCACCGCCCGAGTTTTTGTCCCACGGCACGATGTATTGCTGCCAGCTCGCGGCAAACAGCACGCGCGGGTTTGAAGGATCCATCGCCACGTCAATGATGCCGGTGCTGTCGTTCACGAACAACACCTTTTTCCATTGCGCGCCGCCGTCGGTTGTGCGCCACAAGCCGCGATCGTTCTGCGGTCCGTAGCCGTGTCCCTGTGCCGCTGCATACACGATGTCGGCATTCGTGGGATGCACGAGAACGCGTCCGATGCGTCCCGTATTCTCGAGCCCCATGCGCGCCCAGTGCTGCCCGGCATCGGTACTGCGATAGATACCGTCGCCAATGGACACATTGCTGCGCAGAAAGGTCTCTCCCGTACCAAACCACACCACGTTGGGATCACTGGGCGCCACTGCAATCGCACTGACACTGGACACGCGCAGTGAATCAGTGATCGGTGCCCACCGAATGCCGCCGTTGGTGCTCTTGAACAGTCCTCCGCTGGCCGCGCCCGCGTAGTAGGTCTTGTACTCCCCGGGCACACCCGACACCGCGATCACGCGATTGCCGTCGGGACCAACGAAGCGCCAACTGGGCACCTTCAGAAATGCGGTATCAAACGCCGGTGGGTTGACCGGTGGCGTTTTGACCACTGGGGCTGGCGTGACAGTCCGCTGGGCGGACGCACGTCCGACAACAGCGCAGAGCAGCAGAATGACGAGGCGGCGATGCATAAACGGCGGGCAGAGGTCGGGTCCCACAACGATGACAGGGCGACTTCGAATGTGCCTCCTGACACCGACTCGCGCGACCCCGTGTGCAGTGAGTTGCCTGGCGCGTCGCTGGTGGCACGGCGGCGGCGCGTGGCCGGAATGGGATGTCCAGAGTATCCTGTGGGTTCCATCCTTTAGCCGATCTGCGCCGTGTTCGACATCGTGCTGTTCAATCCAGAAATTCCGCCCAACACCGGGAACGTGATCCGGCTGTGCGCCAACACCGGAGCGCGATTGCATCTGGTGGAACCCCTAGGTTTCAACTTCGAGGACAAACAGCTCGAGCGCGCCGGTCTGGATTATCGAGACCTGGTTGATGTGAACATTCATCGCGACTGGCAGGCGTGTCTGACATTCCTGGGGCCGGCGCGTCGACTGTTCGCGTTCTCGGCGCGCGGCACCACGCGATTCACGGCAGCGACATTCAGGGCGAACGACGTGCTCGTATTCGGACCGGAGTCCACGGGACTGACCGATGCGATGCTGTCCACATTGCCGATGGTGCAACAACTGCGACTGCCAATGGTGTCGGCGCGGCGCAGTCTCAATCTCTCGAATGCGGTTGCGATCGCGGTGTACGAAGCGTGGCGTCAGATCGGGTTTCCTGGAGGCGTGTGATCGGACTCGCTCGACGCGTGGAGGGGTGAGGGGCAAGACGAGGTGTGAGGAGCGGGAGGGTGAGCAAGGACAGGGGTGAGGGTAGGGCGGTGAGGATAGAGACGCTCTACCCTCTACCCACCCTCTACTCTCACCGCTCACCGCTCCACCCTCACCCCTGCACCTGCTCACCCCTCTGCCTTACCCCCAACCGCCCCCGGCGTCATCTTCGCAGCCCATGACAGACCGCCCTCCCCTTCGACAATCGATCGGGCTGTTTCGCGCGACCTCGATGGTGGTCGGCATCATCATCGGCGCCTCGATCTTCGTACAGCCGTCGGCCATCACCGCGCAGGTCCCCACCGTTGGCGGCGTGTTGTTGGTGTGGACCGTGGCGGGCGTGCTCACGCTGATCGGATCGCTGGTGATCGCGGAGTTGTCATCGGTCTGGCCGCGAACCGGTGGGGTGTACGTGTGGCTCAATGAAGCGTACTCGCCGGTGGTGGGATTTCTCTGGGGCTGGGCGATGTTTTGGACCATGCACTCCGGGATCATTGCCGCGATCGCGACGATCTTCGCGCGCTATGCGGGCACGTTGGTCGCACTGAGCGACGCGGGAACAAAGGTCGTTGCCGTCGCGGCGGTTTGTGTGCTGTCGGCGGTGAACTATCGTGGCATTCAGCATGGCACAGCGGTGCAGGCTGTACTCACGGTTATCAAGGTGCTGGCCATCCTGCTCATCATCGCCGTGGGTGTGAGCGTTGGCACCCATCTGGGAGATGTCCGCACCGTTGGTGACGTAGCGCCAGTGACTGTGCCAGGATTCTTCGCCGCGTTGATCGCCGGGCTATTCGCGTACGGCGGCTGGCACATGGTCTCGTACTCCGCCGAAGAAACGCGTAATCCCACACGCACCATTCCGCGCGCCCTGTTTATCGGAACGCTCCTTGTCACCGTGTTGTATGTGGCGGTGAACGCCGCGTACATGTCGGTGCTGCCGCTGGACGTTGTACGCAACTCCAGTCGCGTGGCGGCCGACTTTGCCGACGTCGCGGTGGGTGGCTCCGGGCGGGAACTCATGGCGGTACTGGTGATGCTCTCCACGCTCGGCGCGGCCAACGGCGTGATTCTCGCCGGTCCGCGTGTGTACCTGGCCATGTCACGTGACGGCGTGCTCTTTCGGTGGATGGGCGACGTGCATCCTCAATTCCGTACGCCGCACCACGCCATCGTAGTGCAGGCCTTGTGGTCTTCGATCCTCGTTGCCACGGGATCGTATCGCGTGCTGTTTACGCGCGTGGTCTACACGGAGTGGATCTTCTTTGGGTTGCTGGCCGCCAGCCTGGTCGTGCTGCGCCGGCGCTCCGACTACCAGCCCGCGTATCGGGTGTTGGGATATCCATTCCTGCCTCTGTTGTTTGTTCTGTCGTCGGCCGCCATCGTTGTCAATCAGATCTGGACGCAGCCCCGAGAGAGTGCGACAGGTCTCTTGCTCGTACTGGCGGGACTCCCGGCGTACTATTTGTGGGCAAAACCCCGTCACCAACCCGGAGCGCGCACGTGAGAATCGTTGACGTCCATAATCACTACTACCCGCCGGCCTACATCGACGCGCTGAAATCGGGCGATAGCTCGGTCACGGTGATCATGGACGCCCACGGAAATCCCGAGATTCACTATCCTGGTGACTATAACGTGGCCGTTCCCGGTCATCGCGACATCGCCTATCGGCAAAGCGTGCTGGAGCGCGAGGGCGTGGACACCCAGATCGTCACACTCACGACACCCGGCACGCACGTGGAAACTCCGGAGCGCGCTGCGCGATTGGCGAGTATGGTGAACGACGCATTCGCCGCCGTGATCGCCGAGCGTGCGCCGAGATTCTCGGCGCTGGCCACGCTGCCGCTAAACGATCCTGTCGCGTCGCTGAAGGAGTTTCAGCGCGCCACCGAGGAGTTGCACCTGCCGGGCGCCATGCTGTTCAGCAATGTCAATGGCGTGGCGCTGGCCGATGAACGCTACTGGCCGTTGTACGAGGCGGCCAACGATCGCGGCGCAGTGCTGCATATTCATCCCACCAACCCCATCAACGTCGATGCGATGCGGGAGTACTGGCTGATGCCCTTGGTGGGATTTCTGTTCGACACAACCGTAGCCGCGTCGCACCTGGTGTTTAGCGGAGTGGCCGAACGCTATCCCAACATCAAGTGGGTGCTGGGTCATCTGGGTGGCGCCATCCCGTATCTGGCCGAGCGACTCGATCGCGGTTTTCATGCCTTCAAGGAGTGCCGGGCCCATATTGCGAGGCCACCCAGCGAGTATTTGAAAACGTGGTACTACGATACCGTGAATTTCGACAAGGCTTCGCTGATGTTGGGAATCGAATTCGCCGGTGCCAGTCATATTCTGGCCGGCAGCGATTACCCGCACGCCATTGGCAGCATTCCCGCCATGAAGGCGGCTTTGATCTCGCTGCCCGTGAGTGACGCCGACCGGGCCGCGATACTGGGTGGCAACGCGGCGCGAATCTACAAGCTCAATCCGTCGCTGGTGTGACCTTTCGCAAACGCGTAAATGATCGCTGAGATTTCCTCGTCGCGAGTCTGTTCGTACACTTGCGGTCGTTGGATTGAACCGCCAAGGACGCGAAGGTCGCCAAGGAGGCCGTTGTTGAAGAAAAGTGGGCCTATGGCGTCGCGTTTTCCGGCAACAGCACGATCTTCACATACCGCTTGGTGTTGAAGTAGAGCTTGGCGGCATCCTGGATTTGCCTGGCCGTGAGTTTCCCCACCATGGCGTCGTACGGAGCGAGCAGCCCGGCGAGGTCTTCGCCACTCTGATCGCGTGACGCAATGTTCGCGGCCCAGAATCCGTTGGTTTTGAGATTCGTTTCGCGCCCGCGAATCACTGTTTCCCGAACCTTGTTGACGTCGGCCTCCGTTGGTCCCTGCGTTTTGAGCGAATCGATCACCCGAAACATGCGGGCCGTGAGCTTCTCGGCGTTGGCGGGCGACGAGGCGTACTGCACGCTGATTGAATATTCGGCGCGCGGCACCTTGGCGCCCGAGCCGCCGAGGGATGGACTGTACGTGCCGCCCATTTCCTCGCGGAGCGCGTCGGTAAGCCACATCTGCGCGAGCGTGGTGAGGGCGAGCATGTCGAATCGCGTTTGCGGCGTGTAGACGAAGGGACCGGTGAAGATGACGGCGGTTTGCGCCTGCGGCTCGGTGCCCTTGCGCACGACCTTTTCGATCACGCCAGCGGGCGGTGCGCCGCCAACATCTTTCCAGGTTTCCACGCGACCCGTGCCAGGCAGCGACGCCAGGTACTTCTCGACCAGCGGCTTGAGCGAGTCGAGCGTGACATTGCCCACGAACACGAATGTGAAATCACCAGCATTCGAAAACCGGTCCCGGTAAATCTCGAGCGCGCGCTGCGGGTTGATCTCGGTGAGAGTGGTACTCGTGAGCGGGCGCGCCCGGAAATGCTGCTGGGTCATGACCGCTGTGAGCGTGTCGATGTACGCCGTCATCGGACTCGCATTTCGATTGGCGACGCCCGCCTCCATCTGCGCTTTCGTTGCGCGCCACGAGAGGGTGTCGAGTCGCGGTGCGGTGAAGCGCAAGTGGGCGAGTTGAAAAAGCGTTTCGAGGTCTTTCGGCGACGCGGTACCGTTCAGGCCTTCCGACGTGGTTCCAATAAACGCGCCGGCGTTCGCCGCCTTGCCTGCCAGTTTTTTGTTGAGGTCGATCAGATTAAACGAGCCAACACCACTGCGGCTGACGATGCCGCTGGCATTGCTCGCCGACATGTAGTCGGCATCCGGCACCAACGACGTGCCGCCCGGGCTGTACGCACTGAACAGCACTTCGTCGGCCTTGAACGTGGTGGGCTTCACCAACACACGCGCCCCGTTGGACAGCTTCCATTCGGTTACGCCCACCGCGTCGATTGACTTGGTGCTCACCACGCGACCCGGCGTGGGCAGACTCGTCACCAGCGGCGCGTCGTTCACCGTTTCGGTATAGGCCGTGACCGTTGCTTTCGATGCGCGGTCGAACACGGCGAGAATCTGCGCCTCCGTGGGTACCGACACGCCGGCCTTCTTCGGGGTCGTGATCAACGCAATCTGGTTGGTGTCGGTGATCCACCCTTTCGCCAGCGCATTCACCTCGGCCAGGGTGACTCCCGGCAGGAACTGCCGGTACAAGTTGTACTCGGCTTCCGTGCCGGGGATGTCTTCGTCTTCCAGGAAGTTCCGAACGAGTTCACCAACGCGCGCCGCGGAGCTGGTTTTCTCGCGCTCGGCAAACATCCGTTCGCGTCCGCGCATGGTGTTGTCCTTGGCGCGCTGCAACTCCGACGCCAGAAACCCGAATTGCTCCACGCGCCGCGCTTCCGCCAGCGCCGCTTCCGCTCCCCGTTCGATGCCGCCATCCTTCACACCGACGCCGAAGGTGAACGCGGTCATGTTGCGGGCGAAGAACGATCCGTTGGAGACCGACGCACCGAGGAACGGTGCATCCGGCTTCTGCGTGATCTCGCCAAGTCGCGCGTTGATCATGGTGAAGTAAAGGCGTTCCACCATTTGTGTGCGATAGTCGCCAACCGTGGCGACAACCTTGTGCGGTCGCTTGTAGCCGATCGTGACGCCCGAACTCGTGGCTTCCACGTCCGACGTGATGGCGATCAACGGCATTTTGTTGTTGGGCACGGCGGCGATCGCACGCGGACGCGCGTTCGGCACGCGTGGGATGCTGCCGAAGTGTTGGGTGATCAGCGCTTCGATCCTGGCCACGTCGAAGTCGCCAACCGCGACTACGGCCATCAGGTCGGGACGATACCAGTCCTTGTAAAAGCGACGGAGCGTGGACGGCTGCGCTTTGAGAATGCTTTCCTCGCTGCCGATGGGATCACGGGTTGCGTATTTCGAGTCCTTGAGGATGATCGGAATGAACTCCCGTTGCATGCGTCGCCCGGCACCGAGGGAGCCTCGCCATTCTTCCACCACCACGCCGCGCTCGTTGACGACTTCCGTGGAGTCGAACAGTTGGCCGTGAGCCCAATCTTCAAGCACGAGAAAGCCCTGTTCCACGAGGCGCACACTGTCGGTTGGTACCGACAACTGATACACAGTCTCGTCGAAGCTGGTGTAGGCGTTCAAGTCGGCACCGAAACGGACTCCGATGGACTGGAGGTATTTGACGAGTTCGTTCTTCTTGAAGTGCGTGGTACCGTTGAACGCCATGTGCTCGACGAAGTGCGCGTAGCCGAGTTGATCGGCATCTTCAAGAATCGAGCCGGCATTGACGGCGAGGCGCAGTTCCATGCGTTTGGCGGGCTCGCCGTTCTTGCGGATGTAGTAGCGCAGTCCGTTGGGGAGCGTCCCGGTCACGAACTCAGGGCCGACGGCCAGCTTCTGCGTGAGCGGCGGTGGTGCCGGCGGCTGCGCGGCAATTGGACGGTGAGGCGATGATGTGGCGGCCGCGACCGCGAATACCAACGCGACCGCGTGAGAGGTAGTGATGCGCTCCATGGAGGCCTCGATCAATCGACGGTCGTGGGTTCCGCCGGTTATCCCGGCGCGAAGGCGAATCGCCGTCGCTACCTTGACCATACAGCATCGGGTTGGCTGCGCAAGGCACTGGACGGCCACGCACGAGCCCGCCTATCCAGAGACACTCAACGGAGCCGCTCGTGTCCAACATTACCGACCGCCGACAGTTTCTTTCGCAACTCGCCGCCACCGGTGTTCTTGCCGCCGGCGCTTTCCACGAATCGCCTGTAAAGCCGCAGTCTGCCCGACCGGCGGAGGCCCCTGCGCCCGTCGCACCGCTCACTTTGCCCACGGCGGCGGAGAGCGCGCTCATCGG
>JANMRE010000028.1:0-11863 GCA_031370885.1 Gemmatimonadaceae bacterium
TGGGCACATCATCTGCGACGTGGAAAACACCGTCGAATTGTGCGAGCGATCGGGGCTGGGGCTCTGCTTCGATACGTCACACGCCGCCCTCGAATGCGCGCGGAGCGGAGCAAGTCTGTTGGAATTCGCCGAACGGATCGCTCCGTATGTGCGGCATTTGCACGTATCCGATGGCGCCGGCACGTCGGGCGAAGGACTGCAGATCGGTGAAGGGAGCGTCAACTTCGTGGAATTGCTCCGCGTGCTCATCCCCACCGGGGCGACGATGATCCCGGAGATCTGGATGGGGCATCATGAAACGGGCGAGGGCTTTCGCGTGGCGCTCGCCCATCTCACCGATGTGCACTGGGCGATGTCGGCCGCGCAGCGTGAAACCGATGCGCTGGCGCATCCCGAGCTTGCAGCGCTCACGATCACAGCCGATGCGACGCTCTTCAGCGCCCTGCGGGTGATCGATGAGAATCGCATGGGTATCGTATTCGTGATCGACGATCGGCGGCGGGTCGTTGGTGTATTGACCGACGGTGACATTCGCCACGCCTTTGTACGCGGCCTCGGCCTGCATGCGCCCGTTCACGAGGTCATGACGCGTAACTACGCGTTTGGCGAAGTGGGCATGACGGCCGCCGAACTCGAATCGCGACTGCCCGGACGCACGCGCGTGATGCCAATGCTCGATGCCGAACAACGCCTGGTCGATTTTGCCAGCGGTGCACATATCCCGCAGCTCACGGTCGCCCCGTGAAACTCTCCGACTGGTTGTTCCAGCGTCTCGTTGAACTTGGTGTCACGCATGTGTTCCAGGTGACGGGTGGCGGCGCGATGCACCTCAATGACTCATTGGGGCAGTGCGCCGGGCTGACCTACATCTGTGCGGTGCACGAACAGTCTGCCGCCATGGCGGCCGAGTCGTACGCGAAAGTGCGCGAGGATCTCGGCGTGTGCCTCGTCACTACGGGGCCTGGTGGCACGAATGCACTGACCGGCGTTGCGGGGGCCTGGCTGGACTCCACGCCGATGCTGGTGATTTCGGGACAGGTTAAGCGGGCTGACCTCAAGGGTACCACCGGTGTGCGACAGATGGGTGTGCAGGAAGTCGACATCGTGGCAATGGCGGCCCCGATCACGAAGTACGCGGTCACGGTGCTCGATCCCCAGGATATCCGGTACCATCTTGAGAAGGCCGTGCATCTGGCGCGCACCGGGCGACCGGGTCCCGTATGGCTGGATATCCCGCTTGATGTGCAAGGCGCGATGATTGATCCGGCGGCGTTGCGCGGCTATCACGACGGCGAAATCGTGCCCGGTGGGCAATGCGATATCGAAGCCGCGAGCGCGGCGGCGTTGAACGTGCTTGCCCTGCTGCACGCCGCCGAACGGCCGGTGCTTCTGGTTGGCAACGGCGTACGCCTTGCCCATGCACGCGCTGAACTGCGCGCGCTCATCGACGCGTTGCGAATTCCCGTTCTCACCACCTGGCCGGCGCACGACATGGTGCCCGACGATCATCCATTGATGATGGGACGCCCCGGACCCGTTGCACCGCGCGGCGCAAACTTCACGCTGCAGAACGCCGACTTCGTGCTCAGTCTCGGTGCGCGACTCGACCTGGTCGTTACCGGCTATGCCCCGCAGCACTTTGCACGCGGTGCCAAGAAGGTGATGGTAGACATCGATCCCGCAGAACTGGCAAAGCTCGATGGGTACGTGATACCGGTGTGTTGCGATGTGCGCATCTTTCTGCAGACACTGTTACCCCTCGCACTCGCCGCACCGGTCCGCGATCGTGCACCGTGGCACGCGCGCTGCCTCGCGTGGAAATCTGCGTATCCGGTGGTGCGGCCGGAGTATCGTGGGCTCGACCACGGTGTGAGCACGTACGTGCTGGCCGAAGCGATCTCGCGCGCGTCGGCGCCATCCGATGTGATCGTGTCCGGCAGCTCGGGGGCGGGTATCGAGATTTTTTGTCTGGCGACCACACTGGTGGAAGGCCAGCGACTCTTTCTCACCACGGCGCTCGGCGCGATGGGAAACGGATTGCCGGGTGTGATCGGCGCCTGCATCGCACACGGCATGCGCCGCACGATTGTGGTTGATGGCGATGGCGGCATTCAGTTGAACATTCAGGAGCTCGAAGTTATTCGTCGCCTGCAGTTGCCGGTGAAGATGTTTGTGTTGAACAACGAGGGCTACGCGTCGATTCGTACGTCGCAGATGCGCTATTTCGGGCGCTTGGCCGGCGCCGATGCCAGCAGTGGCGTGACGCAGCCTGCGCTGGAAGGAATTGCCGCGGCCTTCGGTATTCCGTATGCCCGGCTATCGACCGATCACGATCTGACAGAGCACGTTCGCGCGCTGCTGGACACTGATGGACCGATGCTGATAGAGGTCATCACCCCCCGCGAGGAGCCGCGCGCGCCAAGTCTGAGCTCGGCGCGTCGCCCCGATGGGTCGATGGTCTCACGCCCCCTCGAAGATTTGTGGCCGTTCCTCCCGCGCGATGAGGTCGCCGCGAACATGATCGTCCCGCCACTCCCCGAATGACATGCGCGTGCTCATTGCGGGCCTTGGTGCGATTGGCCAACGACATGCTCGCAATCTTCGCACGCTGGTGCCTGGCGTGGAACTGCTGGCCTATCGTCGTCGCGGTCTCAAACACGTGATCACGCCAGAACTCACCAGCAATGCCCACCAGGATGTTGAGTTGGCACTCGGTATTACCTCCTACACAGATCTGGATCGCGCTCTGGCGACCCGCCCCGACGCGGTGTTTGTCTGCACGCCCAGCAGCGAGCACGTGCACATTGCTGGTCGCGCCGTACACGCGGGCTGCCATCTCTATATCGAAAAACCAGTGTCGCACACCATGGACGGTGTGCTCGAGCTGCAGCAGGCGGTTGCCGATCACGGCGTGGTGGCCATGGTTGGCTGTCAATGGCGATTTCATCCGTTGGTGGAGCGCGCGCGGGCGCTCTTGGCCGATGGACGGCTGGGCGTCGTTGAGCATGTGATCATCGAATACGCGGAGAATCTCCCGGCGTGGCATCCGTATGAGGACTATCGCCAGTCGTACGCTGCGCGCGCTGAACTGGGTGGTGGCGTCGTGCTCACACACATCCACGACTATGATCTGGCGTGGTGGTTGTGCGGAGCGCCAACGTCTGTGATGGCGACGGGAGGTACTACGGGTCTGTTGGATGTGGATGTCGAAGATACCGTCGCCGCTGAACTTGCGGTGGCCAGCGGCGTGGTCACCGTGCACCAGACGTTCGCGTCGCAGAATACCGTTCGTCGGTTCACGGTGCAGGGTTCCAACGCGAGCCTGCACGTCGATCTCATCACCGAGACGCTGCGTACGGAGCCGGAATCGGTCGACTTCGTGCAACTCCGCGACGGAAACCGCAATCAGATGTTTCTGTCGGCGGTGGCGCACTTTCTTGCCTGCATCCGGTCAAACGAGTTGCCGCGCATTTCGCTGGCTGAGGGTATTTCCGTGCTTCGCGTGGCGCTGGCGGTGAAGGAGTCGTTGCGCACGGGACACCGCGTGGTCTTCCAATGACGGAGCGCTCCTCATGACACACACGCCTTCGAGCGGTCCTGATTTCTCGCTGACGGGACGAGTGGCGATCGTGACCGGCGGTGCGGGATTGCTCGGCATTCGTCACGCGGAAGCAATCGCGTCGGCCGGCGGCATTCCGGTGATTGCCGACATCGACGGTGCGGCCGCTTCGGCCGCAGCCGAACGCATCGCGTCCGCGTGCGGCGTGTCGGCGCTTGGCATCGCGGTGGACATCACGCAGGAGGCATCGGTGACGCAGCTGCGTGATCGGGTGCTCGATACCTATGGTCGCATTGACGTGCTGGTGAACAACGCGGCGAACAACCCCAGGGTGGAACAGCCCAACGCCAGTTTTGCGAGGCTCGAACACTTTCCGCTCTCACAATGGGCCGACGATGTCGCCGTTGGTCTGACCGGGGCCTTCCTGTGTGCGCGCATTCTGGGTGCGGTGATGGCCAACGCGCGCCGTGGCGTCATCGTGAATATCTCGTCGGAATACGGTATGATCGCGCCCGATCAGCGGCTGTATCGCGAAGAGGGACGCAATGAAAGCGAACAGCCCGTCAAGCCGGTGAGCTACACGGTTGTCAAGGCAGGCTTGCACGGTCTGACGATCTATCTCGCCACTTATTGGGCCGATCGTGGTGTT
The DNA here is from genome assembly GCA_031370885.1 of Gemmatimonadaceae bacterium. Lineage (GTDB taxonomy): Bacteria > Gemmatimonadota > Gemmatimonadetes > Gemmatimonadales > Gemmatimonadaceae > Gemmatimonas. Next base: position 4,209 of record JANMRE010000028.1, read on the forward strand.
CGTGCAAACACCATCACGTTGGGTGGGGTGGAGAATGGACAGCCGTCGGCCTTTCTCGAGCGCGCGGCAAGCAGGATCCCACTGCAGCGCATGGCCCAACCGCACGAGTTTCAGGGTGCGTTGGTGTATCTCTGCTCCGACGCCGCGGCCTTCGTGACAGGTGCAAACCTTGTCGTGGACGGCGGGAAGAGCGTGTGGTGACCGAGGGTGAGCTGCTTCGGGCACTGGACGCGCTGCTGGACGAGTCGGTTGAGGCACGCGCGGCCGCAGCGCGTTCCGCATTCGATCGCGTGGCTGGCCCGCGGCGCGATCGGGTGGTCCTGCTGGGTGCCGGCGGATGCGGTCAGCGCGCCCTCGCGGGTATGCGCCACGCCGGCGCGGCGCCGCTGGCGTTTGCCGACAACAACCCGGCGCGACACGGCCGCACGATTGACGGTATCCCGGTGCTGTCTGCCGCCAACGCGGCGGCGATGTACGGCGACAGTGCCGTGTTCGTGGTCACGATTTGGGGGGCGAACAGTCCGCACCGCTTTGCGCATTCGCGCGAACAGCTCGTGGCGCTGGGCTGTGATGTGGTAGTCTCCTTTCCGATGCTCTTCTGGAAGTACGCCACCGGCACCCTGCCGCACTATCTCCAGGATTGGCCGGAACAGGTGCTGAAGGCGCGCGAGGCGGTGCGCGCCGGCGCGCAACTGTGGGCCGACGATGCCTCGCGCGCCGAGTATCTGGCGCAGGTTCGCTTTCGATTGCACGCGGACTTCGATGGCCTCACCCATCCGGTGGCGCATCCCCAGTACTTTCCGGATGATCTGTACGCATGGCGCGCGGATGAATGGATTGTCGACGGCGGTGCGTACGACGGTGACACGCTGCGCGTGCTGCTGCAGCGGCAGGTGCCTTTCGGACATGTGTTTGCCTGCGAGCCCGATCCTTTGAACTTCGCGAAACTGCGGGCCATGGTGGCAGCGCTGCCGCACAGCGTTCGCGCGTGCATCTCGCTGCACGAAGTGGCGTTGGCATCGGCAAGTGGAGTGCTGCACCTCAACGCGCGCGCCGACGCGTCGAGCACCACGCATGCGTGGGCCGGAAGTGACACAATGGCGGTCTGTGCCGAGCCGTTGGACCGGTTGCTGGCTGGCGCAGTGCCCACGCTCATCAAGCTCGATATCGAAGGCGCCGAGCCCGATGCGTTGCGTGGTGCGCGGGACACGATTGTCACACATGGGCCGGTGCTCGCTATCTGCGTGTACCATGTGCAAGATCATCTGTGGTCGATCCCGCTGATGCTGAAGTCGTGGCGCGACGACTACGCGTTCTATCTGCGACCGCACAACGAGGAAGGATGGGATCTGGTGTGCTACGCGGTACCCCAGTCGAGACGGATCACTCACGTTGGACGGATTGCATCATGAACGCCACCCGGTCACCAAAACGCATCAGCATTGTGACGCCCTGTTTCGGAGAGGAGAACAATATCCGCGAAATGGCGGTTGCGATCCGCGCCGAAATGACAAAGCATCCGGCGTATGAATATGAGCACATCTTTATTGACAACGGATCCACCGATCGCAGTCCGGAAATTCTTCGCGCACTCGCCTCGGAAGACTCACGGATCAAAGTCATTCTCAACGCCCGCAACTTCGGCCAGGTTCGCTCGGGGTACCACGCACTGCTGCAAGCGAACGGCGACGCTGTGATTGGTATGGCGTGCGACTTTCAGGATCCGCCCGAACTCATCTCCGCCTTTCTGGCCGCATGGGAAGCGGGTGCACGCATTGTACTCGGCGTCAAAGAAACCGCCGCCGAGTCGGCGCTCTTTTTTGGCCTGCGCAGTCGATACTACAAACTGCTGGCGCGAATTGCCGATGTGACGGTGGTGGAGCATGCCACGGGCTTTGGTCTGTACGACCGAACGGTGGTCGACGATCTGCGACGCATTGACGATCCGTATCCATATTTTCGTGGTCTGTTGGCGGAAATCGGACATACGCCGGCGATTGTGCGCTACAATCAGCCGCTCCGCGTGCGCGGCGTGACCTCGCAGAACTTCTGGACACTGTACGACATGGCGTTGCTCGGCATTGTGAACCATTCGAAGGTACCGCTGCGGCTGGCCACGATCGCTGGTTTCGCAACCGCGTTGATGAGTCTTTTGGCCGGCTGCGGATATCTGGTTTACAAGTTGCTGTTCTGGAATCAGTTCAGCGTTGGCGTTGCGCCGCTGGTGATCGGCATCTTTTTTCTGTCGTCCGTTCAACTGGTGTTCATCGGCATGTTGGGTGAGTATCTCGGTGCGGTCTGGACGCAGGTGCGTCGGCATCCCCATGTATTTGAACGGGAACGTCTCAATTTCTAGCGTTGCGCCCGGGGAAACCCTGCGCGAAGCGAGCCTCCAGGAGTCCTGAACAGCATGACATCGGCGTCGATACGAGTGGCAATTCTGGCGGGTGGCTTCGGCACCCGGCTGGGTGAAGAAACAGCGTTGCGACCCAAACCCATGGTGGAAATCGGCGGGCGCCCGCTGCTCTGGCATTTGATGCGATGGTACGCGCATCACGGTTGTCGGGACTTTGTGGTGGCGTTGGGCTACAAGGCCGATGTCATCAAGGACTGGTTTCTGAACTACGTGCCGCGAAACAGTTCCTTGTCGGTCGATCTCCGAACTGGTGCCACAATGGTTCACGATGGCGAGCGACCGGATTGGCGAGTGAATTTGATCGATACGGGTTTGCATACGCAAACGGGAGGTCGACTCAAACGGCTCCAACCCTGGATGGGCGATGGAACGTTTCTGGCCACCTATGGCGATGGACTGGCCGACGTGAATGTGCATAGCTTGCTGGAGTTCCACCGCGCGCAGCGTCGACTGGTCACGGTAACGGCCGTGCGTCCGCCGGCCCGGTTTGGCGCACTCGAATTGGACGGAGACAGGGTGAAGACGTTTCTGGAGAAGCCGCAATCGGGCGAAGGGTGGATTAACGGCGGGTTTTTCGTCATCGAGCCTCAAGCGCTCGAGTACATCGACGGTGACGAAACCTTGTGGGAACAGGGACCGCTGGAACGTCTGGCGCATGACAACCAGCTGTCGGCATTCCGACACGAGGGATTTTTTCAGCCGGTGGATACCCCGCGCGACAAACAGCTTCTGGAGCGCCTGTGGGACGAAGGACAGGCGCCGTGGCGAGTCCAGTGAGCGGTTCACCGACATTTTGGCGCGACCGCCCCGTGTTTGTAACGGGGGCGTCGGGGCTGCTGGGCGGGTGGTTGGTGCGGCAGTTGCTTGATGCCGGTGCGGATGTTGTCGCGTTGGTACGCGACTGGGTTCCGCGAAGCTCGCTGCTTACGGAACGTCAATTGCAGTCGGTCACCGTTGTGCGCGGCGATGTGCGTGACCAGGCGCTGTTGGAGCGCGTATTGGGCGAATACGAGATTGACACGGTTTTTCATCTGGCGGCGCAAACCATTGTAGGCGTTGCCAATCGCAATCCCGTGTCCACGCTGGATACCAATATTGGCGGCACCTGGGCGCTGTGCGAAGCGGCGCGCCGCAGTCCCCGCGTTCAGTGCGTGATCGTGGCGTCGAGCGATAAGGCCTACGGAGATCATGATCAGCTTCCGTATTCGGAGAACGCCCCGCTGCGTGGCATGCATCCGTATGACGTCAGCAAGTCGGCCGCCGACCTGGTGGCGCAAATGTATGCGGTCACGTACAACCTGCCGGTGGCAATCACGCGGTGCGGAAATTTCTACGGCGGCGGCGATCTGAATTGGAATCGCCTGGTGCCGGGCACTATTCGCTCCGCGCTGCGTGGCGAACGACCGGTGCTCCGTTCTGATGGCTCCCTCATTCGCGACTATTTCTACGTCGAAGATGGCGCGATGGCGTATCTCACACTTGCCGAAGCGGTGCACAACCAACCGGCCGTGCGGGGTGAAGCGTTCAATTTCTCGAATGAGTTGCAGATTGACGCCCTCACGCTGGCGACCATGATCATCAACCGCGTGAATCCTGCACTCGTGCCGGACGTCCGGAATGAAACCTCGCATGAGATTCGCCATCAGTCGCTGAGCGCCGAAAAGGCCCGACGGGTTCTGGGGTGGTCGCCGAGTTTCGGGTTGGAGGAGGGATTGGACCGCACCGTCGCGTGGTATCGGGAGCATCTGCGTGACTGAGCGAGCGGCGATACTGCGCAGGCAGATTCACGAACTGGTGGCAGCCTATCATGCGGAAGCATTTCCGCCGTTGGCGTTTGTCGAGGGAGAGTCGACGGTGCCCGTTTCCGGCAAAGTGTTCGGTGCGGAAGAACTGCAGCATGTCGTCGACGCCGGATTGGACTTCTGGCTTACCACCGGTCGATTTGCGCGGCAATTCGAACGGGGGTTTGCGGCGTGGATCGGTGTTCGACACGCCACGCTGGTGAACTCCGGCTCGTCGGCCAACCTGCTGGCCGTCAGTGCGCTCACGTCCAAAACATTGGGACCGCGCGCGCTGCAGCAGGGAGATGAAATCATTACGCTTGCCGCCGGATTCCCGACGACGGTCAATCCCATCATTCAGAATCGCTGCATACCGGTATTCATTGATATCGCGTTGCCGGGTTACGGTGTTGACCTGGCACTGCTGGAAGCGGCCCGCAGCGAGCGGACACGCGCCGTGATGATCGCCCACACACTCGGCAATCCCTTCGATGCGGCGGCTGTGCGGGCGTTCTGTGATCGATTCCAGCTCTGGATGATCGAAGACTGTTGCGACGCAGTGGGCGCCATGTGGGACGGCAAGAAAGTGGGAACGTTTGGTGATCTGGCGACGGTGAGTTTCTATCCGGCACACCATATCACCATGGGAGAGGGCGGCTGCGTGCTCACGTCGCAGCCGGCACTCACAACACTGGTGGAATCGTTTCGTGACTGGGGACGTGATTGCTGGTGCGAGCCGGGCAAGGATAACACGTGCGGCAAGCGATTCGGCCATCAACAGGGCGAGTTGCCGTTCGGCTACGATCACAAGTACACCTACTCGCATATCGGCTACAACCTGAAGGCCACGGACATGCAGGCCGCCGTGGGTGTCGCACAACTGGCACGTCTTGAGGGGTTCATTGCGCAGCGACAATCGAATTGGCAATACTTGCGCACGCACCTCGATTCGTTGTCGGATCGATTCGAGTTCTGTGAAGCCCACCCGCGGAGTGTCGCAAGCTGGTTTGGGTTCCTCATGCGCGTGCGGGAGAGCGCCGGTTTTACGCGTGACGAGGTAGTCTCACATTTGGAGCGTCACGGAATTGCCACCCGTTTGCTGTTTGGCGGCAATTTGCTGCGACAGCCGGCGTACATCGGAGTTGCGCATCGCCAGGTGGGCACGCTGCACAATGCGGATGCGGTCATGCGCGGATCGTTCTGGCTTGGATGCCATCCGGGACTGACGCCACCCATGCTCGAGTTCGTGGTACGAACCCTTCACGAGTTTTGTCTCCAGGCACCCGGGTGACCGCCCGGCGGATCCCGGCGCGGGATCTTAACGAGATCCTGGAACATACCGCCGACGTGTGGCGTGAGTTGGATGGCGCGAGTGTGATGCTCACCGGGGTCACCGGGTTTGTCGGTACCTGGCTGCTGGACGCCCTGGCACACGCCCGACAGCACACGGGCTATCGGACAGGAGCCGTGCTGCAGGTGCGGAGTATTGAACGATTTCGGGAGCGTGTGCCACATCTTGCTGCGGCAAACTGGATCACCACCATCGTTGGCGATATTCGTGAGTTGAGTCGTCCGCCCGTTCCAGTGGATTTTGTCATTCACGCGGCGTCTACCGTGTCGGCCAACGTGCACGCGGCAAACCCATTGGGCACACAGGATCTGGTGGTACGCGGAACGCAGCGGGTGCTGACCACGGCCGTGGAGTGCCAGGCAACGCGGGTGCTGCTGGTGAGTTCGGGTTCGGTGTACGGGCGCAATGAACGTACCGGTGTTGGCATTGGCGAGAGTTCGCACAGCGGCGTCGACCCGTTTCAATCCGGCAGACTGGTCGCGGAATCGAAGCGCGCTGCAGAGGCGGCGGGCGCAGCAACGGCCGCGCACTCTCCGGTCGATGTGGTGATCGGGCGTGGCTTCGCCATGTCAGGTCCGTGGTTGCCGCTCTCGTCAATGCTTGCACTGGGGAATTTTGTGCGGGATGCCTTGGCAGGGCACGACATCCAACTCACCGGCGATGGCACGCCGGTACGCTCGTATCTGTATGGCGGTGATGTCGCCACGTGGCTCTGGACACTCTTGCTGCGCGGCGGTCACAGTGAAGTGTTCAATGTTGGTTCAGAAGAAGCGATCAGCATTGCCGACCTTGCACACCTTGTTGCCAGTCGAGCCCAACGGCGGGTTGTCAGCGTACCCGAAGTTCGTGGCGCAAGTGCGGTGGACTACTTCGTTCCCGATACAACCCGCGCTCGCGCCCTCGGGCTGCGATCACGCATCTCGATATCCACAGCGGTTGACCGCATGATGGAGTGGTATGGTGCAGACGACCAAGAGAATTAAACCGCAGGGGGCGCAGGGGAACGTATTGACGTTATCCAACACGTGATGCAGTGGCGGGTCCTACAACCACGCCATGATGGAAAATGCAAAACTCAGCCCCTGCGCCCCCTGCGCCCCCTGCGGTTTAATTTTGATCCGGTTGTTCAGTCGCGAATCATGACTACGCATCGCTCCGGAACCGCCACCACCCGCGCCGCCCTCACCGTATCAACCGTCGCCGCCAACCCCGCCTTCATCTTCCCCTCCAGCCACCCCCGCTTCACCCACAATCCGGCCGACCGCTCCGTGGTATCCGCCGGCACGCTCACCCGCAGCAAACGCCACTCCGAACTCGCGCCAATCGCCAACGCGGCGGCGTGTGACAGTGGAGCGATTGCCACATCGGCCGACTGCCAGGGGCCCAATCGCATGGGGCCATCGTTGGCCAACTGATACGCTTCGGCACCCGCCACTGAATCGGGATAGATGTTGCGTCCGTCAATCGAGTAGCTGAGTGACGGCAATCTCCACACGAGATAGCTGCCGTAGTTGAAGCTGGTGTACACGTGTGTGCCAACCGGCGCCGACAGGGTGCATTCGATACGCCGAACAAGTGGCTCAAGCACCACCGACGCCGGTACGGGCAACTGTCGCGAGGCCATTGTCGCCGTGACCACCGGCGTGTGCTCAAGCTGTCGCGCAACGCCAGCAATCAATCCGAACGGTACCAGCAATGTCGCGTAGCGATTAATGCGACGCGTGCGCTCAAGCTCCGGCAGCGGAATGGCCGCCGCCGCACGGGCCAGTAACGGCAGCGCTGCCAGCAGCCAGATCACAATGCCGCGCACGGCTGTTCCGAACAAAAACGCACCACCTGCCCACGCCAGCCCGTACAGCAATCGCTCGCGATCGGTGATCAACCGTGACGGGATGGCAAACGGCGCGACCAAGAGAATCACGGCCGCAATACGGATGCTGATGGCGGCATGCATGAACGCCTTCCAGCCGGCCTCCAGTTCGCTCACACTCGTGGCCGGACCAATCAGTGCGTTGCCGCTGAAGTTGATGCGCATCATCTCCACAAACACCAGCGCGTACGGCGTTATCAGCCATCCCAGTGCGTTCGCGGCTACAAAACCGGCCGC
>JANMRE010000209.1:0-2746 GCA_031370885.1 Gemmatimonadaceae bacterium
CGCACCGCCTGCACCAGCGACGCCAGTTCATCGGGAGTGGCCAGGGTGTACCCCGGATAGGCGAGCGGTTTCGCCACGTCGAAGCCTACGATGCGCGCGCCTTCGCGAGCGAGCGCGATGGCCACCGCACGACCCTGCCCGTGCGCGGCACCCGTGATGAACGCGACCTGACCGTCAAACTCCGGCATCGTCGTCACTCGTGTTTGGACGTGTGGAGGGCGCTCGCGTCTGCGACGTAGGGCCGCAAATACTCATCGAGCGGCACGCCGAGGACATTGTTGAATACGTTCGTGGCCAGCATGATGGCACCAAAACTCACCAGTGTGACGATCTGTTCATCGTTCAGGCCAGACGTCGCCGTTGCCCACGTCGCGTCGTCGACCGTGTGCGGAGGCGTCGCGAGCTGGCGTCCGAACGACCCGAGTGCTGACTCTTTCTCCGACAGCGCCAACGCGGACGGATCCTCGCCGCGATCGATCAGCAGGCGACGAAAGAACGTCGAGCAAATGAGACAGTCCGCCTTCTCCGATACGGCGAAGCAATAGATCAGAACGCCGCGGTCGCCAATCGCCGGTGTGATCGCGTCACGCAGGTCATACCACGACATGAGCGCATCGAACGCCGGCACGGCGTGCAGCAGCGTCCGTTTCATGTTGGTCAGTGTCGCGCGTTGCTGATGGGCGATCGCGGCGGACTGCGCGTCGGCAGGGGCAGTGGCGAGGTCCACGGGCAACACTCGCGGAGTACGTACGGTCATGGTCGAGAAGAGATGGGAGAAGCTCATGACGATGCAGGGAACGAGGGTGCGCCGGGCATGATAGTCGTCTTCCAGACCTTCAGCTGGTCGTTCGTGAATTGTTCTTCGCGGCGGGAGGTCTGCGTCTGTTGCTGGGGTTGCGGCGGTGAGTGCCCCTACTTTCGCTTCGGGATATACCTGACGCCTGCCAACCCCTCGAAATCGGCATCCATCGTCCAGACAGTCGCTTCGAACTGTTTGGCCGTCGCGTAGATGATGCTGTCGGCCAACGGCAGCTTATGCGCAACGCCAAGCTGCGCCGCGCTCAAGGCGACGCCGCTGTCCAGTGAGACAACGTGCCCTTGGTGCATCACGGCCGCGACCTGAAGTGCCTCATCCTCGCCGCGCTGCTGCATCACGCAGCGCGTCACCTCCAGCAGCACAATGGTCGGCACGACCAAGTGTGCCACGTCTTCGATGACCGACGCGAACCGCCCGGCCTGCGGCCGACCGGCGAAATACTCAAGCCAGGCGGACGAGTCAACCACGTTCACACGCTGGTGCGCGACAAGCGATATCCGAATCGGAGTCAGGCCATCGAGGCTGCCGTGAACGGGCAGTTGGATCGCCTCGAACACCGCCGGCTGGCCGAAGAATGTGCCAAGCTCGATCCCGCGGCGGAGCAAGCGCTGGCCGATGAAGGACTCGGCGCGGACGAGGGATCGTGGCCGGAATACTGAGAGGCGAAATTCGCTGGGCGGATTTGAAGCCGACGCGTGGGAATGAGCAAGCCGGACAGCGGCCAGTGCTGATCCTGAGTCACAACGTATTCAACGATCGATCAGGGACCGTCATTGCTGTTGCGCTGACCAGCCAGCCACAGCGCGCCGCGTTTCCGCTCACGCTGGAACTGACGCGCCGTCGTCTGCCAAAGCCGTCGTGGGTCAAGATCAGCCAGATCCGCACGCTGTCCGTCGAACGCATTGGCAAACGCATGGGTACGGTGTCGCCTGAGGAATTGGATCAGGTGCTTGAAGGGCTCAACGAGATCATTGGCCCTTAGCCGTCTTATTCGTCACTGAGCACCAACGGGCCCCGAAGGTGAGCCAGGCGATGGTCACGCCACCGCGCGCTTACGCGAGCACGCAGTCCGTTTGCGAAAAATCGCCGCCGATACAGAGCAGCGGCTCACCAGCCACCACCGAGATCGCGTACGACAGGCAGTCGCTGAAGTTGAGCGCGGCCGCGTGGCGGCCCTTGCCGAACCGCAGCCACGCGTCCATCGCGACACCGAAATGCGCCTCAGTGACATCCACCACGGCGATGCCGCTTTCCTGCAGCAGACGGGCCAAGAGTCCGCGGGCGTCGTCGTCCAGTCGTGCCGACAGAACGATCCCGGTTTCGAGCAGTGTCGCGGCACCGATAGCCAGAGACCTTGCGTCACGCATGCGACGCAGCAGGTCTTGAGCCTCAGGTTCCTGAAGCACGATCGCGACCAACGCTGAGCTGTCGATGATCACGCGCCGTCTGGTCCGTAGCCGAGGATCTGCTCCTCCTCCGCTGTGCTGAATCGCGTGCCGCGCACGCTCGCGGGAATGGCGGGCCAGACTTCGCGTTCGAGCAATCGGCGCAACCGCTCGGCGGGATTGACTTGGGCGGCGCGGCGCGCGAGGCGGTCTCGCCGCTCCTCCAGCGACCGACGAATGGCCTCTGTCTTGGTTTCGCCGGTCAGGGCGGCCACCTCGTCGAGGAGCCGTTCTACCCGTTCGTTCTTGATGTTGACCGCCATCGCGCCTCCGCCTTGGTAAAGTATTACAGAAAAATCAGTCAATTGAAGAAAGTGTCGCAAGCCAAATCGCGCGGCTCGCGCCGTCCGTCATCAGGCGACGATCCGTCCGTAGCCGTCTGTCACTGCAACGGACGTGATGACATCGCGAATCTTGGCGAGCATCGGGCGAAACAGATCCCACCGGTTGAGTCGGCGCTGCAACTGGCCGACGACAATGCCAG
>JANMRE010000142.1:0-2969 GCA_031370885.1 Gemmatimonadaceae bacterium
GACGGCCCCACCGCCGGCACCGAGACCGTCGACCCGCTGGCGTTTCTGGCGCGGGTGCTGGTCCACATTCCGGACAAGGGGCACGTCACGACGCGGTACTACGGGTGGTATGCCAACCGGCCGCGCGGGATGCGGCTCCGCTCGGCAACAGCAAGCACCGTTAGGCCCGCGCCACGCGGACGTTGCGTCGAAACAGCCCGTCGCGCAACGGAACGGTGACAGGCGGTGCGGTCGGTGGGTGTATGCTCGGCGCTCCTCGGTCCCAAAGCGCGGAGCGCCCGACGCGACACGGGCGTCGCGCGGCGTCTACAAGCCTCGACGCCTGCAGGCGTCGCCGCTCTTTCGGTTGGTGTCGGACCACCTGCACCGAATGAAGACGGTCTATGACGACCGCTTCGCGCGCGAGTACGGCCTGTCGCGTCCGCTGACGACGCGACTCTACTCCTTCCGCACTCGCTTGGGGCCAATGTTCAAGGAAAGCTGGAACCCCCCAACGCCTCCACCGCCTCGATCCCGTCCTATGCTGAATCCGGCCGTCGGCCGGATAGTGAGTCGCTTGACCACCACGCCCGCGCCGACGCTGACCTCGACATAACCGTCCGTTTGGCTCCGCTCACCTGCAGCAATCCGTGATCTCACGAATGCCGCGCCGGCGAAAGGCACCAAGGCGAATCCGGGAGAAACCTGTTTGATGCGGCCGATGCTGCCGCCAAACCAGAGGGCACGAGCCGAACCACTGGTGCTGCCATTGCAGCTGACTCCGCTACCGGGGATATAGGGTGTGCATTGGAGGTACATACTCGGTCCGTTCTGCAGAGCGACGCCGGCGATCGGACAGAGCTCAATATGCCGCGAGGGTGACAAAGAGACGCTGTACCCTCCACTGTAACTGAGCGTACCAGACGAAGCGTCGTCGGAGGTTGCCGCGGCGAACTCCTCACGGATGAAGCGGATGTCCGAGGACGTGTACAGCGACACCGACGCGCCCACGGCAGCAAAAGCTCCCCGCGAGGCACCGAGCGCTAGTTGAACTCCCGATGACGGTCCGCCGTCGGCGCCGCTGAATCCGAAAGACGTACTGCCGCCGCCCACATCGACTCGAACGTTCCGGTTCGAGAATGGCGCGGCTCCAGTGCAGACCTGCGCGTCGGCAGAACGGCTGACTAACGCGATGGCCAGTACGAGGGCCAGCCAGCGAGCAGTCGAAGATGCGGGCATCATCTTTCCGGAAAAGGGACCAACACTGCGGGGAGAATCGAACACGGTCATGCCGCGATCACCACCGGCCCGCGTGAGCAGTAGCCTAGTGCTCGCCACATACGGCCGCATCCTCGAGGCTAGGCGTCACCGAGTTCTCGACTCCGTTTGCCACGGTGTACATCAGCCTAACGTTTGGGTTCAGTTGCAGCCGAATCAAATAAGGCGAGCGCAGCGAGCACACAATAGCTCGGCTGTCAACTGCAACCCATTGTTAGACACCGTGACGAAGTCAGTTGAAGTCTGGCGGACAAGCAATGCGCTGCCCACGCAGGCGAGCCTGAGGATCGGGACCAATTTCCCAATCGAAATGCACGAACTCTTCCAAACTATCTTTCGTCACGGGGCGAAGCGCCATCCTATAGCCCCAGTCGACATCATAGAATAATACCCGGATCACGCTGTCGCGATCGACAAACCAATTCGCGACGGCAGGTCCGAAACGCGACGACGAATCACGCGACAGTACGACCCAGTCCGCGCGGGCACGATTGCCCTGCTTTGCCGGAAGCAGCGCGAAGTACTGCACCGCGCTCGACGCGGGGGCGAGAAGTGAGCGCGGTCGCCACCAAGATGCTTTGCCAGTGCTGATGGCATAGCAGCCTTCCGGATGCTCAACCGCAACGCTCGCGCGGTCGCTCGCACACGCAGCGACAAGGATGATCGAGCATGCAAATGCGACTGATCGCATTCAGTCATCCAAGGTTGGTAGTGTGTCTAACGTAGGGTTCAGTTGCAGCCGAATCAAATAAGGCGAGCGCAGCGAGCACACAAAAGCTCGGCTGTCAATTGCAACCCATTGTTAGAGTGCAACGTACGTCATTGACGGATATACGCCCGTGACGTAGCTTCGGACATGGAGCTGATTGAGACGCCCGTGTTCACGCGGCAGGTGCAGGCCACGCTCACGCCCGAGGAGTATCGGGCGTTCCAGCTGCACCTCATCCTGCATCCCGAGCTCGGCGACCGCATTCCTGGTACCGGCGGTCTGCGCAAGATTCGCTGGCGCGTGGCCGACCGTGGCAAACGCGGCGGCATCCGGGTGATTTACTTCTGGAAGTCGGCCGCTGATCAACTGTTCCTGCTCTTTCTCTATCCCAAGAACGTGCGGAGCGATCTCTCCGACAAGGAGTTGCGGACGCTGCGCGCCTTGATCACGGACGACTAACGAGGACGACCTATGCGCAAAGACCTCTTCAACGAACTCGTCGAAAGCGTGACGCAGATGAAGGCCATTCAAGCCGGGCGGCGGCGGCCGTCGCGCGTCACGCGCGCCGAGGATCTTGTGCGCACCGCGACGCCGGATGTGGCGACGTTGCGCGCCCGCTTCAAATTGAGCCAGGCCAAGTTCGCCACCTTGCTCGGCATCAGCGTCGATACACTGCAGAACTGGGAGCAAAATCGTCGCACCCCAGACGGGCCCGCCCAGGTCTTGCTGCGGGTGGCGGCTGCGCATCCGGAAGCCCTGCTTGCTGTCTCGCACTCAGCCCCGAGAAGTCGTACGCGCCGAACTGCCGCGTGATCTTTGCAGACGAGACGTCGCTGTGTTGCACTCTAACGCTGGCGTTCAACTGCAAGCGAAGTGCGCCGGGATAAACCGGCGTGGAGTCGTGAATGAAAGAGTCATACAGGAACGGACTAACCAGCCATCCTGACCCCGAGTCATGCGGGGACGGTCGTGAGGCCGTCGTCGAAGCGTTGACAGGGGCACA
>JANMRE010000144.1:0-4212 GCA_031370885.1 Gemmatimonadaceae bacterium
TGTGCCCCTGTCAACGCTTCGACGACGGCCTCACGACCGTCCCCGCATGACTCGGGGTCAGGATGGCTGGTTAGTCCGTTCCTGTATGACTCTTTCATTCACGACTCCACGCCGGTTTATCCCGGCGCACTTCGCTTGCAGCTGAACGATAGGCGTTATACCCACCGACACAGTTCCCGATGTCCACATTCCTCCTTGTGTGGATTCCGATGCTGTATGCGTGGAGCGACCTGCCGACCGTCGCGGCCAGCATCGCGAACGGACGAAGCGTTCCAGAAGGGCCTTGTAAGCTCCGGCGTCACCATTCGAGATCCGGCTGCGGCGACCCGCTGTGCATCCGTTGGATCGAAAGACGCCTCCGCGGCGACGTAAATGAGTCACGCAATTGGAGGCAGCCGATGAAACCGATGCACCTGAGAGATTTTCCATGAGTCCTGTCGGCGGTTCCCGCACGCGGGCATTCTTCATCGCATGACGCGCGCCCATCGAATCGTCGCGATGATCGTCGGCCTGAGCAATGGGCCGCTTGTGGCGCAGGACGCCCCACCGTTGCCAGTGCCCCTGACAAACCACGCGGTCGCAGCCGGTCGTGTCGGCGGCGCGTGGCAACTGTTCGTCATGCTTGGCCTCGACGAGACCAAACGGTGGTCGGGCATCTCGCGGCGCGCCTGGGCATGGCGCGATGGACGCACGGCCTGGCGCGAACTCCCCGTCGTGCCGGGAGCGGTAGGTCGTCTGGCCGCAACCGCCCAGGTGGTGCGGGGACGCGTGTACCTGCTGGGCGGCTACACGGTCGATTCCGTCGGCGGGGAGCGGAGCGTCGGCGCGGTAGACATCTACGATGCACAGCGCAACGCGTGGACGGCGGGCGCGCCAATTCCCGTGCCGGTCGATGACGCGATCAGTGGCGTGTATCGCGATTCCCTGATTTATCTGGTGTCGGGATGGCACGACACCGACAACGTGCAGAATGTGCAGATCTACGACGTGGTGAGGAATCGTTGGACCGTTGGTACGCCAATCCCTGGTCGGGGCGTGTTTGGACACGGGGGCGCGATGGCTGGCAACCGCATCGTGTTCATCGACGGCGCGCGTCGCAATGCAACAACGCCGCGCTACGTGAACGAATCGCAATCGTGGATGGGTATCATCCAACCGTCGCGTCCAGACTCCATTGATTGGCAGCCACTCTCCCCGCATCCCGCGCCAGTACGCTATCGACCGGCGGCGGCCAGTTGCGGACCCTATGTCGTATTCGCTGGCGGTACCGACAACCCGTACAACTACGACGGCATCGGCTATAATCGTGTTCCTTCGGTGCCGTTGGCCGGCGTGATCGCGCTGGACACGCGCGACGGATCGTGGCGGCAACTGCGCGACGCGCCGACCGCAACGATGGACCACCGCGGACTCATCATCCGGGGCGACCACGCCTGGATTGTTGGCGGCATGCGTTTCAATCAGGTCGTCGGGACGAACATCGTGCGCTGGACGCTTGGTCTGTGTCGGTAGTGCTCATCCTTTCTCACTGATTCTCACTGGTACACTCTCATGCGTCGCGCTCCGTCACTCCGTACACTCGCCAGCATCGCGACGCTTTCAATCGCGCTCGCGACCGTCTTCTCCGCTATGCCGGCGTTGGCTCAGTCTCGCGACGGCTCCGATGCGCGCGAGGTCGAGGCCGTCAAGGCCACACTGATTGCCATGTGGGCCGCCATCGAAGCCGGTGACGTGGACAAGTACGCCACGTACGTCCATCCCACGTTCACGCAGTTCGGCGAAAACGACACGTATCTGGCGAGCGGCAAGGCGGAGGAAGTACGCGGCATGGCCAGCTACCTTAAGCGCGCGTCGGGCGTGCATACGGTGATGCACCAACCCGACGTCACCGTGCGCGGCACCGTGGCGTGGGTGACTTATTACTGGACGGACGAAAGCACGGTCGCCGGCAAGCGCGAAACGAGTCGTGGCAAGTCGACGCGGATTTTTGTGAAGGAAGGCGGACGGTGGTTGTGCATTCACGGGCACTACACGGCCGTGCCGTAGTGCGGTTTCGGCGCGACACTATCGCCGAGTGAGCCGCCCGTCCATCAGCAATCGCACATTCGGATCGAGCTCCACGGCCGTCGGTTCCTGATCGGCCGCGATCGTGAAGCGGCTCGACCGTCCGGTGAGCTCGATCTTTTCCGTGCGCGAGCGTGCACCCGCTAGCGTGATCCCGATCTCCACCGGAAGGCGAAACGGCTCGCCCGGTTGCGTCTGCGCCAATTCCACCACCACGTGTTTCGCGGTGCCGTCCCACTGCCAGGTCCCTTCGAGCTTCGGCACGCCGCCGCGATACAGCCACTGCTGGAAGAACGCCGACAGGTCGAGCCCGGAGGCGCGCTCCATGGCCAGGCGGAAATCCGTGGTGGACGCGCTCTTGTTCTGAAAGCGCGCGTAGTACTCGCGAATACCGGTCCAGAACGTGTCATCGCCCATCAGTTGGCGCAGCATGTGCAGCGTCCAGCTGCCCTTTTGATACGTCATGCCCGTCGTGACCTTCGACATGTCCGACAGATTCTCGTGCACCACGCGGTAGTCTGGTGTCTTGGCGTAGAAATCCAGCACCGTCTTGCGCGAGCTGCGCAGTCCATCGGCAAACTCGTCGCGGCCGTACGCGTGCTCGATGAACAACAGCGTGAAGTAGGTGGCAAATCCTTCGCTCAGCCACACGTCGTTCCAGTCGTTCTCGGTGACGGCGTTGCCAAACCACTGGTGCGCAATTTCGTGGATCACCACGTTGCGCCACCGCAGCGATCGCGTGCCCGATACGCTGCCCGCCGAATAGAAAATGGCCGATGCCGACTCCATGCCGCCGCTCACCGAGTTGGATTGCACATTGGCCAGCTTCTCGTACGAATACGGCCCCACGAACTCGCTGTAGAACGCCAGCACATCTTTCGTGGGCTCCGCGAAGTCGTAGAAGCCTCTATCGCGATCCTGCGCAAACACCCACGTCTCCAGCGGCACGCCTTTGTAGTCGCCCACATGCTGCACGGCGAAACGCGCCACGCCCAACGCATACAGCCATGGGGCAATCGGTACCAACTCGCGCCACACCGTGCGCCGCATGCCGGCCGCCAGATCCGTCTCCTCGATGCGACGTCCGTTGGAGATCACCTGGTAGTGCGCCGGTGCCAACACGTTCATCTCCATCGTGGCTTTGTCGGCGATGTGGTCGATCGTCGGCAGCCAGTGATGGGCTTTGTTGGGCCAATCGTCTGAGAAAAACGTGCGATCGCCATGCGAGTTGGGCTTGATCTGCATCCCATCGGCTGGAATGCCCGCATATCGCACCACGAGTTCCACGGTTTCGCCCGTCGGCAACGCCTTGTCCAGCGTCATCGTCAGGTGATCGTCGGCATGCGCAAAGCGCAGCGATGTCCCGTTCCGCGTGACCGAACTCACCGTCATGCCGCGCCCCAGTCGCGCCGCGCTGACATTGGCCAAGTCGAGCCACACCGTGACGAGATTCGGTGCCAACAGGCGCACGCGTACGGTCGCCTCACCCGCTATGCGATCGGTACTGTCGGTGAGCGTGAGCGCGAAGCGGTAGTGCTCGACGTCCAGCGGCTGCCGCGCGTATGTATCGACGCGGGGCGCGAGGCCCGCCGCAAACATCAGGAGGAGAGAGACGAGACTGACGATCATGCGTGGCTCCGCACTCGGCGAAGAAGGGTTTTCGGCGTGGAACGGGAACGATGTCCCGGCTTCAGGATGCTTTGGCCGACCGGTATCGCGTTGAGCGCAAGCTGGACGCCGGAGAAGATATCCGGCTCGCGATATCGGTTTCCGAGAAATAAGAGCAACGGCACTCCGCGGACCTTGGCCAGCGCGTGCTGAACACGTCGCCGAAGTATAGCGCTGCCGAATGACCGCTTCCTTCTCCAAACGCCAGGAAGGCCGCGTATGCTGCGTCCATTTCCACTGCTCCTGGTGGAATCGCCTCAAACATCGGCAACCGGAGCAGGTCGTCCACGAGCACGACCGCACGTTGTCCGCGTCTGCCGTGTACAACCATGCGTGCCTCCACCACCGACACCGTGCTCACCAGCACGCGCTGGCCAAGGTCCGCGGAGTGCCGTTGCTCTTATTTCTCGGAAACCGATATCGCGAGCCGGATATCTTCTCCGGCGTCCAGCTTGCGCTCAACGCGATACCGGTCGGCCA
>JANMRE010000261.1:0-25022 GCA_031370885.1 Gemmatimonadaceae bacterium
GTTGCGACGCGGTGGGTCCGTCCCTCCACCACATGATATGATCCCCACAACCGGTCCACCGCGCCCCAACAACACCCAAACCCCCCCCCCCCCCCCCGCAGGGCTGGGCCAGTCCGTATGTTTGCCTCCTGAACTATTCCCGACTTGAGTGCGTCGACCCGTCGCAAATCAGCTCTCTCCCGTCTCCCGTCTCCCGTCTCCCGTCTCCCATCTCCCGTCTGTCGCATGCGAATCTCCGACATGAACTGGATGCAGGTGGAGGACTACCTGCAACGCGACAACCGCGCCGTGTTGCCATTGGGCAGCACGGAACAGCACAGCTATCTGCGTCTCACGGTGGACTGCATTCTGCCGGAGCGGCTCGCGGCGGACGCCGCCGAGCCACTGGGGATTCCCGTATTCCCGGTGCTGCCGTATGGCGTGACGCCGTACTTCCGCGAGTTTCCGGGGTCAATCTCGCTACGTGTGGAGACGCACCTGCATGTTGTGCGCGACATTCTGGATGGCATGGCGCACAGCGGTTTTCGTCGCATCCTCATTGTGAACGGTCACGGCGGCAACAGCGCCGTGCAGCAGTTCGTTCCTGAGTGGACGGCAGCGCATCCGGAATGTCGCGTGCTCTTTCACAACTGGTGGAACGCGCCCAACACCTGGGCCAAGGTGCAGGCCATCGATCCGATCGCGTCGCACGGCTCGTGGATGGAAAACTTTCCCTGGACGCGACTGCCGGGTGTTGACGTGCCGGCCACGCAGCGGCCCATGGTCGATCTGGCGCGTGTGCGGGCCCTCGATCCGGTGGCGCTACGCGCATACCTTGGCGACGGCAACTACGGCGGGCTGTATCAGCGTTCTGATGAGGACACGCTGGCTCTGTGGCAAGTTGCGGTGGAAGAGACGCGCGCGCTGCTCTCAGGCGATTGGGGCGGCACATCCTGACCGCGCCCATGCGTTGCCTCATGTGGGGTGCGGGCGCAATTGGTGGCACGCTGGCGGCGTATCTCGCGCGTGCTGGTCACGATGTTACGCTCGTTGACAACGTCAGCGAGCACGTTGACGCCATAAATCGGGACGGACTGCGTATCACCGGTCCTATCGAGGCATTCATCGCGCGCCTGCCAGCATTCACACCGGAGACGGTGTTCGGCGAGTGGGATACCATCGTGCTCGCCACCAAGGCGCATCACACCGAAGCGGCTTCCCGCACGTTGCTGCCGCACCTGAGCGCCAACGGCTGCGTGGTGTCGGCGCAGAACGGGCTCAACGAACTGGCCATCGCCAGCGTCGTGACTGTTGAGCGCACCGTGGGCGCCTTCGTGAACTTCGGCGCCGACTACATGGAACCTGGTGTGATTCACTACGGTGGACGCGGCGCGGTGGTGGTGGGCGAGATACACGGCCGCATCACGCCGCGCGTGACGGTGATCAGAGATGCCTGGGCCGCGTTCGACGAGCGCGCCATCGTCACACCCAATATCTGGGGCTTCCTGTGGGGCAAGGAAGCGTACGGCGCGATGCTGTTTGCCACCGCACTCACGAACGAGTCCATCGCCAATGCACTGGCCATGCCGGCCTATCGCGCGCTGTACATCGCGCTGGCGCGAGAAATCCTGGCGGTGGCCGCCGCGCGCGGGGTCACTCCCGAATCTTTCGACGGATTCGATCCCGCAGCCTATCTGCCAACAGCAGCACCCGACGCCGCCGCGCACTCGCTCGATGCGCTCGTGGCTCACAACCGTCGCTCGGCCAAGACACACAGTGGCATTTGGCGCGATCTTGCCGTTCGCAAGCGACCCACCGAAGTAGACGCGCAACTGGGCATCGTGGTGACGCTGGGCCACGAAGCGGGCGTGCCAACGCCGTTCACCGCCTGCCTCGTGTCGCTCATTCACGACATCGAACGCGGGGTGCGACCGCAATCGATGGAAACACTGGATGCACTTGCCAGCCTTGTGACCTCATGAATATCGAATTCAGTGGCAAAACCGCTCTTGTGACCGGCGCAGCGCACGGCTTTGGTCGCGCCATCAGTGCCGCGTTCGCGGCACGTGGGGCGCATGTGTGGGCCTGCGATGTGATCGGCGACGAACTCCTGGAAACGCAGCGGTTGTGCCGAGCAGACGGCGGCACATGCAGCGTGCGCCCGGTGGATGTGAGTGACAAGCCCGCGGTTGAGGCGCTGGTCGCCGAGGCTTCAACCGTGACAGGTCGCGTTGACATTTTGGTGAACAACGCCGGCGGCGTGTTGGGACAGATGGGTCGGCCGCTGGAAGAGGTCACGCCAGCGGAGTGGCAGCGCATTTTTGATGTGAACGTCACGGGCGCGTTCTACCTGTCGCAGGCCGTTGCACCCGGCATGAAGGCGGTGCATAGTGGCCGCATCGTGAACATTTCCAGTGGCGCCGGATTGGGCATCAGCCTCACCGGCATTCAAGCGTATGCATCGGCCAAGGCCGCACAAATCGGTCTCACTCGGCAACTGGCGCACGAACTGGGGCCGTGGGGCATCACGGTCAACAATGTTGCACCGGGCTTTGTGCGCTCCAACGCCGCCACCGAACGTCAGTGGGACTCGTACGGCGCCGAAGGCCAGCGAGCACTGGTGGACCGCATTGCGCTCAAGCGACTGGGGACACCAAACGACATCGCGAACGGTGTGATGTTCTTCGCGTCCGACTATGCCAACTGGATTACCGGTCAGGTGCTCTCTATCGACGGTGGCAAGTGATGGACAGCCCGTCGACGATCGAACCGGTACTCGCAACGCTTCGCGCGAATCACCAGCGTATTTTGAGCGAACTCGTGGAGTTCGCGGCAATCCCCAGCGTGAGCACCGATCCCGCGCACGCGGCCGACATGACTGCCGCCGCGCAGTGGGTGGCCACCAAACTCGAGTTCGCAGGACCAATTGCAGTGCGCACCATCGCCACGCCCGGCAATCCGGTGGTGTACGGCGAATGGCTGGGCGCGCCTGGCAAGTTGACGGTCTGGTGTACGGGCACTACGACGTGCAGCCGCCCGATCCGTTGGAGAAATGGCACAGCGCGCCCTTTACGCCCACCGTGCGTGATGGCCGACTGTACGCGCGCGGCGTGTCCGACGACAAGGCGCCGATGCTGATCCCCATCAAGGTCGCGGAAGCGTTCTTTGGCTGTGTCGGTGCGTTGCCCGTCAACGTGAAGTTCATGTTTGAAGGCGAAGAGGAAATCGGCAGCGAGAATCTTGCGGCGTTCATTGCACAGCACACCGATCTGCTGGCGGCCGACTTTGTATTGTCGGCCGATGGCGCGATGTGGCGCATCAACGAGCCGTCACTCACGGTGGCCAGTCGCGGATTGGCGGGGTTGGAGTTCACGCTGACGGCCGCCGCGAAAGATCTGCACTCCGGTCGTCATGGCGGCGGCGTGGCGAATCCATTGCATGCGATGGCACGACTCGTGGCGAGTCTGCACCACGCCGATGGCCGCATCGCCGTTCACGGATTCTACGACACGGTGCGTGCGCTTACGCCGACCGAACGTGCGGCCATTGCGGTGTTGCCCTTTGACGAGCAGGCGTACTTGCGCCAGGTTGGCGCGCCCGCGGTGTTCGGCGAGCCTGGCTTCACAACGTTGGAACGTCAGTGGACGCGACCCACGATCGACGTGAACGGCATGTGGGGCGGCTACGAAGGGCCCGGTCAGAAAACCGTGATCCCCAGTGAGGCTCACGCGAAAATCACTTGTCGATTGGTGCCCGATCAGGATCCCAACGATGTGATTGCCCTGGTCACCAAACACCTTCAATCGCATGTGCCACCTGGTACAACGCTTGCGGTAAGCGTGGCCGATCATGGCGCATGGCCGGCCCACATAAACGGCAACCATTTCGCGCTCAAGGCTGCTGATGCCGCGCTGCACGCGGTGTATGGTGTGCATCCGTTGGTAGTGCGCATGGGCGGCACGGTGCCTATTTCGGAATTGTTCCAGCGTCACATGAAACTCGATACGGTGTTTTTCAGTTTCTCCACGGCCGACGAAGACTACCACGCGCCCAACGAATTCTTCCGAGTGCATCGGTTGCACGAAGGACTCGAAGCATGGGCGCGCCTCTGGCACATTCTTGGGAATCCGCCTCGCGGAGAGACATCGCATGACGCGTACTGAGAACACCGAGCTGGCGCAGGGAGAAGCGGCCGTCGAGGCGCACAGCGCCGGGCTGATCAAGGAACTCGGCGTGCGCGATCTGGCACTCACGCAGATCCTGTTCATTGTCGGGCTCACCTGGATCGGCGTGGCGGGAAAGCTCGGGCCATCAAACATGGTGTTCTGGCTGCTTGCGCTGACGTTATTCTACTTGCCGTCGGCAGCGGTGGTGATGTACCTCAACAAGTTGATGCCGCTCGAGGGCGGATTGTATCAATGGGCCAAGCTGGGTTTCAACCAGACAATTGGTTTCATGCTGGCGTGGAATCTTTGGCTGTATGTGATCACGTTGACGTCGGAAGTGGGTCTGGCCTGCACTACGTACCTCTCCTACGCCTTGGGGCCGAGTGCGGCGTGGATGACGTCGAGTGCATGGGTGGCGGCATTGGCATCGGCGGTGATTGTCTCGTTGATGGTGGTGGCGTCAACGATCGGGTTGTCGGTGGGAAAGTGGGTGCACAATTTCGGCGGGATGTTGATGCTCATTGTATTCGGCGTGGTGATTCTGCTGCCCGTACTCGGTCTGCTCACGGGCACGCTGCCCGCGTATCATCCGTTTCGCACCAGCATGCCCGAGTTGTCGTTGCTCAACCTGAACATTCTGGGCAAGATGGGCTTTGGGGCGCTGGGCGGATTCGAGTACGTGGCGATTCTTGCGGGCGAAACCAAGGCGCCCGCGCGATCGGTCGGTCGATCGGTGCTGATTGCCGCGCCCATCATTGCGATCATGTTCGTGCTCGGAACCAGTACTGTCGTGGCGTATGTGCCAACCAACGACATCGACCTCGTGGGGCCGTTGCCGCAAGTGCTGCGTGCCGGCTTTGCACCGTTTGGCATTGCCGGACCATTGGTTACGGTGGCAATCCTGATGACGCTGATGATGCGGGTGGCGCAGTCGAGCGTAAGCTTCACCGCCGTGACACGACTGCCGATGGTGGCCGGGTGGGACAGCATGCTGCCCGCGTGGTTCAGCCGATTGCACCGCAAGTATCAGACGCCGGTGAACTCGATCGTGCTGGTTGGTCTGTGTTCGTTTGGCCTGTCGGTGATTGGCAATATCGGCGTGGGGCAGGCCGAAGCGTTTCAACTGCTGTTCAACGCCAGCGGAATTTTCTACGCGCTTACGTACGTGGTGATGTTTGCGATTCCGATTTTCGGACTGCGCGGCATTTCGCCACGACCACCACTGTGGCTGCGAGTGGTGTCAATGTCGGGATTGTTGATGACGTTGTTGTATGTCGTATTGTCGGTGTTCCCGATCATCAAGGTGGACAGCGTGTCGACATTTGCGCTCAAGATCACGGGCGTGATTGTGGTGATGAACGTGGTGGGAGTGGGGATCCTTCTGGCGGCGCGGAGACGGAAGGCGCGCGTGGCTGGCCTTTAGCTGTGTGACGAGTCGGGGCTGGAAGGACGAGCAGATGATTCGGAAGGTGGGGCAATTGAATTCGCGTTAGATGGCTATGTACCAACATCTCACGGAGGCCAGCGTGCGTTTCCGGTTCGTTCTTCAGGCCATCGCTTCAACCCTGGCAATTGTCAGTTCAACAACCTGCGCAGGAAGCGGCATATCGCGCGCGAAGTCCACCGACGGCACAGCGGCGCGCAGCGAGGGGCTTGTGCTACAGATCGGCGAGGGAGAGCGTCGCGTGCGCCGGAACGCCGGGAAGGGCCCCTTCATCCTCAAGGTCGATCGCCAGAATGGTGGGTCCCCCGAACTCGTGATGGGGTACGAAGACCTTGCGCCCGGCGCCGAGATCCAGCTTCACCGACATCTCGTTGCGGATGAGATACTCTTCGTCCATTGCGGCGCAGGGGTGGCAACACTTGGCGGACGCGATTCCCGTGTGAGTGCCGGGGCCACGATCTACATTCCACGCAATGTCACGATCGGTCTCGTGAACACGGGGAATGAGCCATTGGGTATCGCCTTCGTATTCTCAAGGCCAGGCTTTGAGGAACTCATGCGCGACAACTCGGTTTTGGAAGGACAACCCGTGACGCCGATATCAGCCGAGGAGCGTGCGCAGATCCAAGCTCGGCATCGGTGGCATACCATCGCCGGTCCTCCGCAGTAGCCGTGCCGCTGGCGACGATCATCTTGATGTGGAAGCCCGAGGCTTGGACTTGGCTCGAACTGCCAGCGAAGGCGCAATCGCTTTGTGCGGGTGAGCCGTGTGAAGAGCGGTGGAGCGTCGGCCGAAGTAAGAATATTGCCGTCGGTTCTCGACTGGACGATCGCGCGGGCGCCAGAGCTCACGGACGGTGCCCCGACCGGCCGCTATCGCGCCGGTGTCGGGCTGCGCTTTACATCGTTCTTCCCTCAGCTATCGCGAGCCGACGTCGCAGCATTCCCGCTCGGCGAGGCTCTATCGCCGGAGTACGAAACGCGCGGTTGTGCTCCTGTTCCCACCGGCCACCGGACGATCCAGTCCCTTACCTCGTGAGGTGACGTGCCCATTCCAGTACAGATCCGAGACATTGTCGACGGCATGGAGTTTCAATCCGGTGAATCGACGTCGTACTTGCAGCGCGCGAGTGGCGAGGTGTTCACTGTCAGCGACGATGAGTTTGCGGCTGGAGCGATCGCCGCGGATGAAGACGGTCCGGAGGCCATTGCGCGGTCAATCGACGGGAATCCCGATGCGTACATCCCGCTTCCGGATCAGTTTGAGATCAACGAGTATCGGATGATGGAACGATTCGCGCATACAGTCAGCGATGCGCTGCAAGAACAGCTGCTGATGTCGCTCCGTGGCGCTGGCGCGTTCCGTCGATTCAAGGATGCGGTGCATCGGGCCGGTGCAGCACCAGCTTGGTACCACTACCGAGATGGTGCGTACGCCCAGGTTGCGCGAGACTGGTGTTTGGCACACGGCATAGACTTCCAGGACACTCCGCCGTCCGCCTGACAGAGCGTAAGGCGAACGCTTCCGCTGGCGTTGGAATCCAGGGCGGCGTAGTTCATCACACACGCTGGAAAAACCATGAAAGCGCAAGAACGGGATACGCTTCTCAAAGCACGGGAGGCTCGCTTTGAGACGAAAATGCACCGGCACAAATAAAGCGCGATTGCCCTTCGCACGCTGATTCCGGCGACACTCACCCTCGCCGCATCCTGTTTCCATACAGGCGATGCGGCGTCCACGCTGTCCGTTGAAGTCAGCTACATGGTCGACACCGCGTCGGTAGAGCACAAGGAAGTTCTCGATCTCTGGCGATCGTACGTCGCGTCGCGTCCGCAGGACTTCACGAACAAGCCGCAGTGGTCCCGGGCCGAGCAGGGTCAATGGAAGATCTTCGACCTGGGTGGCGGATTCGTCTACCCCGGCGACAAGGAGGTCGCGGAGACTCGTGCGACGGTTTGCCAGATTGCGCCCGCGCGTCCTGGTGACAGCACCGAGTATGTGGTCCGGACAATTTTCACGCGGCCCGACAATTTCCAGACCGAGCGGCGGACGTACCTCCATCGCGTGTACGCGATGCGCGAGAATGGACGCTGGGTGCTGAGCAATCCACTGTCGCGGACGACGGCTAATTGGATTCGAACTACATTCGAGCGGATTACGTATGTGCATCCACCCGAGCACACAATCGACGCTGGTGTGGCCAACTATCAGGTCTTCAGCGGCGTCCCGAAGCTCGGCGAATTCTACGCGCACGAGCTCACGCACATGGTGCTTGGGTGGGTTCTGCCGAGCCTCGGCGCGCCACAAGTGCTCGACGAGGCGCTGGCACTCTGGATCGGCGGCGGTCGCGAGATGACCTGGCCGGAGCTCAAGCGAGAGCTTGCGACGGAACTTCGACGCGACCCCACGAGGACGCTGGATCGGATTCTTGAGGATCGGCCGGCAACAGCGATCTATCGGCTGAGTGCCGCTGCGGCGCTTCGCGGGCTGGCGCATCAACGCGGTGGGATGCCCACGCTCAAGATCGCGCTGAATCCGCAGGTGCTTACGCGTCGCACGGCCGATTGCACGCCGCGCTCGCCGGCCGCATCTTTTTTGGACGCCGCCGCAACTGAAGCTTCACGTTGAGTCCGACGAGACCGACATGGCGATCGATGAAGGCCTCGCGCAACGCATTCGCGAGGCACTGGGCTCCGCGCGGGTGACTGAACGGAAGATGTTCGGCGGAATCGCCTTCATGTCACGCGGACACATGTTTGTCGGTATCGCGAAGGACATGCTCATGGTGCGCGTCGGCCCCGCCGCGTACACCGAGTCGCTGCAAAAGCCCCACGTTCGCGAGATGGACTTCACCGGTCGGCCGATGCGTGGCTATGTGTACGTAGACGCGGCCGGTATCGAGCGCGACGAGGATCTGGCGTACTGGGTGGAATCTGGCCGAGCGTTCGTCGGAACCCTCCCGGCGAAGTGACGCGAGTTGCCGCGCTCCAGAGCGAGCGCAGAATGGATCGGGTCCGCCCCGCGATTCGCATCACACCCGAGGAGATCACCCCGATCTTGGTGAAGCGCATCGTCGGCATGCCGGGGGACACGCTCCTGATGCGTCATGGTACTCTGGTCGTGAATGGCACGGTCGTCCCGCCGCACAATAGCGAGTTCAGACTCCCTGATAGCGTCGCCGGAACGCCGAGCCCGCTGTTTGACTGGCAGCATCGTGTTGAGATCAGCGACTCGCGCTTCGGCGCGCCCATTGCGAGGCCGTCGCTGCACGACTGGGGTCCGCTCGTAGTTCCGGCCGGAATGCTCTTCATGATTGGCGACAACCGGGACAACTCCGTTGACAGTCGCTACTATGGACCGGTGCCGCTGGCGAACCTCCGTGGCACGCCGATGTTCGTGTATTACTCGTACGACACGAAGCGCGGCGTCGACTACTTGCGGGCCGCAACGGCAATTCGCTGGCGGCGCCTCGGCACGTGGATTCACTGATGTAGCAAAGTGCCGATCGGCCCTCAGCTGAATGCTACGTCGTCATGCGGACCAACCTGAGATCCGCTTCCCTTCGGCGGCGGCATGACTTTACGGTGAAAGCCATCCCTGAAGGCCAACCATGAACGCACTACTCACGAGCGCGACACTCATCGTCATCGCCTCAAACTGTGCAGCTGTTACTCAGGACGGCAACGAAGAAGAGCAGCAGGCGGTGCGCGCCTTTCCGACCGAATTCGACCAGGCGGTTTCCAGTCGCGACGATGAAGCGCCTAAAAAGTGGAAGTAGTCATGCAGAACTCGAACAGGGTGGCGATATTGCCGCGCTGACGCGCCTACTCGCTGACGACTACACCTTCACAAGCGGCGACGGTGCTTTTTCGAGCAAGACCGAAGTGTGGAGGGCTACAAGACAAATCAGATCAGTCTGAAATCAGCCGACTTGTTGGAACAAACAGTGCGCGCCATCGACCGCGGCACCGCAGTCGAAACCGGGAAGATCAGATACAGATGACGTGACCAAGGCGGGAAGGGCGTACCGGACGGGCTCGCAGGTCAGGTGGACGGTAAGTCTCTCAGTACTTGACTAAGTTCGCGCCGGATCGTAGACTGCTATCACAACTGTCGTCCGTGGTCATTTGCCGCCTCTTGCCGCCACGTAAAAAAACGAGCTAAAACGCGATGCCCGGGCGGCTTCTACAGCCCGGGCTTTGTCGTTTCCGGACGGTACGACTTCTTGCCCGGAGCATTCGATGTCTGCGCGACCCATTGCTGTATTCCATGAACACCCGGATTGGTTTCGCCCGCTGTTTGTCGCGCTGGACACACGTGGCATCGCATACGAACGACTCGATGCGACAGCGCACCAGTTCGATCCGTCGGAGTCGACGGTGCCGTGGTCGCTGGTGTTCAATCGCGCCAGCCCTTCCGCGTATCTGCGCAATCACGGACAGTCGATCCACTACACGCTGCACTGGCTGCGACACCTGCATCGGCTCGGCGTGCCCGTTGTCAACGGGGCAGTCGCCTATGCACTCGAGCTGTCGAAAGCCAACCAGCTTGACCTGCTGCGCGAACTGGGACTCCCATATCCACGCGCGCGGGTCATCAATCATCCGTCACAAGCGCTCTTGGCCGTCGATGGATTTCGATTCCCCGTGCTGGTGAAGGCCAACGTCGGCGGCAGCGGTGCGGGCATCGTGCGTTACGACACGCGCGAAGCGCTGGCCGACGCCGTGTCCGCGGGAACAGTCGATCTCGGCATCGACGGCACGGCTCTCGTGCAAGAGGCCGCGCCGCTTCGCGATGGCCGGATCACGCGCGTCGAGACGCTGGACGGCAAGTATCTCTATGCGATCAACGTCTATCCGGCGACGGGTTCGTTCGACTTGTGTCCGGCTGATGCGTGCCAGACGACAAGCGGTGTGGACCTCGTGCGAGGCGCGTGTGCGATCGATGCGCCCAAGAGCGGCATGCGCGTCGAGGCGGCACACCCGCCCGCCGAGATCATCGCACAGGTCGAGCGCATCTCGCGCGCGTCGGGCATAGACGTTGGTGGCATCGAGTACCTCGTCGATGACCGCGATGGGCAGCACTACTTCTACGACGTCAACGCGCTGTCCAACTTCGTGGCGGACGCACCCAATGTGATCGGATTCGACCCATTCGAGCGCCTGGTCGACTACCTGTTGAATCGTGTCTCGGCGTCGAATCCATCGCGTTCCGCGCAGCGGGTGGCGTGATGCGATTCGGGTATTGGCTTCCGGTGTTTGGTGGATGGCTGCGCAACGTGCCCGATGAAGGCATGGATGCGACGTGGCCCTACATCCAGCGACTGGTGCGGCGCAGTGAGGAGATCGGTTACGATCTCACACTCATCGCCGAGTTGTTCCTGAACGACATCAAGGGCATCGACGCTCCCGCGCTCGATGCGTGGTCGACCGCGGCGGCGCTCGCCGCGGTCACCTCCCGCATCGAGCTGATGGTCGCGGTACGTCCGACGTTCCACCATCCGGCGACGCTCGCCAAGCAAGCGGCGAATATCGATCGGATCAGCAACGGACGCCTTTCGCTGAACGTGGTTTCGTCGTGGTGGAAGGACGAAGCGCGACGATACGGAAGTCAGTTCGACCAGCACGACGATCGCTACGCGCGCACCGCCGAGTGGCTGACGGTTTTGCACGGCGCGTGGCACGAAAAGTCGCTGACGTTTCACGGACAGTACTACTCGGTCGACGAACTCATTGTCGAACCCAAGCCGATCGCCAGCCGCGGACGACCGCATCCGGTGTTGTATGCCGGTGGCGAGTCGGACAAGGCCAAGTCGCTCATCAGCGGCGCGTGTGATGCGTACGTCATGCACGGCGATCCCGCTGAACGCATCGCGCCCAAGGTCGCCGACATGCGTGCACGACGCGACGCGTCGGGAGGGTCGGCCATGCAGTTCGGGATGGCGGCCTACATCATCGTGCGTGATTCGGAGGCCGAGGCGCAGCGCGAACTCGAGCGCATCACGAACGTGCGGCCGGGTTCTCCGGGATACCATAACTACAACGACTGGGTCGCCAACACGCAGCTCGAACAGCAGCTCTCGCTGATGGATTACTCGGTATCGAATCGCGGGCTGCGAGCAGGGCTGGTGGGCACACCTGAGTACGTGGCCGATCGCATTCGCGAGTTCGAGACGGCGGGTGTTGACCTGTTGTTGTTGCAGTGCAGTCCGCAACTGGAGGAGATGGAGCGGGTCGCCGAACAGGTCATGCCATTGGTGCGCGGGACCACGCTGCACACGCGAGGCGTGGCGGCCTGACCTGCGGCGGTTGTCGTCGAACGCAGCTATGGTTTGTTCGCGTTCGGCGAGGTTGGCAGGAACAGCGCAGCATGGCCCCACGCCGCACCGGTCGAACCGTGTGGCCATGCCTGCGTTGTCAGGCTGATGTATCCAGGCTGACCTTCACCCCTGAATGCTGGATCGTACGACAATTGTCCGGTCGCTTCGTCGAACCGCAGGATGAAGAATCCGTCCTCGCCGCCAAGCTCTGCGCCAAGCGCCAGCCGCGAAGACTGCGGATCGCGGGCGAGCCAATGCGGGTTGAAGGTGTTTCTCGTGGGCAAGCGAAACCGCGAATGTCTTGCGGCTTGGACGGCGCCGTCTCGAGCGCAGAGAATGTGTCGAGCCGTGGATGCTCACTACCAATCTCACTGAGTCGGTAGAACGAGCAACCGTAGCTGTCAAAGAACACCGATCCATCGGGAAGGACTCGCGGGCCGAAACCCGCGCGCTGCGATCCGTCGACCACGGTTCCATTCGCGAGTCGTCCAGCCGGGAGGTCAACGGTATGCAGGAGTTTGAAGTCCGAGTTCCGATAGACCTGTACGACGTCGGCGGAAACCGATTCCATCATCGGCGCGCTTGTCACCACGAGTCGGTCAATCTCCGGTAGTAATCACTGCGAAGAAAGCCGACGAGTCGCGTGCCGGTGGGCGTGCGCGTGTAGTCGTGCGGATATCGGAACGGCGCCGGCGGGCTGAGTCTCTGCGATCCGCAGCGCGAGCGGATTGGACACATCCACCTGCATCAGGCAGCGACGCGCACGTGCTCGTACAGGAATTCGGGTGCCATGTCGGCGCCGTTCGGCCAGACGAGCGTTCCCCATTCCGGATGCACGCGGAACTGCCGGAAGAACTCGACGTCGTGCAGCGGTTCGAACACCGGCCCGTTCATCGCGTGCGTCAGATCGACTTCTCCGGACCGACCATCGCGAAATCGCAGCCAGATAGTGAATCCGGAGACGTAGCGGGCTTCGAGCACGTTGTATTCCATGCGTTCACTCCAGCGGATCGATGCGATTGAGAGGCGCGCCACGACGTGCCCCGTGCCAGTTATCCAGTAATTCTGCACGATGAAGGCGCGACCATTCAAGGGCCATCGCGAGAACTTTCCTGGGAAGCGACCCGTGGACACGCTCAGCTTCGATCTCGATGGTCGCTTCGTATTCGGCATACACCGCGTGAAAGTGCGGTACGCCATGCTCGTTGTGATACATGGTAATGACGAGGCCATGGAAGCGGCAAAGTTCTGGCATGCGACAACTTCGCGGTGAACCGCCGCAACATCGTCACCAATCCCTTGCGCACAAGCTCCGAATCACGCGCGTGCGGCACGACCTCCGCCGATCTCGGCTCCAATAGTTGGCTCCAGTGGGGAACAATCGAGACATTTAACGGACGTCTGGATTTCCTTTCATGAACAGGTGCTGGGCGTCCAAGCGTCGACGTTGGCGCAACTCCTCAAGCCGTTCAGATTGGCGCGAATCAGCGACGGCGCGATGAAGTATGGGGCAGGAAGCATGGTGTCGATTCCCGATCTGATGGGTGCGCTGACGAACTCGCGGCCGCTCATGCGAACGGCGGACGCCAGCGCAAGCCCGGAAATCGCGCGAAATCGCGATCGGTGGTGATGAATTCCGCACCCGCTTCGATCGCCAGCGCCGCGTGGTACGCGTCGGCCACCAGGTTGCCATGGGCGTCGCCGTCTCGGCACAGCGCGGTGAACAGCGACCAGTGGCGCTCGCCGGGACGCAATGCAAACGCGCGCGGCTGCCGGCGGAGCGCCTCCACGAACGCCAGCGCGTCGACCATGGGCATCGGCGGGTTGAAGACGCGCGCATGCGTGAGCACTCGAACCACACCGGAGAGCACGAGCTCCGACAATCCCACCGCCTCAGGCCCGCGCATTGCGAGAACCAACCATTCGCGGTATTCGGCATGGCGAGCGCTGTCATCGCGCGCCGCATACACCAGCACGTTCACATCGGGGATGATCACGAGCGTGGGCGATCGTCGTCCATGAGGTCGAGCAACGCCGTCCCACTGTCGAGATTGACGCCTGCGCGAAGGCCATGACCGCCGCGAAACACCGGTAGCTCGACGGACGCCGCGGGCAAGGCGCTGGGCGTGCGGACGGCGAGGCGCACCGCCTCTTCGATGAAGTCGTTCAGTGATCGTCCGGCCTTTGCAGCCATGGACTTGGCGTCACGAAGGAGCGAGTCGTCGAGACGGATAGTGGTTCGCATGCATCATAATGTCACTTTCTGGCATCTTCATGTCAACCTGTAGTCAGAGCGACGATAATTCGAGCGCCCTAAATACAAACAAGTGCCGCCGGAGTTGGTTTCGCCGTTAGTCTGGCGCTAGCCTGGAGCGGCGCCCGTCAAACGGCTCAAGTAGGCGCGGGCCTCGAGAGGAACCGCGGTGAAACGCAGAACGAACGAGCCAGTCACAGGTGGCTTGGCGAGTACCTTGCAGAAAATCCCGTCGATGGCTTCCGCGCCGTGGGTGGGCTTCAGGAGAAGCTTGAGATCCGTGAACGCCGGAGGCGTTGGACCCTTGATTTCGGCCTCATCCGCGGAAAGCCGGACGAGTGTACCTGCGTGCTCCTCTCTGACGACGTCCTTTCCACTGACCCACCGGAACGACAGGGGAACACCGGGATTGATCTCAGTCCACAGTGAAGCGTGTTGTGGCAGCGCGAGCCCGTGCACACCTCCCAGCCCGACAACCTCGTAGAGCGTGATGGGTTGCCCCACGCCCTTTGGTTCCACCGTCTGGTCACCGAGAATAGTGAGCGGCGCCTTGATCGCATCCCTCGTGGATCCGGAGACCAGAATCTGTCCGCCGATGGTATAGCCTTCGATCCGACCCGCCAGATTCACGTTGCCGCCGACAACACCGTACTTGGCGCGCTTGCGTGAGCCGATATTCCCGGCGACCACCTCACCGGTGTTGATGCCGATGCCCATCTCCAGCTCGGGGAGTCCGTGTTCGACGTTCCACGCGTTGACCCGGGGCATCGCCAACTGCATCTCGAGAGCGCAGGCAACGGCACGCTCGGCGTCATCCGGACGTTGAAACGGCGCCCCGAAAATCGTCAGGATCCCGTCGCCGATGAACTCATCGATGGTGCCGTTGTACTTCTGGATCACTGTGGTCATTTCGCTGAGGTAATTGTTCAGCAATGTGACGATGGTCTCCGGCGGCAACGTGTCGGCGAATGACGCAAAGCCGCGCAGGTCCGACATCATGATGGTGGCCGTCTTTTTTTGGCCGCCGAAATCGAGGCCTTCGGTCGACTTCAGCAGACTGTCCGCGATCTCGCTTGACAGATAGCGGCCAAAGGTCTGTTCGATAAACCGTGAACGCACCTCGAGCTGTTCCGTGCGCTCGCGAACCTTGTCCTCGAGGTGCTCGACGAGTTCGGCGTTCTTGATTGACACGGCGATCTGACCCGAGAGCAACTCAAGGAGCCGGGTGCGTTCCGGCGTAAAGGCCGCGGTGGTGAGATCGTTCTCCAGATACACCAACCCAAGGAGTTGTCCCTGGTTCAGAATTGGCTGACACAACACCGAGCGTGTTTCCCTCTTTTGAACGTAGGCATCCGACATGAAGCGCTCGTCCCTCTGGGCATCGTCGACGACCACCACCGCCTTTGTTCGTTCGGCGAAACGGATGACCCCGTGAGGAATAAGGGCCGCACCGTCTGCCGAGTCGATGGGAATCGACATGAGAACGGAGATTTGATCGGACACCACGCTTCCTTCGGCCTCCACGTACAGTGCGCCGTCCCGCGCCAGAAGAAAGACGCCGCGTTGGGCGCCCGCATTCTCGATCACGATGCTCAGGAGCCGGTCGAGCAAGCGTCCGAGCACGACTTCGCCGGAGAGGGTCTGTCCGGCCTTGAGGATCGTGTTGAGGTCGAGGTTGGCGACGTCCGAGCGTCCGGTCGTTGTGGGCTGAATCGTCTGGACGGTCGACGTCGCGGTGTGGCCCGCCACGCGGCCATCACGGTATTCCGTGAGCAGCTGCGGGAATTCGATCTCCAGCTCTTCTACCTTCCGGTCTGCGCCCCACAAGCGGTACGCGTAGCGCGCATCGCGCAGGTACATCGCGCCAACGCGCGACGTGGGCCGGCGCTCCATCACGTAGCGAGCCGCGAGTTCGTTGGCCAGCGCGGCGTCCTGCACGAACTGCCCCTCATTCGCTGCATCGATCGCCCGGTCGTAGCAGTCAGTTGCGGCGGTCTCGTCGCCGCGGATGCGGGCGATTTCGGCTTCCACTATCAGCCGCTTCGCCAGGAAATTCTCAGGACAATTGTCCGACCACACCCTGAGCTGCGCGAGGTTGGCGCCAAGCCGCTCCATCGTCGCGCGCCCCTCATCGGTGTCACCACCGGACCAAAGCGCGGTTAGCGCGACCGACTGGTACAGCAGGTGGTCGGCGAGATTCGGATGGTTGACGATGAAGCGAAGCAAATGCTCGACTTCGCGCGTTGCGATGAGCGCTTCTTTCGGTTGTCCAAACAGGAAGAGCGCCTGCGCCTTGAGGATCTTGTAAAAGCAGATCGCCATCGCGAGCTGCTGCTGCTCACAGGACTGGAGAAAGGTGGCCTCGTCCACACCGGCGGCGGCGAAATCAGAGCTCGACTTGGTGCGTCCCGCCAAGGCTGACAGCACAATCTGGTGCGCGATGATTCCGGCGGCGGCGCCGGAATTCTGCGTGCGCGACGTAAATCCCAGCTGATCGGGCAAACCGTCAAGCAACTCGTCAAGTCGCTTTCCGCTGAACGCATCCAGCACCACCCGGTACATGACGAGATAGCCGGCCCAGAGAATGTCTCCCGAGTTGAGGCCCTCATGGTAGCCGCGATCAATCACCGGCAGCGCGTGTCGCACGTGCTGCACCCATGGAATCACTTCCGATCCAACTACCAGGCACACGGTCGCCGTCGGCGCCCGACCGTGGAACCGATCACAGATGCGGAGCGCGAGTTCACCGAACGCGTGGCCTTCCCGGTACTTCCCCATGAACGCGCCGAGGATCAGGCCGAGGTTCGCGAAAGACAACGCAGAGTCGGGCGCGTTCCCGTGTTCGAGCGAGAGGCCGACAGACGTTCCGACGATCAGTGGAAACAGCTCCTGGTTGAACAGGAACGCAGCGATCGTCAGATGGCGCAGGCACTGCTGCGCCAACACAATCTCTGGTTTCGTCACATCGGGGTTGTCAAGCAGCGACGCTGGGTCGCGCCCGGCGAGCATTCCCATCGACTTGCCAAGCGCCGCCTGGCCTGCCGGCTGCGCGTTGTTCACGTCCAACTCGATGCCCAGCAACGCCAGCGCCCTGCAGCCCGCGTCGATGGCATCCTGAAACTGCGCCAGCAGCGTGTGTTGTGCGACGCGAGTGAAATACACTTCAGCTCTTTCGAGGTCGGTGCGGGCGTGTTCCAGCGTGGTAGCGACAATTTCAGTGCAACGATCGAAATTGCCGTTCTGGTACTCCAGAGCGGCACGCTGTCGAAACGCATCGAGCGTCAGTTCGTAATTGGTGTTCCATCCGCCGTCGCCAAGGAGCGATTGCGCGAGTCGCACATACGACAGCGCCGCAGCATATGCCGTCGCGTCCGAGGCCTTGCGACCCGCGTCGAGGTTAAGCCGGGCGAGCGCCGCTTTTTCGGCAGCGGATTCGATGAGTTCGCGACCAAGGTTGAGATGGTCTACGACTTCGAAAACCCGCTCTTTCATCGCGTCCGGCGTCAGCGACGCCTCAAGACGTCGTCCGATGGTGAGATGGACGTTCTTGCGCCGGTCCTCCTCAATCAGACTGTAGGCGGCCTGTTGCACCCGGTCGTGCTGGAACCTGAATTCGTTCACCACCAACGGAGACAACACGTCGCTGGAATCACTCGCCCCCAGGCCGGACAAAGGCACCAGCATCTCCTGCTCGACGGCGGGCAGCAGATTGGCGAACGTTTGCTCGGAGGTCGCCTTCTGAATCAGCGACAGCGTGTCAATGTCGAACCGGTTGCCGATGCACGCCGCGAGTTGGAGCGCCTCCTGCGTAGCGGGGTCCAAACGCTTGAGCCTTCCCAACAGCAGGTCCACCACGTTATCGGTAATGTCAGCAGACTTGATCGCCTGAAGATCCCACGTCCATCTGGCACGATCCCCGGAGGTCGCAGCCGCCTGCTTGATCAATCCCCCGTGGTGGAGCGCGAGCAGGAACTGCCTCACGAAAAGCGGGTTGCCCTGGGTCTTCTGCACAACGAGTCGGGCGAGCGCAGTCACTTGTGCCGCATCGGATTCCAGGGTGTCTACGAGCAGCTTCACAACGTCGCCGAGTCCGAGCGGCGCGAGTGTGAGATTCGAGACCTGACCGCCGCCCTCTCGCACGGCGCGGATCGCGAGCGTCAGCGGATGCATGGCGTCCACCTCGTTGTCGCGATAGGCGCCGATAAGGAATAGGCGACGAATCCCGTCGTCTGTCAGCACCACGCGCAACAAATTCAGGGTTGCCGAGTCGGCCCACTGGAGGTCGTCCAGAAAAAGCGCAACAACGTTGTCCTTCGCGCAGAGCGCGCGCAGCAGCTGGCCAATCGCGCGATTGAATCGGTTCGCGGCTTCCGCGGCACCGAGTTCGGGGACCGGCGGCTGGGGACCGATGACAAGTTCGAGGTCGGGCAGCACATCGAGAATGACGCGCGCGTTCGGTGCGAGCGCCGCGTTGAGTTCGCGTCGCCATCCGGCCAGTCGCGCGTCGCTTTCCGTGAGCAGTTGACGCACCAGATCCCGGAACGCGGCCACGAGACCCGAATACGGAATGTTGCGCTGAAACTGGTCAAACTTTCCGCTGATGAAGTAGCCCCGCGCACGCGTGATCGGCTTGTGCACTTCGTGGATGAGCGCCGATTTGCCCACGCCAGAATGCCCGGCGACCAGCATCATCTCGGCGCGGCCACCACGTGCGCGCTCGAACGCCTCGAGGAGGCGCTCGACTTCCGCCTCGCGACCGTAGAGTCGCTCGGGAATCTGGAACCGGTTGGATCTGTCATTCCGCCCCGGTTCGAACCGCTCGAGGCCACCACCTGCACGCACGGTCTCCAGATCGGCAACCAGACCGGCGGTGCCTTGGTATCGGGCCTCAGCCTTCTTGGCCAAGAGCTTGCTTACAATCTTCGAAAGCGCGAGCGGCACGTCTGGATTTCGCCGGTGCGCCGGGATGGGTTCTCGCGCAATCTGGCAGTGCACGAGTTCCATTTCGTCTTCGGCGTCGAACGGGCGGCTCCCGGTAAGCATCTGGTAGAACGTCGCCCCGAGCGAATAGAGATCGGTGCGGTAATCCAGAGAGCGGTTCATGCGCCCCGTTTGTTCGGGCGACATGTAGGCCAGTGTTCCCTCGAGCACCTCAGGGCTCGCGAGCGCCGGTCGCTCAGTTGAGAACCGTGTTGAGATTCCGAAATCGATGATCTTCACCTCGCCGGTGCCTGGATTGATGACGAGGTTCGATGGATTGATGTCCTTGTGAATGATATGGGCGTGGTGCACTTGTCCGAGCGCAGTCGCGATCTGAATCGCCGTGTCAAGGAACTCGGCCGTTGACAGCCGTCGGTCACGGAGGAGACTGGCAACCGACATACCGCCAAAGTCCTCGAAGACCATAAGCAACGTCTTTTCGTGACGCCGCATCTCATGGCTGCGAATGACCCCGGCAATATCGAGACTTCGCGTGATCTCGAACTCGCGTCGGTAGCGGGCCAGTTCCGCTGCGGTCGGGTAGTCGTTTTTGAGGATCTTGATGACGACGGGTAGACCGTCGTCGTCCCTGACGGCGCGCAGCACGAGAGAGTTCTTGCTCTCGTAGAGTCGCTCACGCACCTGGTAGCCTTGAATGAAAGACACTTGAATCTCCCGTGCTACACGCCACTCCGCCGGCGCCGTTGCGCCGCGCGGTGTGGTGCGGAATACGCGCCGATTCCGTGACCGACCTGCGCGAAGTTGAGTTCAGAGAAGTTCCCGAAAGGTCGGTAGATCTTTAACAGCGGGTACACCTCGCGGTCCCACTGGTCCTGGTTGTCGTACGTCGCGAGAGCGCGGCCGGGCAAAGCGCGACCGGCACTGACGTACTCCTTCATCGCCGCCAGGTGCCCCCTCGCGAATATGCTCTGTTGGGCGCGCTCCAGACCCTGGCGCGCGTACCGCCAGAAGGGCGTGTCCCAGCGCGAGCCACACGCGTAGTGCCACGCGAGAAACAGCGAATCCCGCATGACATACGTAGTGATCGCCTCGTTGAGCGTCTCGACGTCGTCCGGTGCGGCACTGCTTTGCGGCCCGTGTGCCTCCATCCAGTGTGCGGCGTACCGTGTCTGGACAATGGCCGAGCCAATCGCCGTCGCCTCGAGCGGCTCCAGAAATCCGGCAGCATTGCCCAACCGGAAAGTTCTACCGTCAAACATCTTCCGGTGCAGGAAGTTCGGAAAGTTGAGCATTCCGCGGGGGCTCCATTCGGAAACCCCCTCTTCTGCCAAAAACTCCGTGAAGTCGGCCTCCACTTCGGCGTCGGCGCTGATCGTCCCGTTGAAGATGTATCCGCACGAGGTCCACTCCCGAAGCGGAATCTGGAATATCCACCCGTGAGGTCGCGCGACGGCACGGGTCACTCCGGAAAATGCTCCGGGGGCAAGGCGACGAATGGTCGCCCGGCTCGTGGGAATCCAATTCAACGTCACCACGTTGTCGGGAATGCTGCCGCTGGCGGTCCGCGGGAAGCCGCGCGCATCCAGCACGTAGTCGCACGCGTGGGACACGCCGCCTTCCAACATCAGCTGCACGCCGTCGTTCGTCGAGCGCACCTCTTCAACACGAGCATCAATACGACGGGCGCGCACATGCTCAGCCAGAACTTCCACTACCGCGGCGGCATCGAAGTGACAGCCGATGAGCCGAATTGGCTGGAAGCGGTGCAGGAACTCCGACCCCGAACTCCCATCCCCCCATCCCTCAAAGCGGGTGCCCGTCTTCAGCGTGGCTCCACACCGCTCCGCCAGGTGCGCGAAGGGAAGTCCGGTGGTCTCCTCAAACCAGGGGAGGAAACGCGGCGTCGTGCCCTCGCCCACCCCAATCGTGGGAATACGTGAGTCGAAGACGTGTAACAGCTCCGACTCCGGCAACCGCTTCGTGAGGTGCGCGGCGGCGATGTAGCCGGCAGTGCCACCTCCAAGCACGGCGATTCTCATGCGCGATCAAGTGCCATCGATGACTCCGTTGGCTGCAATAGGTGCTGTACGGCAAGGAGCGCATGGGCGACGTCGGGGCTGCACGACGCTACCTCGTTCAGGCGCCCGAGATGTTTCGCGTCCTGGCTTTGCGGCCAACCGTCGGCGTCCAGGCCCGTGGCGAGTCGCCACGGCTGTTGATTCAAAATTGCCAGCTCCTTTTGAAAACGAAATTCGGGATGCGCCGTCTCCTCCCAACGGTGTCCGCTCAGACATCCTCTGAGGAGTACCGCGCCACGGGCCGCTGCCGTCATCCCCAGTCCATGGTACGGATCGAGCGCGCACACCGAGTCGCCAAGGGCAACGAGCCCGCCGGGCCAAGTGGCGCATCGCTCATAGTGTCGCAGCCGATTCGGCGCTGAACCATACCGACAAATCGGCGACAGCGGACGCGCGCGCGCCAGTGTTTCCCGGAGTTGGCCGTCGCCGAGACTGGACGCGAAATCCAGAAACGACTCGTCGTCTGTGGGAAGCGGCTCGTCGGCCGGGGCAAGCAAAACCACGCCCCAGCAATTGTTCTCCGCGCGCAGCATCATCGCCCATCGCGGCGGCGTGCCCTCGACGGGTGCAACTGAAAGACAACTCCAGAGGGGCGCGTCGTCGGGCGCAACGTGAAACCAGCGCGACACGTACTGCGTGCCGGTCGCCACCACAGTCTCTTCCACCGGCCAGCGCGAGCCGCCCGGCAACCCGCTAAGCCACTCCGGCAGCATGGAGCTTCTCCCGGTCGCGTCTACTACGAGGTGGGCGGGAATCGCTGTCGTGGTCGCATGCGGACGCTTCGCCACGCGCACGCCTGTCACCCGTTCGCCGAGCCGGTCGTGCAGCAGCCCCACGACTCGCTGGTCCTCCAACACCGCCACGGATCCGTCGGCGCCGAATCGATGGCGGAGCACATCCTCAAGCAGTGTGCGCGAGCAGGCGTAACTCTTAATACCGGAGTTGCTCCGTGGCAGCCACCCTCCGGGATAGCGCATCGCCGCATCTGCGGAGGCATCAAACGAAATCGCGCCGCCTGCAACGAGTGCGTCCGTCCAGCCGGGTATCAACTTGTTGAACGCCGCCACACCGGCGGCCATCAGGAGGTGGAGGCAGCGACTCTGAGGAACTCCCCGTCGGTACGGTGGCGCAGAAGAGCTCCCCCTTGGAGGATAACGGTACCGCTCCAGGAGCGTCACGCGTTCAAAGCGATCAGCGAGGGCATGAGCCGCCAGCAGGCCGCCAATTCCCCCGCCAATCACCACGGCGTGACCGTTCATCTTCGGTCGCTCATAGCCCGCAGTCATCAGCGCTCGCCTCACTCGCTGACGCGGTACTCCTCAGGAACATCATACGAGATGCGCGTAAAGGTCTGAGCCACGATGAACTGCGGATCGTGCCCTGTTCCAGGGATGAATGGACCGATGATGTTTCGTTCGTTCGGATTCACGAAGTACTGATTGTTGTAGTAGTGACCAAACTTCGGAAAATGGAGATGGAATAGGTAGATGCCCGGTCGCGTTTCAGCGCCGACGCACGTCACTTTTTCCTTGTTTGGCCTCGACACGCAGCCCTTTCCGGCAATCTCGAGATCGAAGTCGTGCGTAACGATCTTCTTCAGGGCACTCTTGTTCGGGTGCTTCTTGTCCAGAATCTCATCCAGACCTGGAAACTCATCCTGTTTGTACCGGAGCACCTGTCCGGGAATGTCCCAGTAGATCGCAACCCGGCTCGGCACGGAACCCCAGTACTCCCCGGTTGGCGTGTACGTTGTCGACATCCCGGTCCAGACACCAACCATGATGTCATAGGGCGTGGCGTAGTCGAATGTGCTGGCGGCAGTCACTGTGATGGTCTCCAGTGTTGTGAGCGGAGTCAGAATTGAATGACAAACGGGTTCAGCTGCTCTTCCCTTGCCGATTGACGACACCAGCCCTGCTGCACTGGCACATCATACAGGCGGCCAGCGCCGAAGCGGG
Source organism: Gemmatimonadaceae bacterium (assembly GCA_031370885.1). Taxonomy (GTDB): domain Bacteria; phylum Gemmatimonadota; class Gemmatimonadetes; order Gemmatimonadales; family Gemmatimonadaceae; genus Gemmatimonas. The sequence goes on from JANMRE010000261.1 coordinate 23,141, forward strand.
CCCAGAAGTGACGAAGCCCGGGCGCAACCACGCGCACAACGGGCAACCCAACATCGGGTCGCGACTGATCGAGGACCAATATCTCCACCCCGCGTGCAGCCGCAATCTTCAGGCAAGTGAGAATGTCTTCGTGCAGGTCGTCCGATGAAAGATTCGCAATGCGCTGAAGACGGCGTGGCTCGACGGAGGTGTCCGGCATCAGGTAGGCCGCGTCGGCGGTGCGAACCGTGCGCCACCAACGTACGGCATCCGGTCCCCCCCGGTAAGTACGCGCGGAGTCGGGACCGGTCGCGCTGGGCACTGCCTCCAACGACTGGTTTACCTCCGTCAGCGCCCGCGCGAGGGCCACGTCAGCGTTGAGGTGCGCACCGAATCCATAAATGATGTCCTCCTCGGCCTTGTCCACCCGACTCGACAACGCCGCAAAGGTTGGAATACCAAGGTCACTGGTGACATCGAGCACCCACAGGTTGCGCCGCTGTTCGCCGTAGTAACTCACCAGCGCGGCGACGTACGGATCGGCTGAACTCGTGAGGTCCACGGCGGGTCGGCGCAGCCGGTTGTACCACCAGATGGCAACCGCGTCCCGCTCGACCAACTCGAGGAACCCCTGAAGCACGGCCTCCTCCAGCACGGCGCCAGCAGCACAGCCGTTGGAGTCCGCACGGGCGAAAAGCGGATCGGCACTCTGGTATCCGAAATAGCAGTAGGCGGTAGGCAAGTATCTGGTGCAATGCGACGAGAGCGACCAGAGCGGCGTCCACTCGATTGCGGCATCCTCTCGAAACGGCTCCGGCACCCAGTGCGCCTTGTGGTCCCGCAGGTTGTGCGACGCGCGCTCAGCGAATTGCCGAGCGCTGTACGTCATGCAGGCGTTGGGGTGAATCGCGGTGTCGCCGAGTTCCGCGAACGAGCCACGGATCCGCGGCTCACTGCCGTCGAAGACGCCGCAGTAACGCTCCAGCGATTCCGCCAACGCGCTCACCCGCGCTTGTTCGGCGCTCTTCCCTTTGCCGCCCGACCGCCGACGCATGCCTTCCTTGAGAAAGAAGCGATCGTCAAACGCGTCCGCGAAGTTGTGATCGGCGGCGAAGGTTGGTGTCAACCACTTGCCGTGACTGCCCGGCGGCCCTGTTCGTTCTCCGACGGTCAGGGTGCTGACGATGCCCGTAATCGGACTGAGGTGACGACCCAGTTTGGCGAGAACGTCCGCTGTCTCGCTCGCCCGATGTCCTCCATCCGAAGCGGCGACTCTTGGGCGAGCGCTCAGATACACCGGACGGGCGATGCGTCCGTCGGGAAATGATGCGATGCCGCACGCCGGACACTGTGGGCGCCGGGTAAGCGCATGCGAGGTGCGTTCCAGCGTGAGTACGTTTGTCGAGACCACCCGGTCCACGAGGGATGAATGACCGGCACTGCCAATCCAACGCGTGACTTCCGTGACCGTGTCGGCAAGTGCCGCATGTTGCGTCGAGTTGATTGAGGCCGCGGGGACAGTCGCCAGCGAGTCCGTTCCTCGGCGACGCGCGAGATACGCCTCAAGCCGGCGGTGCCCACGCAGACGGTGCGCGAGGCACTCCCAGCAGGCACTGCTTCCGGGGGCGAAAAGCGGTCCGATCCACGTCTCCACGCCGACCGGCTTCACGAGTAGCCACGCCTTCCCGGAAGAGAGCGAACGCGCGTTCCACTCAACGAGTTCGTTCCGCAGGTAATCGTCGGTTGCAACGATGGTGATTTCGCCATCGAACCCGACGTTCAATCCGTTTCGCTCCAGCAACGCGGGGAGCACACTGAGGTCGACCGCTCCCAATGCCAACAGGGCCACTGGCGCCGCCGTGAGTCGCGATTGCGCCACCAAAGGGGCCTGTCCTGCATGCTC
>JANMRE010000280.1:0-7078 GCA_031370885.1 Gemmatimonadaceae bacterium
ACCGCCAGCGCGTCGCGCAGCGCCACAGGTGGCGCGCGAGGCACAACGTGCCCCGTTGAGTCGTTCGAAGGGACCGCCTGACCAACGACGGTTTCAGACCGATTCGTTCTGGGTGCGCTTGTGGCGGCGCGGAGGGAAGGACGAGCCGGAGTTATTTGTGGAGCCCCGGCACCTCACCACCTTCGGCAATCTGGTCGCGGTGCTCGATCTGGGCACGCGCGAGGTGATCGCGTTCGATCGGGACAGCGGGCGCACGCAATTCACCATGAGCGCGCGAGGCGAAGGACCTGGCGAGTTCAAACGACCCGCACTGTTGGTCAGTGACGGCGCATCGTTTGGTGTAATCGATCACGCCACGTCACGCCTTTCGATGTACGATACACGCGGCACGTTGCGCTGGGACACGCCTCTGCCCGACGCGGCCAACCTGGAGAGTGCCTGTCTGCTATCCGGCGCACGGGTGCTCATGAAAGTCGCCGGTATTGAGAAGGCCATTCGCGTGGTGGACAGTACCGGACGGACCATCGCCCAACGCACGCTGGATGGGTACGACCGCGACCACCCACCGCCGGCGTTCGCAGCGTCGGCGCGGCTGTCCGGACCGCTGGTGGGCGATCGCTGTGCGTTGGTGCCGTCGTTCGGCAGCACATGGTATACGATAAACGCCGTCGGCACGATGATGGCGCATCCCTATATCGAGGCAGGCGCCGAGGCCGTGGTCCGCGTGGCCACGAACACGCTCGACAAGAACTGGCGCAGCGAAGTACGCAAGGAAACTCAAACCAGCACGGTGTCGCCGATCGCGAGGGGTGCACTCCACATCGGCGATACGCTGATCGTGCAGGCGGGTGCCACTCAGCGCGCGCCGTACCGACTGCTGGACTACTATCTGCCAAGCGGGCGCTATCTCTACTCGCGGGTGCTGCCCATCGCGTTCGTCGCACTCGCCGTGGGTGCCAACGGCACGTTCTACGGCGCAGCTATCGATGACGAAGTGTCGTGGATCGTGGCGTTCAGGCCAACCCGTGTGGCGCCGAGGTCACGATAGCGTGCCGCGAACACCCAACGCGGTACGACCTACGGCAGTTGGCCATTTCGCAGATAGCTGCGCGCATCCGCCACGACCCGCTCGCGCACGTCAATCAGGGAGCCCGTGAGCAGCGCGCCCGACGCCTTCGCATGACCGCCACCACCGTAGGTCTTCGCCAGCCGCTGCACGTCTACCGTACCGGTGCTCCGAAACGACACTTTCACCTTGCCATAGCCCAGATCGCGGAAAAACAGCGCGAGCCGCGTGCCGACAATGCTGCGCGGATGCTCGACAATGCCGTCAAGCTCTTCGCTGGTCACGTCGTAACGTTCCATGACCCCGGCTTCTACGGAAATCCAGGCCATGCCGAGTGTCGCGTCCACCTCGAGTGAGTCGAGCGCATCGCGCAACAGCTCCATACGACCCACGCTCACCTGTCCATAAATACGGCGGTACATCTCTTCTGGATCCACCCCCGACGCCAGCAGGACCGCCGCGATGGCATGAGCGCGCGGGGACGTGTTGCTGAAGCGAAAGCTGCCCGTGTCGGTCAGGATGGCGCAGTACAACGCCCTTGCCACCATCGGGGTGATTTCGAGTCCCAGGGTTGTGGCGACATCAAACACCAGCTCGCCGGTGGCGCACGCGCCCGTATCGGCCACGACGATATCGCCAATCGGAATGTCGCCTGCGACATGATGGTCGATCACGCCCACCGGGACCGTCAGCGACCGGACCTTATCGGCCAGCACGCCCACGCGACGCACGTCATTGATATCCAGCACGATCAGCGCGTCAATGTCATCGAGCGCTGCAACCCCGCGGGCGGTCGCCTCCTCAATGCCGCCTTCCAACAGGAATGCAAACATCGCCGGCCACGGCGTTGGATTGACGATGCGCGTCTTCATGCCGAGTTGTGTCAGCAGTAACGCCAACGCGACTTCCGAACCACAGCCGTCGCCATCGGCGTTGATGTGCGTGGACAGCGCAACCGTCATGCCCGGGGTCAACAGCGCAGCCAGCGCTTCGATCGAGGCGGTCCGTTCGGCCGATGGTGCCAGCAATTCAAATGCGATCGAAGTCATCGGGAGAGTATCGGGCCGTGCGGAAAACGCGCATTGAAGGGAGGAACGAACAGTGAAGCATGTCAACGCTACAGCGAGTAATTGGGCGCTTCGCGGGTGATGGTCACGTCGTGCGGATGCGACTCGCGCAGCCCTGCCGTTGTGATGCGCACAAACTGCGCTTCAGTTCGCAGCTGGTCAATCGTGCCACAACCAACGTACCCCATGCCACTGCGCAGGCCGCCGATCATCTGGAACAGGACATCCCCCACCGGGCCCTTGTACGGCACGCGCCCTTCGATGCCCTCCGGAACCAGCTTCCTGGAAGACATTTCGCCCTCCTGGAAATACCGGTCAGCGCTACCGTCCTGCATGGCAGAGAGCGAACCCATGCCACGAATCATCTTGAAGCGTCGTCCTTCCAACAGGAATGACTCGCCGGGGCTTTCTTCCGTTCCCGCCAACATCGAGCCCATCATCACGCTGGAGGCCCCTGCCGCCAGCGCCTTCACGATATCGCCCGAATACTTCACCCCGCCGTCGGCGATCACCGGCACATCGCCTGCTCCGTCCACCGCATCCATCACCGCGGTGAGTTGCGGAACACCAACACCAGTTACCACCCGCGTGGTGCAAATGGAACCGGGACCGACACCAACCTTGACCGCGTCAACACCGCGCTCCACCAGCGCAGCGGCGCCGGCGCGCGTAGCGACGTTTCCGGCAACCAGTTGCACATCGGGGAAGGCGTCGCGCACCCGTCCGGTTGCCTGCAGCACAGCGTCGCTGTGCCCGTGGGCGGTGTCGATCACGAGAACGTCAACACCCGCCTGAATGAGCGCGCCGGCGCGATCGAGATAGTCACCGCCTGCCCCAATCGCGGCGGCCACCCGCAGGCGACCGTGCCGGTCCTTGTTGGCATCGGGGAACTGCCGACGCTTATGAATATCCTTGACGGTAATGAGACCCTTGAGCAGAAAGTGTTCATCGACGACTGGCAGTTTCTCGATGCGATGTCGACCCAGGATCTTTTCGGCCTGATCGAGCGTCGTGCCCACCGGCGCGGTCACGAGATCGTCGGTCGTCATCACGTCGCGCAGCGGACGGTCGAGATCGCGCTCAAATTGCAGATCGCGGTTGGTAAGGATTCCCACCAACATGCCATTCCCGTCGACAATCGGCACACCGGAGATCTTGAAGCGCATCATGAGTGACACGGCTTCGCGCAACGAGGCGGTCGGTGACAGTGTGATCGGATTGAGAATCATGCCACTCTCGGAACGCTTGACGCGATCAACTTCCGCCGCCTGTCGGTCAATGGACATGTTCTTGTGCAACACGCCGATGGCACCCGAGCGCGCCATCATGATCGCCATCTCGCTCTCCGTGACCGTGTCCATCGCGGCCGATACGAGCGGCACGTTCAGCGCAATGCCACGGGTGAAGTGCGATCGGATGCTTACTTCGCGCGGATGCGTAAGGGAGTGACGCGGCGCCAGCAATACGTCATCAAAGGTGAGCGCCAGATCATCTCGGATGCGGGACGCATGTGCGGCGTTCGCGCCATTGCGCGAAAGCCCGCTGCCGGAAGTGATTCCGGAAGCGGGCTCAGAGGTCTCAGTCGTCGAGGGTGCCATCTTGAAACATAGGCTGGAGCGGGCGGGGAGTCCAGCGGAGAAAGACGAAAGATGTCAGACGGAAGACTGGAGACTGCCTACTTCCTACTCTGTCTCGCCATCTTGATCAGTCGGCGCCGAATTCCGGCTGGCAGGAAAAACCCGGCGGCGCTCACCATGCCGGCCAGATTGATGTCCGACAGGTCCTCCGGATTGCCGCGCCAATAGTCCAGAATCACCCGACGACCTGTATTCCCGACCAGCCGCTGCAACGCCAGCATGAGCAGGAAGATGTCGTCGACTTCGCCAAGGAACGGGATAAAATCGGGGATGAAGTCGAGCGGAGAAATGATATACACGGCCGCCGCCACCACCATGAAGCGATCGATCTTCGACACCCGCGAATCGCTCATCAACCCGAGCAGCAGGCGGACATATGCCGGGATCTGAGTAATGACGTGAAGGACCGACCGTTTGGCGCCAGCGCGCGGACGCGCCCGCGGCGCCAAATCATCTTCGTCACGCTCGCCGACATCGATGGCCGACATCTCTTCGGCCTCCGGTCGCAGTCGCTGCGACTCTCGACGACGCGCTCGACCGCGTCCGGTGAACAATCCGCGTTCCGGGTAGCCGGCTTCGCGGTCCTCCACACGATCACGCGCCATCTGAGCGAGGCGGCTGGGTTCCATTGGGCAATTGGTTAGGGTTCGAATTCGACGCTGGCGGTGACGGCGGCACTGGCGGGGTTGGCGCACCAACCTGATCAACCGCCGATCGCGCCACCGACACGACGTCGCCCGCCATGGACATGGTGGACTGTGCAACCCCGTTCAGCACGCCGACCGCGCGGTTGAGCAGGCCCATCGTTTCGCTGATGGTGGTGACTGCCACGCCGCCGGCCCGCAATTTGTCTTCCACGCCCTCCGCGAAACGTTGCAATACGTTCATCGGCGCGGCCGACTTCTCCGCGTAGCGCGCTTCAATAAACTCGACATAGTCAAGCACCTGGTACAGACGTTCATCGCTGAGCGTTTCGAGTTTGCGATGAATGCGATCACGTACATACGGATTCACAAATCCTCCTGGGGTCGGCCGCGCCGCACACCCGACGCGTGCACGGCCCATACGACGGCCACTGGCCGACTGATTCAGCCCCGCCAGCGCTTACGTTCGCCGCGCGCGTCGATATGGCAATATGGGGTATTGAACCGTCGGCTGCTGTACACACCCAGACCGCCGGCCAACTCCGGGTGCATGCGTTCGACCCAATCGACCGCCGTTTCCACCCGATACGCATCGAACAGCGTGAGTTTCCCATCACCATCGGCGTCAATCGCGACGTCCGCCGCGTCTCCGTACAGATGGCGCGAATCACGCGCCGAGCCCTCAACGCCGGCGTTATGTAGCGGTGTGCGGAATCCGCTGTGCACTTCCAGAGTGAAATCCATGCGCTCTTCGCCGCGACGCCGGGCGAGTTCGCTGAGCACCAGTTCGATTTTGTCGAGCACGCGCGGATCGATGGCGAGGTAGCGCGGCCAGATGGTCTGCGCGTCGTGCGTGAGAAAGTCTCGCAGCTTGAGATGTCGCGTGAGCGGCAGATCGAGCTCATCGGCATGCACTTCGGCAAATCCCACCGGACGTTCGGCCTGTTCGTCGTGGGCCCACTCGGACGGATAGCGACCAATCTGATAGCCGTTGAGCGAACTTCCCAACTTCAGTTCGAACGGCACGAGGACGGCCAGACGAGGCTCGGCGATGCGCTGCGAAATACCCGAACGTGAGACCACGAGTTCGTAGAATCCCGCTTCGAGCGGCGCGAGCAGGGTGTCGCCATCAAGTGGACGTGCCACGTCGCCCGACTCGGTGCCGCCAACCTTGATCCATTGATAGGTAAATCCCAGCGCGGCGCCGCGCACTGCAAGCGGGAATGCCAGTCGCTCGCCGGCGCGTACAAATCGCATGCGCACCTCGCCGCTGATGCCACGCGCGCCGGTGCTTGCTTCGACCACCGGCACACTGCGAGTGGCGCTCACGGCAGACGAACCGGCCAACAGGTCGGCAGGCGGCTGATACAGCATCGCGGCCGTGATCGCCGCGATACCGCTGACAATGATGGCGGTGCGGCGAATCACATCGGCCCCCAGCGCGCCCGGCTGCCACGCACATCAATGTGTACGAACGGACCATGCGCGGAGGTGGCGGGATACACGCCAACCCCTCCCACCAGATCGGGATGCGCGCGCTCTACGCGCTCCGCTGCCATCGCCAGCAGTCGCGCATCGCCCACATCGACGCGGCCGTTGCGATCGAGATCACTCATCCAGTCGCGTGGACCGTTCGTGATGTATACGTCGGCGGCGTCGCCGTACTGATGCCGACTGTCTTGCACGCGTCCGCCGGCACCGACACCCTGCGCATTGTACTGTGGCGTCCGGAATCCGGACATCACGCGCATGCGACGGACGGCAACCCCCATGTCGCGGAGTTCGTCCATCACGAGTTCGAGCTTGTCTACCAGCGGCTCGCGCAGCACGAGGTACTTGGGCCACACGGCGCCCTGATCGTGCGTAAGAAAATCCCGCAGGTTGAAATGTTCAGACACCGGCGTGTCCTGATTGCCGGCGGTGATTTCCAGAAAACCCTCGGGATTGCCGTACGCCGCGCTGCGCACCGAACGCTGTTCACTGGGGAAAAACCCGATGCGATACGCTCCAATGCGTCCGCGCACCTTGTCGGTGAATGGGCGCATGGTGATGAAGCTGAACGGTCCCGCCGCACTCGGTTCGGACACCGTTGTGGAATGCACGCCGACCTGCCGACCGACCGAATCACCGAAGAGCTCGCGCAGAATCGGCAACGCACCGGTGCGCGTGGGATTCACGAAGCGCGCCCGCAGCTTGCGGCTGCGACCGCGCAGCGAGTCGTGCAATGTTGGCTTCGTGGCCGTGCCTGCTACCAACGGCGCGGCGCCAGTAAGGGTGGTCGCATTGGCAGGAGCAGCGAGGGCAACCGTAACCACCGAGACCAGCACGAACAGCCCAGCCACCGCACCTGAGAGGTGCCGCAGACGCGGTTGAGCGCGCATCACGCGGATGCGCCGGATGACAACGAGAGAAGTTCGGACAAGGGCTCGGACGATAGAGTCTGAGTAGCGAACTGTGCGCGATCTGCAAGAAGACGATTAAGCGCGGCGAACGATAGCGTATTCCACCAACAGGAACACGTCGAGGCCAGTTCTGAAATATAGTCGGCTTTAGTAGATAAATACTGGGGTTCCGACTTCCACCATGTGGTACAACGTCGCGATGTCTTCGTTCCGCAGTCTCACACATCCGTGGCTGACGGCCTGACCAATGCTTGACGGGACG
>JANMRE010000286.1:0-8357 GCA_031370885.1 Gemmatimonadaceae bacterium
CGTTGCCCCTTGCGAGTTCGTCATCCGCTGCCGCGCGCTCGGCTTCTTGACGCGATCCGGCCTTGATCGCAAAGAGACGGTCGGCGCGCTCCCGCGCCAGCTTCGCGTACGTGGCCGCTGCGCGCCGCGATGCCAGCTCAGAACGGGCCTTCTCGAAATCTGCGGTGGCAGAACTCGCGGCCTCGCTTTGCAGCGTGATCAAGGGTTGACCAATCATGACATGCTCACCGAGTCGAACGTGCACTGCGATCACCCGGCCTTGCGCCGGCGCCCCGAGACGCGCGGTGCGGTCCTCGTTGGGTACCAGCTGCCCCGGGAGCTCGATGCTGCCAATGACATCCCTTGATTCGGCGCGCTCCCATCGGACGCCGCCATGCGTCACCTGGGCCGCAGAAAAGCTGATGGACGCGGAGTCGGTTTTGGCGCTCGACTCTTCGCCTGTGGCGCTATCGGCTGCGCGACTCGCCGAGCCGCCATCGCACGCGGCCATTGAATAGGCGAGCGCAAGCAGCAACGGGAGTCGCTGGTCAAGTATGAAACGCCTCATGGGCGGGCTCCTGAAGGGCGCACGAGGCGCGGCGATGGACCATCGAGTGGACTCATTCCAACGGCGGCGTTGAGTTCCAGCAGACTCTGACGCTGTGCGAACACGGTGCGGTAGTACGTCACGCGCGCGTCAGCCAACGTGCGCGACGCATCGATGACCTGAAGCAGGCTCACTGCCCCCTCTTGGTACGCGGCCAGCGCGATGCGGCGTGACTCCTCGGCGCGGGCGAGAAACGAGCCGCGCAACATGCCAACTTGCTCGGTCAAGAGGCGCGCGGCCTCCAATGCGGCTTCGACCTCACTGACAGCCTGACGCTCGGCCCATGCGAACTCGTACTCGGCCGCCGTCCGCTCGCCCGTGGCGCGCTGTACCTCGCCGCGGTTTTGATCGAACAGCGGAATCGGCAACGACACTCCAGCGATGAACGATGTTACGCCGAGTGTGCGCTTGGTGCCGAATGTCGCACCAATTTGCCGCACCGTGAGGGCGCGCTGCGCGCTCACCTCCGCGCGCGCGGCCTCGGCGCGGGCACGGGATGCAACGAGATCCGGCCGAGTGGCTCTGGCATGCTCCACCAACTGTTCGAGCGTTGGCAGCGCGCCTGCGGCAAGGTTGCCGGCGCTCACGTCGTCCACATCAACGCGAATCTCTTCGCGCGACAGCGAGGTCGCTCGGCTCACATCAGCCGGTGTTTGGGTTCCGTTGTTGGGCGCGGCCAGATACGTCAGAAGCAGCGCCCGCGAGCGAGCGAGGTCTACGCGCTCCAACGTCACGTTGGCGGCCACGCGATCCAACTCGAGCTGCGTGCGGATCAAGTCGGCTTCGGCTGCCACACCTTCCCGTACCCGCGCCTGATTGAACGTGACGAGCGCGGCAAGGCTTTGGCGGATGTCATCCGCTGCGTCCACGGCGACTTGGGCAGCCGAGACTCGGAAAAAAGCGTGCGCGGCGTCGAGCGCAACGCGTTGTTGAGCCAGTGCCAGATCGGCCACGGCAGCCCGTACCTCCGCGTTTGCCTGCGCGATCCGGGGCCACCGCTGATAGAGCGGTTCAAGCGGGAGTGTCGCGTAGGTTTGCGATTCCCGGTCAAGTAGCGTCGATGCACTGAGCCCCCGACCGCGCAGACTCTCTGCCCAATATGTCAACACGGGATTGGGCAACGTACGTGCCGAGAGACGGCCGCCGCGCGCGGACGAGACGCGCGCGCGTGCCGCTTCAACCACGGGGTGCTGATCCATGGCTCGACGCAGAACCTCGGCCAGACTCAGTGAGCGCGCTTCCTGTGGCGGTCCCGAGAGCGGCGCCGCGTCGGACACCGCGCTTTGCGCTGAGGCAGCCGCCGCGAACACCGCAAGCAGGAGTATTGGCGAACGGAGAGAATGACAAACTGCAGAGTATGTCACGAGTGCAGGCACCGGCGTTGAAGTGTCAGAGGGGCCGAGAGGAAACCACCTGCGCGTGGGGCGGTGGACGCGCCGCCGTCGACCAAGCGGAACGATCAACACTCGCACCCGAGTGGCCGCATGGGCGCGCTCCGCGTGAGTGATCGCAATGTCGGAGCGGCGTTCACAGAGGAAGGCCGCAGATTGCAGGCGCGCGAGCGGCCTGTTAGCCGACTGGTGGCGGGCGAGGGCGCGCAACGCGCGCGCCGGGCGGCGGTATCGGTTCGCCGACGGTTGCAGGAGAGGGGACCTCTACGCGCCGGACCGTGGGTCGCTCGTTGGTGGGCCGATAGCATTCGACCGGTGTAGCGACTACCTGGCGCTCTGTCTGCCGCACCGAGGGGACGCGGTGCAGCGCAGTGTGATCCGTACCCGAGTCGGTCGCCGACACGGAGCCGGAATTCCCGCTGTCTGTGGCTTCAACACCAGTGAGGACGGACTGGCCCATCAGTTCCCGCACGTGCGCCATGCCGTGCGCAACCGCCGTCGTTGGCGCGGCAAGCGCGGCAACACAGGCGAGAATCGCCAGCACGAATCGCGCAGATCGGAGAGAACGCATCGGTGGCAAACGTAGGTTGTTGTCACACCCGGTGCAAGCGCGGTGCGCCTCGTGTCGACAATCTCTCATCAGGTTCGCGAGGTGTACCCGTGTAGCTCTCCCCGCGCCTGCCGTACGATCTGTGCGGCTCCGCGCAACGCCAGTCCAGCCATTGCGAGTGCGACCAGCACGTCCGGCCAGCCACGACCGATTGCGAAGACGGCGCTCGCCGCCGCAACGACCGTGATATTTCCCACTGCATCATTGCGCGTGCACAACCAGACCGAACGCTCCCATGGACAGGCCTTTCACCATCGCCGCACGGGCGCGTGCTTGGAGGGCGGCGCCAAGAACCAGCAGACCGATTCCGTAGTTCGCCGTGTCCGCCCGAAAGTCGAGCGCATCGGCTTGGAGTGCCGACGACCCGGCCCCGGCACCGCTGATCATCTCGACAACAACCATGAGACCATTGATGGCCAAGGCAGCCCAGAGCACACGCCGGTATGCGCCCGACGGCGGAACAGCAGGCACTGGGCTCGGGCAGCAGGCGTCGCTCATACGTACTATCGTACCCCTTGTGGCACCGGGAAGGACAAGCCCTCACGGAGCGAATTCATGATCGTGCGTGGCATACCGCGACCCGGCTCGCCCTGCCCCCGCTCGCGCGTGTGCCTCACGTCGGCGGCACGCTCAACTTGACCGGAGGCCGATCTGATGGTATGTATGATGGTATGGCAATCATGACCTATCGCACCACATTTTCGCTTGACCAAGCGACCGCCACGCGCATTCGCGCGCTGGCCGCGCAGTGGAAGGTGTCCCAGGCCGAAGTGATCCGACGCGTGGTGGCCCACACCGACGTGGCTGCCAAACCCGACCCGATCGCCATGCTCCACGCATTGCACAAGTCTGGTGGTGGCCTCAGTGCGGCGAAGGCTACAACCTACCTGGCCGCCGTTCAGAAAGATCGAAAAACGTGGAGAGGCAAGTGATTTGCCTTGACACCAATTATCTGATCCTCGGACTTGTTCCGGGCAGTCGCGAGAGTCGGGAACTGACCGCGTGGTTCACGTCCGGCGAAACCCTGGTGACGCCAATGCTCGCGTGGTTCGAGTTCCTGTGCGGACCCGTGACCGCCGTGCAGATCCAGACCATGCGCGCGTTTCTGCACGACTTGCTGCCCTTCGGTGAATCCCACGCTTCCGCCGCCGCTGGTCTCTTCAATGTGGGTGGTCGAAAGCGGACCGGCCGTGTTGACGCGATGATTGCAGCGACGGCCATTGTTGCGGGTGCCGCATTGGCTACGAATAATCAGCATGACTTCAGTGCCTTCAAAGGAAGCGGTTTGCGATTGGCCTGATTTTCCCCGGCGTCATCAACCGTGCTCGACCTCGCAGCGCGTCACGCGACGCTACACCGGCCCCCTCGCGCTTCAACGCAGCGCGACCGCGCCGTGTCCCATCTCCGGCATGGCGGTCGCCACCAGCATGGCGGTCGCCACGAGCGCCAACACGGCCGCTGCCAACTCGGGCACTGCGCTCTGCCGCAGCATCCGCGTTGCGCTTGGTTGCCCAAGTCTCGGCAGCACGCGCTTCCAGTTGACGGCACCGAGCGCCGCGATAACCCCCACGAGCGCCAACTTGATCAGGAGCAACCTGCCGTATTCGCTCTCAAAGAGCCCTGACCACGAGCCCACGTTGCGCCATCCGGCCAACACACCGGTCACACCCAGCAGCGATGCGAACACCAAGGCCGTTGGACTGAAGGCCGTCACCAGACGTGCAATGCGCTGATGCCCGTCCGGCCCAGACGACCGGAGCAATGCAGGCACCGCGAGAAACATCATGACGCACAGACTGCCGACCCAACCGCCGGCACCAATAATGTGCAGGGCATCAAGCGTCATCGCGAAGCGTGGCGACGGGGCAACTGCCGGGTGACCAGACATCGCCATGGTCCAACTGAGCACCACCACGGCCGCGGCAAGCAGCCACCACCCCGCCCGTTGCGCCCGTGTAATGCACGCGAGGGCGACGAAGGCCGTGAGAATACATCCGGCGGCGATGAGCCAGGCGAGTCCCCATCCGGACTGCCACAAGATGGGACGCATGGTGCCCATGCTCCACGCGCCGTCCTCGAAGTACACCCGATGCTGCGCGGCAAGTCGCGCCACGTGCACCACCGTCAGCATGAGAAGCCCGCGAAAAACCCACGCGGTGATATGCGGCGCAAATTCGTCGGCCCGCGATCCGCTGTTCACCTGGCCCTGCTCGAAACGAGATAATACGGCCGCGCGAAACGCCACACAGCCAATGAGCAGCGTGACCGCCGCATACTGTGTGAAGCGAATGACCACATAGGCCGGAGAATCGACATCGAACGGCACACTGGGCTCGGACGGGGACACGGCCTGCAGTATCCCCGTCACAAGCGCGAACACTATCGACCCGCGGCGCTGGTTGCTTGGCTGTCGGAGCCTGGCGTCGCCACGACAAACGTGAACTCACCCTTCATCGGGTGTCCGTCGCCACCAGCCGCCTGCCATTTCACCGTGTACCGGCCCGGCGCCAGCTTGGCCGTGGTTTTGGCAACCAGCGTCTTGTTATCACCGGCTGCTGCGGTGAGCGAATCAAGATGCACCACACGCGCTGCCGCATCGAACAGCGTGAGCTTGCTGAGCGCCGGCGTGATCTGTTCGTTAAACGTGGCGGAAATCGACGTCGGCGCCGAGGCAACGGTCGCATTGGCCGCTGGCGTGGAACGCACCAGTTTCGGGTGCGCCGATGCAGCGTGCACCGGGAGGGCAAGCGCAGCGCTGAAGACCAACGTCAGCAGTCGGGAACGCATCGGTACGAAATCCCTGGAAGAGGTAGGTGTTGCGCGGGGCTTCTTTACAGTGTGTAAAATACCGTCGACTGTCTGCACGCGCAAGGCCGACGCCAGACGTCGCCACTCCCTGTCGGCGCGACACGCGAACTATTGCACCGCCACGTGACGCACGACACCATCCCGATGCGGGCACGGATCGCCAGCCGCGTGCAAATGATTGCAGAACAGGTGACTCACTTGCCAGTCGCCGATGTGAGTGCAGTGTCCCGATACATGATCGTTTGCCGGCAATGGATGCAGCACGATGACACCGGAGGTCCACACGGCAAGGAGCACCAGGGCGGCACCAACAATGGATCGACGGGGCACTTGAAAGCCCACCACCGCGTCCTCGCCGGCCAATCGACGGACGCGACGCTCCAACAGATCCCGCCGCTGAAATCCAACGGCCAAACTCAGGGGACCAACATCTGCCCCTGCCATACGCAGGATCGCCGACGCGAGCGGCAGCGCGCGCTCCTGGGCCGCGTAGTCGTCGGCAAGGATTTCCGATTCGTCGGCCAACTCCTCGGCCAGTCGACGCATCGCCGGCAGCCAGAACAGCACGCCCGCCAGCGTGCGCCAGGCAAACTGCCGCAGCGGATCGCGTCGCCGAACGTGCGCCATCTCATGCGACAACACCGCCGCCAGTTCATCGGCGTTCAACTGCGCCGGGAGTGCATGCGCCACATAAATACGCGGCGTCCACCACCCTGAGGTGAACGCGGGGTTTGGCAGCCCGGCTACCAGATGCACCCGGTCGAGATCAAATCCAATCGCGTGCACCGCCATAACCAGTCGGGCATCAGCCCGTGCAGGCGTGATGGACAACGCGCGCATGGTGCGCGCGTGTCGACACACGGCGCGCGTTCGCTCAAGAAGCGCGAACAGCAGCCCGGCCTGCAACAGCACGTGAAACGCCCCATGCACCGGCGCGAGCAGATGATGCAGCGCCACCATGCAGAACGGGCCGAGGTGCTCGAGCGACGCGGGCAACCACGTGGCCGCGCCCACGAGATGGTGGCCGAACACTGGACTGATACTGAGGACGAGCAGCGTGGCCAACCCCAGCAGCACGCGTCGTCGATGCCGCTGTTCCCGATGAACAAGGGGCGGCTGAATCAGCGAATCGCCACCGGCACGACGCATGGGTTCAACCGTCCGAGCGCTCGCGGAGTCGCTTCCGGATCAGGCGCGCCAGGACTTCGAGTTGTTCTGGATCGCGTTCCGCGAGCACGTCAACAAATGACGCCGCGACGGCATCGGTATCGAAGGACAACACGCCCTCCACCACGCGCCGAGACACATGCGACATGAACGCGGCCTCATCGAGGCGCGCGACGAAGTGGATCCGATCGCCCGATTTCCCGCGCTTCAGCACGCGCTTGCCAACCAGCCGATTCAGCACCGTGATCGTGGTGAGCGGTGAGATCGCGTGCTCATCGATCACGCGCTCGTGCACCTCACGCGCGGTCGCCGGCCGGTCAATCTCCCACACCGCCCGCAGCACGCGCGCCTCAAGATCACCAAGGACCTTGGCCAGGCCATCGGCGGAGAGTCGCACCGTGTCCTGCAATTTCGGGAGTGACGATCTCGACGGCTTCTGGGATGACACGGAATCCTGACGTTCGGGTGAGCCTTTGATGTGATGAACGCTAGACACGTGTTGACCGGCTGTAAAGCGCCAGAGTCTCACGCGCACCTCGGCGCGACAGTTGACAGGCTCCTGGCCATACCCCTTTGTTCCCCTCATGTTCTTTATGTGCCGTAAAACCAGATGGGGACTGGGCGCGTTCGCGTTGGCCGCTGCCTGCGTGCCGCCGGCCGCGCGACAGGGCACGCGGCCCGTCGAACGGTTACTCGCCGACCGCGGCCTCACACCGCCCGCATGGGTGGCCGTCGATTCGGCAGTCCGCCCCGCTGTCCCCGCGGGTGCGCTCTCCGCCGACGCCGCAGTACGCATCGCACTGGTACGCAGTCCCCATGTTCGCGCGGTGCTCGCCGATGTCGGCGTCGCCTCCGCCGAACTGTGGCAAGCCAGTCGGCTCCCCAACCCGATTCTGGATGTGATGGTTGGAACGCCCATCGCGAGCGGCACCGGCGTCTCGTCCGTCGGTATTGGATTTGCCATCGTGTCGGCGCTGCAGCGGCCGCTTCGGCAACGCATCGCCGCCGCCGAGTTGCGCGGAGTCGAGCAGCGCGTGGCGGATGCCGTTGTTGGCGTCGTATTGCAGGTGCACCGGGCCTACGTGGAGGTGCAGCATGCGCAGCAAAGTCTCGAGCTGTCACAAACGGTGGCCGCCGCCACGGCGGCGTCGGCTGGCGCGGCCCGGGCCATTCGGGACGCGGGAAATCTGCCGGCGTATGCCGTGGCCAGCGAGGAGGCCGTGGCAGCGCAAAGTGTTGCCGACGTCGTCGACGCTGACGTGTCGCTGTCGATGGCCCGGGCGGAACTTGGTCGTTTGCTTGGAGCCGGTGCCGCAGACACATCATGGACGATCGCCGACCGACTCGGCGATCCACTCGCGGAGCAGTGGACGCTCAACACGCTCGATTCATTGGCCATCACTCGCCGCCTGGACGTGTCCGCAGCACTCGAGAGTGCTCAGGCGGCATTCTCGACGGTTGGATTGGCGAACCGCTTTCGCCTGCTCCCCGACGGCACCATCGGTGGGTTTATTGAGCGCGAACCGGACGGGCGTTTTGCGGGAGGCAACGCGTCGATTCCGCTGCCGATTCTCGATGGCGGTGGCGCGCGCGTCGCCAAGGCGCGCGCCATGCTCGAGAAACGCGTGGCGGAGCATGACGCGCTGGTGGTGGACGTGCACGCCGCAGTGCGCACGGCATGGGCCAGATACGAAGGCGCGCGACGACGCGCCGTGCAGCTGAGCACGTCGGTGTTGCCCGCACGCCGACGCGTACTGGTCGAATCGCAATTACAGGTGAACGCCATGGCGATGCC
>JANMRE010000295.1:0-10223 GCA_031370885.1 Gemmatimonadaceae bacterium
GCCATCTCCACCATCCCCACGGCGCCTTCGACAATGGTCTGCCGCGCGGCGACGATGGCGCTGGCCTGTTGACGTTGTAGCATGGCTGCCGCGATTTCCTGCGCGTAGGCCAGATGGCTGATACGCGCTTCGATCACTTCCACGCCGGCTTGTGCAAACCGCTCGCGCAACGCCTCCTGCAACCCCTTGTTGACTTCGGTCTGATGCGTGCTGAGCGCAATGTCGTTCGATCCGTGCGAGTCGTACGGATGCGCCGACGCGAGTGTGCGGAGCGCGGATTCACTCTGCATCGCCACGTACTGTACGTAGTCGTTGACTTCGAACACGGCTTCAGCGGTGTCGATCACGCGCCACACCACGATGGCGCCGATGTCGACAGGATTCGATCGCAGGTCGTTCACCTTGAGCTTGTTGGTCTCGAAATTCCGCACGCGCAGTGACACGGACTTCTTGTGCATGAACGGATTGGTGAACCAGAGACCGGGTGTCTTGACGGTGCCTTTGTAGTTGCCGAACAGGGTGAGCACTTTGCCCTCGTTCGGGGCGACGGTAAAGAGTCCCGGCAGGCAGAGCAGGCACACGATCATCAGGGCAACACCGCCGATGGCACTGACGGCAATGCCGTTGCGGGCGCCATTGATGATCAGAGCGATGCCGCCAGCAATGGCAGCGACGAGCAGGAGCGCCATCATGATTCCCGCTGCGGGGCGGGCTTCGACTTCGCGGAGCATGTGAATCCTCGGTGGAGAGGGTTGGTATCGATATGATATCACTGCGCTATCTCGTACGGTAGTGCTGACCGGCGGGTTTCGCTCTTGCTGCGATGCGGGTGCGGGGCGGCTGGCGACCGGGATCGTTCCGGCGGCCTTACTGCCCGTTCGGGACGACCCGAACAGCCGGGTCGGTCCCGCGGGCAGAGGGCCGCCGGAACGATCCCGGTCGCCAGCCGCCTGCGGGGGGGGGCTCGTCGATGGACCAGGAGCGAGCGGGATAGCGCAGTGAAAGCGTTCGATTGTGTGGGTCTTGTTTGACGCAGCGGGGCTTGCGGAGAAGAAGAGTTTTGAACTGACCGGTTCGGATTAGTCAGGATTGCTTGCCGAGTTGCGGGGAATTCTGCATTGTCGCGCTTCGCGACTCATCCCGATTTGGAGACTGTCATCGTGTCAAACAATAGACTGCGTTTTTCCGTGTTCGTTGTCGTCGGAGTCGTTCCATTCGCCGCCGTTCTCGCTCAAGGCGCGGCCAAACCCGCAGCGCGAATTCCCATTCCACGAGTCGTTGCGCCAGTGGTCGCGCCGCTTTCGGCGCCATTCGACAGCAGCGCGTTCGGTTCGATGCGCTGGCGCGAGATCGGTCCGTACCGTGGCGGTCGAACGTCGGCGGTGGCCGGAAGCGGGGCTCGGCCGCGTGAGTATTGGATGGGAAGTGAAGGTGGTGGGGTCTTGAAGAGTACCGACGGCGGGCTCTCATGGTTGCCGATGAGCGACGCGTATTTCGGGGGGACGATTGGCGCGATCGCCGTGTCGTCGTCGAATCCGGATGTGGTGTATGTGGGTGGCGGCGAATTTCCGATTCGCGGCAACGTCTCGCACGGCGATGGGGTGTGGAAGACCATCGATGGCGGGAAGACGTGGACGAATATCGGACTCAACGACACGCGGCAGATCGCAAAGGTGCGTGTGCATCCCACCAATCCCGATCTCGTGTACGTTGCCGCGCAGGGACACGTGTGGGGTCCCAATGCGGAACGTGGAATCTTCCGTTCGAAGGACGGCGGAAAGAACTGGCAGAAGGTGCTGTTCAAGGATGATTCGACCGGCGCGGCGGACCTGGCGATGGACCCGGGCAATCCGAGCGTGTTGTATGCCGGCTTCTGGCAGGCCCACCGCAAGCCATGGATGCTGGTATCGGGCGGCAAGGGTTCGGGGATGTTCAAGTCGATCGACGGCGGCGACACATGGACGGAGCTGACGCGTCGACCGGGCCTGCCGGCGGGGCTCTGGGGCAACATCGGCATCAGCGTGAGTGGCGCCAATCCGCGTCGGGTGTACGCGATCATTGAAGCGGATGAAGGCGGCGTATTCCGTTCCGAAGACGCCGGTGCCACCTGGGCACGCGTGAATGACGAACGCAAGTTGCGACAACGCGCGTGGTACTACACGAAGATCTACGCCGATCCCAGGAATGCCGATCTGGTGTATGCGAGCAACGTGAATTTCCAGGTGTCGAAGGATGGCGGTAAAACGTGGACGAATCTCAACCCGCCGCACGGCGATTCGCATGATGCGTGGATTGCGCCGGACAACAGCGATCGGCTGATCGAAGGCAATGATGGCGGTGCCACGGCGAGTATAGACGGCGGGAAGACGTGGACGGCACAGGATTTCGCGACCGCGCAATTTTATCATGTGACCACGACCAATCACTTTCCGTACAAGATTTGCGGGGCGCAACAGGACAACTCCACGCTGTGCGGCCCATCGCGCGCCGCCGGTGGTATCACGCTCGACATGTGGATGGAGGCGGGCGGCGGCGAAAGCGGTTTTATCGCGGCGCTCCCAACCGATCCGGACATCGTCTTTGCCGGCAGCTACGGTGGCTATCTCACGCGCAAGAACATGCGCACCGGACTCACGCGCGACATCAATCCGTGGCCGCTCAATCCCATGGGTCATTCTGCCATCGACGCGAAGTACCGCATGCAGTGGACGTTTCCGATCGTGGTGAGTCCGCACGATCCGAAAACCATCTATGTGGGCTCGAGCGTGGTGTTCAAGACCACCGATCAAGGCGACAGCTACACGACCGTCAGTCCCGATCTCACGCGCAATGATCCGCGCACCCTGGGACCCTCCGGCGGCGCGATCACACTCGATCAGACGAGTGTCGAATACTACGGCACGGTGTTCGCGCTGGCCGAGTCGCCGGTCACGCGCGGCGTGCTGTGGGCGGGTACGGACGATGGACTGGTGCAGCTGTCGCGTGATGCGGGCAAGACGTGGACGAATGTCACGCCGCCGCTGCTCCAGGAGCGCGAGTGGGCGCGCATTTCCATCATCGAAGCATCGCGCTTCAATGCGGGCACCGCGTATGTCGCAGCCAATCGATTCCAAATGGACGACCAACAGCCGTACCTGTTCAAGACTACGGACTTCGGCAAGCGATGGACGCGCATTGATGGCAGTGGACAGGCCAACGGCATTCCCGCGTCGGAGTTCACCCGCGTAATTCGCGAAGACGAGGTGCGTCAGGGATTGCTGTTCGCCGGCACGGAGCGCGGTGTGTATGTCTCGCTTGACGATGGCGGCACCTGGGTCTCGTTGCGACGCAACCTGCCGATTGTGCCGGTGCACGATCTGGCGATCAAGGAAGGTGACCTGATTGCCGCGACACACGGCCGGTCGTTCTACGTGCTGGATGACCTGAGCGCGCTGCGTCAGTTGAGTGCGAGTGTGCTCGCGTCGGCGTCGCATCTGTTCACTCCGCGCACTACGTATCGCATCAACTGGGGCGGCGGGTTTGGTGGCGGCAGCGATTCTCCCGTGGGTGCCAATCCGCCGGCTGGTGCGATCGTGAACTACTGGCTCAGGCAGGCGCCGAAGAAGGTGACGATCGAATTCCGTGATTCCACGGGGCGTACGGTGCGCACGTTTTCCAGCGACACGGCGGGCGCCGGCACGGCGGCTGCGCCGCAAGGTCGACGCGGTGTTGCCAGCGACGCGAATCCAACGAATAAGGCGGGCATGAACACGTTTTCGTGGAATCTGCGCGAAGCCGACGCGACCCAGTTCGAGGGGATGATCTTCTGGGCCGGCAGCACCAGCGGACCACTGACTCTGCCGGGAACCTACGCCGTGCGCCTGGTGGTAGACGGTGCACCGGCGCAGGAATCGAAGTTTGTCGTGAGGAGGGACCCGCGCAGCGATGCGACACCGGCTGATCTGGTGGCGCAATACAAACTGGCCATGCAGATCCGCGACCGGACCACCGATGCGAACGATGCGGTGCGCACGGTGCGGTTTGTGCGTGACCAGACGGTCAAACGGTCGAAGGAGGTTGGCGCCGATTCCGCCCGTTACGCCGCGCTGATCAAATCCCTCGATACGCGTATTTCGGAGATCGAAGCGAAGATCTATCAGGTGAAGAATCGCAGTGGTCAGGATCCACTCAACTATCCAATTCGCGTGAACAACCAGATTGCCGCGCTGGCCGGTGTGGTGGGCAGCGCGGATGCCCGCCCGACGAAGCAGAGTGTGCAGGTATTCGATATCCTGACCAGGGAACTGGAGGTGTATCTGGTGGATCTTCGAGCCGCGTGGAAGGATTTGTTGCCGCCGATTGATGAGATCCTCAAGAAGCATGGATTGCCGGCGATCGAGGTGAAGCCGGGGGATGTGACGACACCGAAGACGAGCGCGTAGCGGTATGGCGTACCGCTTTCCACTCACGATTGGCGCGATGGTTGTCGCGACGGCGTCCGTCTCCGCACAGGACGCGCGTCGTTCACTGGACCTGACGGTCAATCACACGGGCATCAGCATTGGTGATTCGCGCGAAGTCAACGGAGTGCGGATCAATGCGAGAGACACGCGACTCGAACGTGTCGACGGCATCAACCTGACGTTCTGGAAGCCCGCGAAATCGTCGCATGGCACCGTGCGCGGAATAGCGCTGGGGGCACCGTTCACGGGCGGCACGCGCATCACGGGGCTCGCGGCCGGAGCAGGGATTGAGGCGGAAGAGTCGCTGGGCGGTATCAGTATTGCCTTGATCGGGTCAGGTGCGGGGAAAGATGTGCGCGGCATTCACGTCGCCGGCATTGGCATGGGCGCCGGCGGGTCGATTCGCGGTCTGATGGTCGGGGGCATTGGTGTCGGGGCTGGCGGGGACGCGCGCGGCATCGTGATTGGCGGCATTGGCGCGGCCGCTGGCGGCTCGGTGAGTGGGATCGCGATTGGTGGCATTGGCGTGGGTGCTGGCGGCACGTTGCGTGGATTGGCGATCGGTGGCATCGGTGTTGGGGCTCCAACCGTACACGGCATCGCCATTGGCGGCGTCGGCGTGGGTGGTCACGATCTTCATGGTGCGTTTCTCGCACCCATTACGATCAAAGTGGATAGCGATGGCGTCGTGCGCGGTGTGGCCATAAGTGCGTTCAATGACGCACGCAAAGGCACGCAACGAGGACTCATGATCGGCATTCTCAACATCGCGACTCACTTGCACGGCGTGCAGGTGGGTCTGCTCAACATTGCGCGTGGGAATCCATCAGGCCGTCGAGTGCTGCCGATCATCAACTGGAATTTCGGCACGTAGCACGGAAGTCCTCGGCGAATCGACACGTTGGAAGGGCGTTACTTTCCCTGCTGATGACCGCCCCAACGCATCCGATGACTGCCAGCGCCACCGTCGATTCTCATCCCGATCGATGGCGCATGCTCGGCCTGCTCGCGGTGGCCGAGCTGCTGGGCATGGCGCTGTGGTTCACCGGGAGCGCGGTGGGTCCAACACTGGCGCGGCTCTGGTCACTCTCGCCGTCTGAGGTTGGCTGGTTGACGACTGCCGTGCAGTTGGGGTTTGTGTGCGGAACCGCAGTGAGCGCGTTGCTCAATGTGCCCGATGTGATGGCGTCGCGTCGACTGTTCGCGATCGCGGCGTTGGCTGGTGCGGCGGCCAACGCGCCACTGGCCATGACATCGTCATATGGAGTGGCCCTGGCGTCTCGATTCCTGGCCGGTATGTGCCTCGCTGGCGTGTATCCGCCCGCCATGAAGATGGCGGCCACCTGGTTTCGTGCTCGGCGCGGCCTTGCGGTTGGCACGATTGTGGGCGCCCTCACGGTGGGAAAAGCGACGCCGTATCTCGCGCAGGCGATACCGGGGATTGGGGTCGCGGTGGTCACCTGGGGCGCGTCGCTGAGTGCTGTGCTGGCGGCCACGGTGGTGTGGTTTGGCTATCGCGACGGCCCGTATGAATTTCCGTCACGTCCGTTTTCGTGGTTGCGCGTTCACGATGTGGTGCGCGACCGACGATGGCGGCTGGCAACCGGCGGTTATCTGGGACACATGGCCGAACTGTATTCGTTCTGGACGTGGATTCCGGCGTTCCTCGCAGCGAGCGATGCCGCGCACGCTGCACGCACCGGCGGTGCGCCAAACGTGCGTATCGCGGCCGTGATCGGCTTTGGCGTCATTGCCGTGGGCGGCATTGGCTGCGTGTGGGGTGGTCTCGTGGCCGACCGCATTGGACGCGCGCGATTGGTCACGTGGGCGATGGCGATCAGCGGCAGCTGTGCGATTGCGATCGGCTTTGCGTGGGCCCAGTCGTGGTGGCTGCTGGCTCCACTGGCGCTGGTGTGGGGATTCTTCGTGATTGCCGACAGCGCACAATTCAGTGTGCTGGTCACGGAAAGCGTACCGGCGCACGCGGTGGGGACGGCGCTCACGTTGCAGGTATCACTTGGTTTCCTGCTCACCACTATCACGATCCAACTTGTCCCACCCTTGGTGGGCTGGCTGGGATGGCAATGGGTGTTTCCTGTTCTGGCCCTTGGTCCACTCGTGGGCATCGTGAGCATCACGCGACTGGCGCGAGGCATACGGTGAACTCAGCTCGTTGTGAGTGACCGGATGTTGCCGTCCCCGATAATGACATTGTGCGTGCTGTGACGTTCGGCCAGGCCGCGCAGGTACCGGTCGATAGACGTCGTGTGACCCAAGACGTGCGCGCTGATGAACCGAAAGACCGGATTGCTGACGCTGCCACGTTCAGTGATGGTGACGCGGGTGCCGTTGCCGATGGGCTCAAGCTGCCAACACCATTCTCCGGTGTAGGGCAGATCGTCGTCGAGAATGCGAGCCACCAATCGTCGTGGCGCGTCCTCGGTTGTGACACCAAAGGTGATGGATCCACGCGAGTTGGTCTCGCGCCAACGCGGCTGTGCCTGGTCGGTGTCGACGATGTCGGCGGTGTCGAGTTCATGCCGCCATTCGGCGTATCGGGCAACGTCCCGGATGGTTGTCCAGACGTTTTCGGGTGTGGCGTCAAGCACGGTGGTGCGCGCCACCACGTGGTCGCGCGGTGTGGCCAGTCCGCCCGCCACCAATGCCAGTCCGACCGCGACCACAGCAGCCATCACGAACAGAATCCAGTACATGATCGTGACGCTACCCGACGCGCACGGGCCGATCGAGCGCGGTGCGAATGCGACGCACGAGTTCGTGGGCAGCGAACGGCTTCTGCAGAAACGACTGCTCGTCCTTGCGCACGTCTCCAAGCAGCGCCTCGTCGTCGGCATAACCGGATGCAAACATCACCCGAATGCCCGGACGCAAACGTCGCATCGTGTCGGCGAGTTCGCGCCCACTCATTCCCGGCATGACCACGTCGGTCAACAGCATATCGATATGACCCGGAAACGCCCGCGAAATCGCAATGGCGGAGTCGCCGTTGGCGGCGTCCAACACCCGATAGCCTTGTCGTTCCAGCACGGCGGTCGCAACCATCCGCACGCTGGTCGCATCTTCGGCGAACAGAATGGTTTCCGTGCCGCGAGCGAGTGGTGCAGGCGATTCGTCCGTCGCGACTGTTGCGGCGGCGGCATCGATGCGGGGAAACCACATCGAGAATGTCGTTCCGACTCCCTGCTCGCTCTCCACGCGCATGATTCCGTCGGCCTGCTTCACCATCGCATACGCGAGCGCGAGACCGAGTCCGGTACCCTTGCCGCGATCCTTGGTCGTGAAAAACGGTTCGAAGATGCGGTCGCGCACGTCGGCCGTCATCCCGACCCCGGTATCGCGCACAGCGATTCGGATCCAGGCGTTGCCGACTGGCAGATTGAGCGCAGTCGCGTTTGCGGCGTTCACGGCCTGCGTGGTGATGTGCAGGGTGCCACCAGCAGGCATGGCATCGCGCGCGTTGGTCGTGAGGTTGAGCAACGCCTGCTCGAGCTGACGGACGTCGCCATGCATCATGCCCACGTCGTCACCCAACTGGATTGTCAATTCGATGTGTGCGCCAAGGATACGCGTGAGGAGTCGATCAAGAGAGCGAACGGTTTCGTTCGGATCGAGTCGTGAAAAATGCACGACGTGTTGGCGACTGACGGTGAGAATCTGTTGTGTCAGTTCGCTGCCCTGTAGCGCCAACGCACGCACCTTCGCGACATCCTGATGGGCCGGACTCTCGACGGGCAGCTCAGCCAACGCGAGATCGCAGTAGCCGAGCATACCGGTGAGCAGATTGTTGAAATCGTGCGAAGTGCCACCGGCAAACGCACCGATCGCCTCCATCTTCTGCACCTGACGCAGTTGGTCTTCACTGCGTGCCAGCGCCCGCTCCGTTTCGCGCCGGGCCGTCACATCGATCCCCACGGACAGCCAACTGGGACGCCCCAGTCGACGGGATGACGTGGTCACCACTTCCATGGCGATCTTGCGTCCGTTGGCGGTGCGATGCAACCACGTTCCCGCACTTTGTCGGTGCTCGGAGAACGGAAGGCGGGCGACACGAAAGCGATCCCGTTCGCTGGGATCGAGCAGCTGGTCGATCTTCAGACTCTGCAGGTGTTCGCGCTCATACCCGTAGATCTCGACGGCCGCGTCGTTCACCGCCATGATCTGCAGTGTGTCCGCGTCCCATGCCCACATCGGCAGTGGGTTACTGTCGAAGAGCAAACGATAGCGTCGCTCGCTGTCGCCAAGTGCGGCAGTGCGACGCTCGACGGTTTCGGCCATCTGATTGAAGGCGCCGCTCAGCAGACGAATCTCACCAGGACCGGTGATCGCCGTGCGCGTTCCGGTCTCGCCGCGTTCGAACGAACGCGCCGCATCCGCGAGTGCCGCAATCGGCCGCGTGATGCGCAGTGCAACCAGATAAGCCATGAAGATGGCCAGATCCACGGCGAGGAAAAAGAGCGCGAGATCGTCGGCACGGTTCCTGGTCAGTTTTGCGTCGAGCGCCTGCGGCGAGATCGCGAGCTGGATCATCCACGGGGCTGTGCGGGAACGCGCGAATCCGGTGAGGCGCGTCTCACCATCGAGGCCGCGGACGTTGCCTGAACCACCCGAGTCGTTCATGATGCCGGCCGGGAATCGTCGTTGCCCGACGACCGAGTCGGGATCCTCGCTGCGCGCCAGGACCACCCCGGACGTGTCGAGGAGTGTGACCAGCGGCGTTCCGAGGTCGGTGCTTCCTTTCGAGGCACTGAGCAGCGAGTCAAGGCGAACGGTCAGCGATACTGCGCCCACGAACTGGCCACGATCGTCCGGAATGGCGCGAGCGAGGACCACCACCCACGGGCGATCGCTGAGAGTCATTGAGCGACGGATCTCGCCGACCACGAGTCCGCGGGTTTCCCGGACGACCGTGAAGTAACCGCGATTCGCGAAGGCGCGCGCCGAGTCACCGGGCGGACCGAATGAGCGCGCTGCGGCGATCAGAGTGCCGGCGGTGTCGAGCAGAAAGAGATTCGAAACGGGTGACGGCGCATCCGCGAGTGTGCGCACGAGTGCGCGCTCGTTCGTCGCACTCTGCGATGGATCGGCCGACAGGGTTGCCGCGAGGCTCACCAGCAGTGCGTCGGC
Source organism: Gemmatimonadaceae bacterium (assembly GCA_031370885.1). Lineage (GTDB taxonomy): Bacteria > Gemmatimonadota > Gemmatimonadetes > Gemmatimonadales > Gemmatimonadaceae > Gemmatimonas. Next base: position 9,588 of record JANMRE010000295.1, read on the forward strand.
GGTGCGGATGCGCTCGTCGATGCGGGCTGCGGCGACTGTCGCCGCGCGCTCCACATCGCTCCTGAGCATCGTCCGCTCGTGACTCGCGTTCCGTGACAATCGGTAAACGCCGAGTGCGACCAGTGGCAGCGCGCAGAAAAGTGCGAGGCCAACCAGGCGCAGCCGAATACTTCCGAATCGACCCATGGGTGTCAGGTTGGGCGGATCACCGGCCGAGCAACTCCGTTCCTGGTGGTATCGCGACCGCCATGCCCATCGCATGATACCCCTTGTCCACGTAGACGGTCGCGGCCGTAATGCCGCTGGCCAACGGACTCGCGAGAAACGCCGCCGTCGTCCCGACCTCCCACGCGGTGAGCATTTCCGGAAGTGGCGAGTTGGCCGTGCAATACTTCACCATCGTTTCGATAATGCCGATCGCGCTGGCGGCCCGCGACGCGTACGGACCGGCGGAGATGGTGTTGACCCGCACGCCAAACTTGCGACCTGCCTCGAACGCCAACACACGTGTATCGCTCTCCAACGCGGCCTTCGCTGATGACATTCCACCACCGTAACCGGGCACGACGCGTTCGCTGGCCAGGTAGGTGAGCGAGCACACGGATCCTCCCGGTCGCATCATCGGACCGAGGTGTT
>JANMRE010000324.1:0-8560 GCA_031370885.1 Gemmatimonadaceae bacterium
CCAAAACACGCGCACACGCCATGCCGCACCCGGGCTCGCCAAGGGTAGCGCATCATCAGCGCGCGCCAGACCAACCGTATCGACGACACTCGCCTCTGCGCGTGCCGCAGCGTTGTCGTCCACTCGCATTTGCATCTGACGCGCTGCGTGCCAGGTGAATGCACTGCGCACGGCGTCATCATCGCTCGCGTTCGATGCACTACTGTCCATGGCCACGACCATCACACGCCGCGCTACGCTGCTCGACGCAGGATGATAGACAATAACGCGACCTGGCCAACTTTCACGCCAGGCCGTCAGCCCGGCGTCGAGCCCGTCGGGAGCGCGCGACATCACGATGTGCAGGTCGAACGAATCGATGGCCTCGTCGGCGACGGCCAGCCGAGCGGCGGTACGCCACGCCAACGGGAACAGCGCGGCGGGATTATCGGTCGCGTTTGCGTCTTCGTTCCCCTCAACATGCACGACAGGCGCCGTAATCGGGACCCGGTCGTTCCCGCGCATCACGAGCGCGCGCAGCGCCGCAGAATCACGTGTCACGCCGCGGTCGCGCACGACCAGCACCACGCGGGTGGACGCGGCAGCGCGCCAGTGTGGTCCGGCAGCGGCAAGACCGGCAATCAGCAACGCGACGATTCGCAGCAGCAACAGCCACCGATCGCTGGGACGTTTGGTACGCGAGACGGCGCGCACCACGCGATCGGGGAGGAATCGCGCCGTGGGAAACAGCAGCTCCGGCGGGCGTTGCACCGACAGCAGATGCAACGCGGTAATCGCGAGCGCTCCGGCCAACGCCAGTCCGAACACCCACGGCAAGGTGAGTGCAATCATTTACGCTCCTGCACGGACCGTTCACGGGAACGATCGTCGCCAGTTGATCCGCGTCCCGATTCCGACGCGATCTGTCGCACCATGCGCGGCACTGGCATGTGCGAGACGACCTCGACATAGCCGGCGCCGGTGGCCCGCCAACGCGATGCGCAGTCGGCGCGAAACGCGTCAAAGCGCGCGCGGTACTCCACCTGCGCGCGATGGTCCATCGCGCGCGACAGGCCCGGCGTTTCGGGATCACGGGCCAGATGCGTGCCGTGGGGCAGCGCGAGTTCTTCCGAGGCCACCACGTGCACGCACTCCACAATGCCGCCCGCGACCGTCCGCTGTGATGCGGTGCGCAACAGGGCATCGCAGTCGCCCAACAGGTCGGAGATCACCACCACGCGTGCCATTGGTGGCAGTGTCGTGAGCAACGGCGCCAACAGCGTCTCGGCGCCAACCACAGTGCGGTCAAGCAGGCGTGCAAACTCACCGACCGTTCCCCGTCGTGTGCGCGCGGCCAGTCGGAACGGCCCGTCCCGTCCCGCGACGATCAGTCCGACTGGGTCGCCCGAGGCGGTTGCCACGGCCGCCAACCCCACGGCCAGCGCGCAGGCCATGGACCACTTGGTGTGACGATCGGATGGCAACGTGCCGAACATGGGGAAATTCATGCTGGCCGATGCATCGACCACAAACCACGTGGGCAGCAGCGCGCGATCGTCGGTGAGTCGCACGAACGCGCGATCGCTCCGACCCAGCAATTTCCAATCGAGTAGTCGCGGGTCGTCGCCTTGCCGATACAGACGGTACTCGGTGAACTCGCCCGACGTTCCGCGTTGACGACTGCGATGCGCACCCGGCAGTGCCGCGCCAACGGCGCGTCGCGCGGGCCAGCGCACGCCACGCAACGCGTCAAGCAGTACACCGTAAGCTGGGGACGTCACACGCCGCGCCGTTGTGCGCGCTAGCCGGGTAACGCGCTGGACGGTGGCGCGATGTGCGCCAGGAGCGCGTCGATAATGGGTTCCGACGACACGCCATCGGCGTCGGCGGCAAAGTTCGTGAGAATGCGATGACGCAACACGGGGAACGCCACCCGTCGCACATCGGACGGCGACACCGCTGCGCGACCAGCCAGCAACGCGGCGGCTTTGGCACCCAGAATCAACGCCTGGCCGGCGCGCGGTCCCGCACCCCATCGCACATACTTCGTCACCAACGACGGGACGATTGACGCGCTGGGGCGCGTTGCGCGCACCAACTGCGCGGCATATCGCAACACCAGATCGCTGCACGGGAGTTCGCGCACCAACCGCTGCAGCGCCAGCGCCTCCGCGGCGCCAAAAACCGGCACGATGTCCTCGCCTGTTCGCCCTGTCGTGGCGCGCAGAATCGCGACTTCCTCCTGCTCGTCGGGATAGCCCACACGAATATCGAACAGAAAGCGATCCAACTGCGCCTCCGGCAGCGGATACGTGCCTTCCTGCTCAATCGGATTCTGCGTTGCGAGCACAAAAAATGGTTCTGGTAAACGCATGGTTTGACCCGCGGCCGTCACACTGTGTTCCTGCATCGCTTCCAGCAACGCGGCCTGCGTGCGTGGCGGTGCCCGATTGATTTCGTCGGCCAACACGATATTCGCAAACACCGGCCCGCGCACAAAACGGAATGCGCGCGCCCCACCCGCGGACTCTTCGAGAATTTCCGTACCGGTAATGTCGCTGGGCACGAGATCAGGAGTGAATTGAATCCTGCGAAACCCAAGTCGCATGGCGTCGGCCAGCGACTTGATCATCAGCGTCTTCGCCAGTCCGGGAACTCCAACCAGCAGGGCATGTCCGCCGGCCGCCAGCGTCATCAGGATTTCATCCACGACCGTGGCCTGACCAACAATGCGCTTCCCGATTTCGGCGCGCAGGCGCTGAGCGGATGCGATCAGCGCCTGCGCGTCGTCGGTGTCGAGGGCCGACAACGGAGCGGTCATCGCACCGGCCGGCGACGACGCGACATCACCAGCAATATCGAACCATCAACGGCGCCCACTGCGCGCATCGACACGTGCTCGTCGTGCAACTCGATGCCCCGCAGCTTGACCACGTAGTCGTTGACCTCGTGCACGTCGGGCATGAGTGCCGTCATGGCCGCCTGCTTCACGTCTCGAACGGGCGTCTCGGGCAGGACCTCCACACGCACCGCGTCCCATGCTTCCGCGCACTGCACGCGAACGGTCCACACCATGGGTGCCTGTGCGCCGGCCAGCGGAATGATCGTTGGAGTGACCCGGAGTGTCGTCACAAACCGGCTCACGCGGTCACTCCCGGGCCGGCAGTCGATATCAACGGCAAACTGTCCAGAAACCGCGCCACCTGCTGATCGAACAGGTAGCTGGATCCGCTCACGGCGGTGCCGCCGTTTACCGCTCGCGCGCCGATCGCAACTTCCTCACCGCCTTGTCCTCGCAACACCACATGCGAGGGACCACGCTTCTCGGGAAACGCCGTGTACACGCCACCACCGCCAAAAAACGCGGTCGCCAAATCGAGTACGGCGGAGATATCGAGCGACGTCAGGCGCTCCTGCAATTGACGCGTGGATTGCTGATGCATGACACCCGGCGTGAGGGGAATACGTAACTGCGTACGGCGGAAATGTGCGGGACGACTCACCGAAACGTCAGGGCGGCCCGTCGTCCACCGGGAATACCACCGTCGCCCCCTGCGTCGTGCTGTCGTCGGCCACGTCATCGCACTGCACATCGCCACCCAGCCGTCGCACCAGCGAAACGAGCAGCGCGAGGTCGAGTGGTGTGATGGAGGGATGACGCGCAATACCTGGCAACGGCGTTTCCAGCAGCGCACTCACGCGCTGCGACAGATCGGGGAGCGGTGCGCCCGACCATTCCAGCCGATGCGCGATGAAGCCGCGGCCCAGCTCTACATCGGCGTGAACCGCCTCTCGACCATCGTCGCGCTGAAGCACCTGTCCGATCAGGAGCGTCAACATCCGCACCAGCCACCGCCCATCCGTGCGCATCGTTGGCAGCAGCACCGTGGGCTCGCCGCGCGTCATGGGAACCGTGCGAAGCCGGGTGCGCCACTCCTGAATCGCATCCAGCAACGGGGCTCGCGGATCCATGTCGGCGATGGTCGGTTGTCGTGTGCCGCACTCCACCGCAGCGAGTTCCTCCGCCGCCAACGACGTGGCCCGCGCGGCGTCCACCGCCACGTCGTTGGACGCCTTTGCGTCGAGCGACTCGCGGATGCGCTGTGTGAGGATCGTCAGGAACCGGTCACGGGCGTTGCGTGCTGCATCGGCCGCGCGCGCTTCATGCTCCAGCGCGTCGTTCGCGTCAGCCAACGCTGCGTTGCTGCGACGCAGCGCGTCGATCAGTGACGCTTTGTCGGCCGTGGCCGCAAGCTGATCGGCGACCAGTCGCACCAACGCCCGCTGTTCGTCGCCCACCGGTGTGGGATCGGTGAAATAGAACGCAATCGCACCGACTGGACCGTGAGCCCCAAGGAGAGGGGCCGCCACGATCGAGCGAAATCCCAGTTCTTCCGCCACCTCGTACCACGCCTCCAGCGAGGGATCCGCGAACAGATCGGGGACTTCCACCAGTCGACGTTCCGCCACCGCGAGGCCACTCGGACCATCTCCCACGCGCACGCGGAGCGCGCCGATCCAGTTCCGGTGACGTCGCGGCCATTGATGCTGCGCGACGGGTCTCAGCAGTTCGCCATCGTCGCCAACCTCCATGATCAACGAGAACGCCGCACCAAGGATGGGCGTTACCCGATCGAGTGCCAGCTGCTGCACATCACTCGGCCGATCGGCCAGAAGGAACGCGTGCGCGATCTCGCGGATCGCGAGCAATTCGAGGATATCGGACACGGAGGCAAACTATCGCCGCGCGGCCCGACTCGCAGCGTCCCGGTCCGGTTATCGGACGTTTGTCATTGGCTGCCGAGTGACGCGACGCTATCCTCCGGGATCAGACACCGCTGGCCCTCCCTGTTCCGGTGACGGACATGCGTTTCGTTCGCGCCCTTCTCACCGCGTCGTGCCTCGCACTGCCGCCGAGCGCCGTCGTCGGCCAGTTGGCCCCCACGACGAGCGAAGTGCGACGCGGGTCCAGCGCGCTGCACCGGCATCGTCAGCAAGTCGACTCGCTGGCGCGCGATGCGGTGACCGCGCATCGCCTCGCCTCAGTGGCAATCGCTGTCGTGCAAGGTACAGACACCATTGTCCACACGGCCTGGGGAATCGCGGCGCAACCGGCACGGCGCGCTGCAACGTCAACCGTGTATCGGATCGCGTCGCTCACCAAACAGTTCACCGCGGCCATTATCCTGCAACTGACGGCCGAGCAGCGTCTCGCGCTCAGTGACACGCTTGGCGCATTCCTGCCGACCGTACCTGCGCCATGGCGGGGTGTAACCATTGCGCAGTTGCTCAATCACACGTCTGGCATTCCCAGTTACACGGGCCTTGGCGCACCCTGGGTGGCCCGATGGGCTGAAGACATGACGCCAGACACCATCATTGCGCTCACCACCCATCGACCGCTCGACTTCGCACCCGGCACCAGTTGGCGATACGACAACACGGGCTATGTCATTCTCGGTCGCCTCATTGAACGGCTTGACCAACGGCCATACGCGGCGTCGGTGTCCGCCCGACTCGCCATTCCGCTTGGGCTGACATCGCTGCGCTACTGCCCCACCGATCCGATACCGCCACGCGATGCAGCGGGTTACGAGAGCGCACCGGGGCGACGTTTTCGTCCATCCGCGCGCTTGTCGCTGACACAACCGTTCGCGGCCGGCGCACTCTGTGCCACGGTGGGAGACCTCGTGCGCTGGAACGCGGCGCTCCATCACGGGCGCGTGGTGCCTGCGGCGCTCTACGCGCGCATGACCACGCCGGAAGGCGCGGCGCGTGCCACGCACTACGGGTACGGCATCGGGCGCGACAGCACCGGCAACCGTGTGCGCTACACGCACAGCGGCGGCATCAACGGCTTTGGCAGCAGCAACAGCTACTGGCCGGACAGTGCGCTGTCGGTGGTTGTGTTGGCCAACACCGAGGGCAACGAAGTGGACGCGCTGGCGGAACAGATCCGTCGGGTGCTGGCTGGCGAGCCGCTGGTGCCACGACCGAAGCCCATCACGCTCAGTCGCGCGCAACTGATGGTGCACGCGGGGCGCTACGAATTGACGCTGCCATCGAGAACGATCGGCCTCACGCTGCGCGTGGTCGGCGATCACCTGCGAGCCGCGTTCGAGGGCGAGTCGCCAACCGTGATGGTCCCCATTGGTGCGCATCGCTTCATGGCGGAACAGGACCAGAATCTGCAGCTGGACATTGCGGTGACGAACGGCCGCGTCACCGGCATCATACTCATGTCGGGACCGCAGCAATTCACGGGGCGTCGCGTTGGCGACACACGGTGACCACCACACCACCCGGCTGACGGTGGTGGCGCGCTAAGACGGGAGAAGGGAGAAGGGAGAAGGGAGACGTCCAACCCACTGGATTGGTCCCGTCTCCCGTCTCCCGTCTCCCGTCTCCCGTCTTCTACCTACCCACCAGCTTTGCCGCCAGGTACGCCTTCACCGCGCCCGCCCCGATCCGCTCCTGCACCAACGTGTCCCGATCGCGCACCGTGACCGTGTCATCGGTGGTGCTCTGCGGATCGATCGTGACGCAATACGGCGTTCCGACTTCATCCTGGCGGCGATAGCGTTTGCCGATGGAACCGGATTCGTCGTAGTCCACCGGAAAGGTGCCGCGCAGATCGTCGACCAGGCGGCGTGCCATTTCGGGTTGCCCCTCTTTTTTTGTGAGCGGAAAGATGGCCGCTTTAATCGGCGCCAGCGCGGGATGCAGTCCCAGTACCACACGCCCTTCGTCTTCGCCCGCCACCGCTTCTTCACGATACGCATTCACCAGCGCGGCCAGCGTCACCCGATCGGCACCCACCGACGTTTCGATCACGTACGGCACATACCGCTTGTTGTTCAACTGATCGAAGTACTCAAGCTTTTTGCTGGAAAACTGCTGGTGCTGCGTGAGATCGAAATCGCCGCGATTGTGCACGCCTTCGATTTCCTGGAAACCCAACGTGCCGCCAAAGTCAAACGTGACATCGAACGCGGCGCGCGCGTAGTGCGCCAGTTCACCGGCGGTATGCTGGTGAAAACGCAGTCGCTCCGGGGACAGGCCCAGCGCCAGATGCCAGTCCATGCGCCACTGCTTCCACTGCTCGAACCACGTCATGTCGGTGCCCGGCTCCACGAAGTACTGCATCTCCATCTGCTCGAATTCGCGCGTGCGGAAAATGAACTTGCCGGGGGTGATCTCGTTGCGAAACGCCTTGCCGATCTGGGCGATGCCGAATGGCACCTTTTGGCGCATCGATTGTTGCACGTTCAGAAAGTTCACGAAAATGCCCTGGGCCGTTTCCGGACGCAGGTACACAATCGATGCGCTCTCTTCCAGCGCGCCCATGTACGTCTTGAACATCAGATTGAAGTTGCGTGCCTCCGTCAACTGGCACTGCTCCGCCTGACCGGGCTGCTTGCTGGGCTTTTGCGGGCAACGTGCATCCGGCAACTTGTCGGCGCGAAAGCGGCCCTTGCACGTCTTGCAGTCCACCAGCGGATCAACAAAGCCTGCCACATGTCCGCTCGCCTCCCACGTGCGCGGATGCATCAGGATGGCCGCGTCGAGTCCTTCGATATCGTCGCGGGCACGCACCATCGCATTCCACCAGCGCTCCTTGATGTTGCGCTTGAGTTCCACACCCAATGGACCATAGTCCCACACCGATCCCGTGCCCCCGTAAATCTCGGAGGATTGGAAAATGAAGCCGCGCCGCTTGCACAGCGACACGAGTTTTTCCATCACATCGGGTTGAGCAGCCATCGTTGCGAACTCTCGAAAGATCAGAAAAGGGGCGACGCGATCGCCAACGTCAGGAGGACGTCACATGCGCCACGATCAGGTCGCCATGATCGCGACCGTTCTCAATGAAGATGCGATTCGCCTGCAAACCGGAGGCGATCACCCCCGCAAGGTACAGACCCGGCAGCGGGGTCGCCATCGTGAGCGGGTCATGCGCCGGGATGCCGGTCACCTCATCGATCGGAACACCGGCCTGTGCCAGCAGCCCGGTTTCGGGCAAGTAGCCGGTCATCGTGTACACCTGCGAGGCCTTCACCCGCGTCGTGCCGTCGGCAGACTGCACGACGACCGCATCCGGTTCGATGGCCGTCACCCGCGCGTTGAACAACGCATCAATCTGGCCTTCGCGGATGCGCGCATCGATCTCTGGTCGCACCCACGGTTTGATGTTGGGATCGAGGGCGTCGCCGAAATGCACCATCGTCACCCGCCCCCCGCACCGATGCATGTCCAGCGCAGCATCGACCGCCGAGTTGCCGCCACCAACCACCACGACGTCTTCACGCCACGTCTGATGACCGTCCACGAAGCCGTGACGCACATGCGGCAAGTCTTCACCGGGGACGCCAAGTCGGTTCGGTCGGCCGAAATACCCGGTGGCGACCACGACGGCGCGGGCCATGACCGCACGGCGAAGCCCACCGCGCGCCTGCGTGATGACCGCCCACGATGGCGTGATCGCGTTTTCTGTCACGCGCGTCATCGCCACCAATCGTTCGACCGTGTGAAACTGGCGCACGTCAAGATCGAAGTGCGCCGCCACTTCGCGGTAGTACGC
>JANMRE010000351.1:0-15510 GCA_031370885.1 Gemmatimonadaceae bacterium
CCCGCCGAGCAGGTCGGGGGCAAAATGAGCCGTCAGCGGGCTTTCCCGCGGCAGGCTCAGCGCGGCGAGGTGCGGACCGTTGTCCTTTTCCTCGACGCAATAGACCACCGGACCGCGCTGCAGGGCGACGAGACCGGCCGCGGCCGAGACGCGCACGTCGGCATGCACCCGTTCGACGGGCATCGGCAGGTCGAGGACAAGCTTGTCGCCCGTCTGCCAGACCCGCGACACCCGCGCATAACCGTGTCGCTTCTCCGGCTCAAGCGGATGCCCCAGCACCATCGCATGCGCCCGCAGCAGAACGTCGCGCGCGTTCGCATACGACACCAGCTTCGCCGCATCCTCGTACGTGGCCCACCGACATGCGGTGATACCCTCGGCACGTTGCGGTTTGGTGTGCGCACTGCCGGTGCGCATGAGATAAAAATGACAGACTTTGTGCACCAGTCGACCGCGAAAGCGAAAGAACCAGTCGATCGTGTCGATCTCGCCATGCAGTTCGAGCGCGTCGATGCCAGTTTCCTCGCGCACTTCGCGCACGGCCGCGGCGTACGGCTGTTCGTCGACTTCGAGATGTCCTTTCGGGAAGCCCCAATTGCGATAGCTGTCGCGAATGATGAGGAATAGGGGCTGGCCGTCCTCGACCCGGTACACGACACCGCCCGCGGATGTCTCGAGCATGGCGCGCCCCGATCGCCTGCGCGGTTCCGACGACGTCGTCGCCTCATCGGGCTCCCCGTCGGGCGCGAGGCCCAACTCCGCGTCGTCGCTCACGTGCCGATCAGCGGTGCCGACCCCTCAAGGGTCGGTCGTCCTTCAATGAACTGGCGCACGATGGGATCGGTGCTGTGCTGGATCTCATCGATCGTGCCGGCCGCGCGCACGCGCCCCTCGTAAAGCATGGCGATGCGCGTCCCCACGGTGTAGGCACTGCGCATGTCATGCGTGATCACGATGCCGGTGACATGCAGTTGTTCGCGCATGCGCACCATCAGTGCATCGATGGTCGCCGCCGTCACCGGGTCGAGACCGGTGGTGGGCTCGTCGTACAGGATGTACTTGGGACGCAGCGCGATCGCCCGCGCGATGCCCACGCGTTTGCGCATGCCGCCCGAGAGTTCGGCTGGCATCCGCGTGTTGTTGTCGGGAAGGTCGACCAGATCGAGCGCCTCGTCAACGCGGATCGTGATTTCCTTTTCCGTCAGTTCCCCTTGCTTGCGCAGCCCCATGGCAACGTTTTCGCCAACGTTCATGGAGTCGAACAGCGCGGCGAACTGGAACACGTAGCCAATCTGTCTTCGCAGCGTGTACAACGCCTTGCGCGACAGCTCGTCCACCCGCTGTCCGTCCACCCAGACTTCTCCGGCGTCGGGCTCAAGCAGGCCCACAATGTGCTTGATCGCCACCGACTTTCCGGTACCGGAATAGCCGATGATGACCATGGTCTGGCCCTCGGGCACCACGAGTGAGAATCCCTCAAGGACCTTTTTTTCACCAAAGGCCTTGTGGATGTCCTTGAGTTCAATCATGACTCTACAGAGTCGGCAGTAGGCAGTAGGAAGTCGGAAGTACCGCTAAAAGAGTACTGAGTACTGTAAAAGAGTACTGAGTACTGTAAAAAAGTACTCAGTACTCTGTTATCAGTACTGCCGACTGCAGACTGCCGACTACCGACTCAGTTAAGCTGCAAAACTGGAGAGCGCCCGTCCCACATCGCCTTCGCGCAGGCGTTTGAGTGCACGATCGCGAAGTTGACGCACCCGTTCACGGGTCACGCCCAGCAGGCTGCCGATTTCCTCCAGCGTATGCTCGCGTCCGCCTTCGAGGCCGAAATACAGCCGAAGTACCTTGGCGTCTCTCGGCGGCAGCGTGGACAGCGCCTGCTCGATCTCGTCGGTAAGGAAGCGATTCATCGCCTCTTCCTCCGTATCGGGCATCTCGTCGGCCACAAAGCGTTCGATCAGCGAACGATCGCCATCGGGATCCATCGGTGCATCGAGTCGCACATCACCCGTATTGAGCGCGGCCAGTGACTGCACGACGTCAACCGACAATCCGGTCACCTGAGCGAGTTCTTCCGGCGACGGTTCGCGACGCAGTTTCTGACGCAGAATTTCCGACGCCTTGATGATACGCGACAGATCGGCGGTGCGATTGAGCGGCACGCGTACGGTGCGACCCTGTCGCGCCAGCGACGACAGAATGGCCTGACGAATCCACCACACGGCGTAGGAAATGAACTTCACGCCCTGGTCGGGATCGAACTTCCGCGCCGCCGTGAGCAGCCCCACGTTGCCTTCACCGATCAGATCGATGAGCGGCAGTCCGCGATTCTGGTATTTCTTTGCCACCGAGATAACGAATCGCAGGTTGCGCTTGACCAGTTCCTGCAACGCGTCCTGATCGCCGGCACGGATTTTTTTTGCGAGCTCGATTTCCTCAACACCCTTGAGCAGCGGGTAGGTGCTGACCTCGTACAGGTACTGATCGAGAATGTCGCGTTCCGGCTCGGAGGGCGCGATGCCCGCGGGGGCCGCACGACGGCGCTTCCGCTTGACGTCGGTCATGAGTTTCTATGGTCCTCGGGACGGGACATCGTCCACGAACTGGTAACGGGGAGAAGCGTCAGCACTGTGTGGTGCGCACGTCCCCGGAAACGGGGAGCCATGCAAGATTACGCCTCCGGACGAAAACCGCTAGGTCGTCGCGGCCTCTTCTGCTTGACGACGGACATACACCCGACTAGACTGCGCGGTTCCTGACGCCCTCGCTGGCGGACTCCATGGGGGGTCTCCCTGGCGGGGGCGTTGCGCCCGGGGGCGTAGCTCAGTTGGGAGAGCGCTTGAATGGCATTCAAGAGGTCAGGGGTTCGATTCCCCTCGCCTCCATCCCGGTGCGGTTCGTTTGACGTCATGCAGGTGCAACGCGTCTTCGGACGGTCCGGTTCCGGTTGCTCGCGCAACCGGGCAGGTCTGCGGGAATAGCTCAGTTGGTAGAGCACAACCTTGCCAAGGTTGGGGTCGCGGGTTCGAGTCCCGTTTCCCGCTCTGTTGCGGTATGGTCAGCAAGCGATGTCGCCACCGTCGGCGGTCCTCCGTCCGCGGTGGGCGCCGTTGGGGTCGTTAGCTCAGTTGGTTAGAGCGCCACGTTGACATCGTGGAGGTCACAAGTTCGAGTCTTGTACGACCCATCGAACACCGTGGGACCGTAGCGTCGGCGTTGCCGACTCACTACGTTGCTGGTCCGCAGTGGCAGGGCTGTCGGCAACGGCAGAGAGGTGCGCAGTGCGCCTGTAGCTCAATTGGATAGAGCATCTGACTACGGATCAGAAGGTTGGAGGTTCGAGTCCTTCCAGGCGCGTTTTACCACTGCGGTCGTCACACGGGGCGTAGCTTAGCCCGGTAGAGCGCCTGCTTCGGGAGCAGGAGGTCGCTGGTTCGAATCCAGTCGCCCCGACTGACGAAACACATACGTAGCAACCACTTAGCCTTGGCGAATAAGCCGAGGCTTTGTGCGTTGGGCGCGCTCCGGAAGCACACCGGAAGCAATCTTTGCATCCACATGGACCAGGCGATCGCCGAGCGTGACGATGTCGTGCTCTCGGCGTATCTTCTCGGAGTGGGGTAACGAAAGACATGAGTTTCTCGCGGACTGGAGTTGCGATGTCACTGGAGTCTGAGATGCGCACATACTTGGCGCACCTGCCCAATTTGCGCGCCGACGAAGGCAAGTACGTGCTGATCAAGGGTGACCACGTCATCGATACTTTTGCAGCGTACGAGGACGCTTTGAAACGTGGCTATCAGGAGTTTGGACTCCAGCCGTTCATGGTCAAGCGCATTGCCATTCATGAAGAGGCGCAAATGATCACGCGGCTGGTTGTGCCGGTGCACGCGGCGATCGACTGATGCCGCACTTTTCGCTGTCATTCGACGGTGGCGGTCCCCTCCTTCGGATGGTGGTTGCTGTAAGTGACGCGCGGGCGTCGGCGCTTCAGACCGCAGGCAAGGCTATCCCACAGGCGCAGGTAGTAACCGCGTTGGTCGACACCGGTGCGAGCAACACTTGCATAGACCCCGCGATTCTACAGGCGCTTGAATTGACCGCAACAGGGTCATGCGACGTACACACACCAAGTACGGCAGGCGCACCGGCGAAGCTGGAACAGTACGATGTGGGTCTGATGATTCGCGGATCCGACGCTTCGCAGAGTCCTCTGATATTCCCAGTCATGCCGGTAATTGCTACACCTCTGTCCCCGCAAGGGATTCAGGCGCTGATCGGTCGCGACCTCCTCGCCCACTGCGTACTGCACTACAACGGGTCAACGGGACTTTTCACATTGGCGTTCTAATCGCCCACGTTTCATCCACTGCGGACGGGTGCGGCGACTGCCTGCCGAAGGGCTCTTCGAGTGCGGGGTCGTGGTAACGAATGACTCTGATTTGGTGGCGTCGGTCAAGTGAGTAGTGTCGCTTGGAAGGACGGTCGGGCTTATCTTCGCGAACCTCGAACGACGTCAAGCAGATGATGGGTTGCTGAAGCGTTACCCCGCGTCGGGCAAATAATTGCGATAGGGAAATTGCTGTAGAAAGCCGGTCTGGACGTCGGCCTGAGTGGCTTTTCGCCCGAGTGACGCTTGCCCGCGAAGCGACCGCTCGACGGCGCCATTCTAACTCGACCTTTGAGGCCAATTTTCAATTGACACCCACCGGAGTCCGCGATAACGTAACCCGGTGTCATTCGCCAATATCGCGCGTTACGCGGGCGAACCTTGGACTCGCTGATTTCCACAATCCGGTACCGTGCATGATGAAGAATAGAGTACTCACGGTGTTGATCGGCACGCTCCTTTTCGCCACGCAGGCCATGGCGCAAGAAAAGACCGTGACCGGCAGAGTGACACGCGAAGCCAATGTCCCCTTGTCCGGTGTGTCGGTGGTCATCAAGGGAACCACGCAGGGCACCCAGACCAACACCAGCGGCGACTACACCATTCGCGTGACGAGTGGTCAAGTGCTGCAATTCCGGATCATCGGCTACGGTCCGCAGGAGCGCACCGTCGGCGCCGACAACGTGGTGAGCGTGCAACTGCAGAAAAACGCGGCCAATCTCGACGCGGTGGTCGTGACGGCGCTGGGGGAAACCGCCGTCAAACGAAGTCTCGGGACGTCGCAGCAAACGGTGATGGGAGCCGACGTCGCCCAGACCGGCCGTCAGAACTTCATCAATTCCCTGCAGGGACGTGTGGCCGGCGTTGAAGTGGTCAGCACGTCGGGTGTGCCGGGCGCGTCGTCGTCTATCACCATTCGCGGAGTCAGCTCCATCAGCAGCAGTAACCAGCCGCTGATGATCATCGATGGCTTGCCGATGGACAACAAAACGCTGAACACCGGCGTGCTGGCCTCCGATGCCCCAGGATCACTGACCGCATTCAGCAATCGCGGCGTGGACTTCACCAACCGCGCCGCCGACGTGAATCCGGAAGACATTGAAAGCATGGTGGTGTTGAAGGGACCGGAAGCCTCTGCGCTGTACGGTATCGACGCTGCCAACGGCGCAATCGTGATCACCACCAAGCGTGGACAGGCGGGCACCGGCGGGCTGGAATACAACAACCGATTCCGTGTCGAGAACACCAGAACCCAGCCCGAGATGCAGCGGACGTACGGTCCGACATCGATCTCCGGAAACAGCCAGGGGTCGTTCTCGTACTTCGGCAATCCGTACGCCGACAGCACGCGATTCTACAACAACATCAACGGGTTTTTCCAGACCGCCCTCACGCAGACGCACAACCTTTCGTTCAGCGGGGCGTCGCCGGACAACAAAATCAACTACCGACTCGCCGTTGCCGCAGACAATCAGGAAGGCGTCGTTCCCACGTCACTCTACACCCGGGTGAATCTCACCGGCCGGTCGGGCGCCCAGATCACGAAGTGGTTGAGGACGGACCTCTCCATGCAGTATACGCAAGCGGACAACGATCAGGCCTACAAAGGCGACAACGGTCCGCTCATCGGCTTGCTGCTGTGGCCCCAAACCGATAATGCCAAGGACTATCTCACACCCGCCGGCAACCGGCGACGGGTGACGCTGCTGGCCGCATCGGGGGAAACGGACAATCCGTATTTCAACGTACAAAAGAATCGCATCAATTCCAAGAATGGCCGCCTCATCGCCAATGTCGGTTTCGTACTCACCCCGTTCTCGTGGGGAAACCTGCGCACCAACATTGGCTCCGACGGCTACACCAATGAAAACCTCATCCTCCGGCATCCGGAAAGTGTGTACGGCAACACGAACAACGGCATTCTGGATATCGCGGCTGACGTGACACGCAACCTCAACGCGCAAACGCTGCTCAATTTCAACCGTCGCACCATTACGAAGCACTTCTCGATCAACGGTCTGGTTGGCAACGCGATTTCCGACAACCGGTCGCAAACCAACGCGCTCAAGGGCCAGGATTTCCTCGATCCGAACTTCGTTTCCATCAACAATACCAACGTTCGCACGAACCGCACCTTCCTCTCGCAGCGACGGCTGGTCAGTCTGTTCGGAAGTGCCACAGCCAATTACCGCGACTACCTGTATGTCACGGCCACCGGCCGCAATGACTGGACGTCAACCATCCCTGTCGAACGAAATTCGTTCTTCTATCCCTCTATTACCTCGAGCTTCATCTTCTCGGACGCATTCCCGGTTATTGGCCGCTTCATGACCGGCAAGCTCCGCGGCGGCTACGCCGAAGTGGGTAAGGACGCCAGACCATATGCCTACCGTCCGTCGCTTGAGTACAAGACCACGTCAAACGGAGGCTACGGATACGGCTTCACCGGGCCGAATCTCGACCTCAAGCCGGAATTCGCCCGGTCGTACGAGGTGGGCACAGAGCTCAGCTTCCTCGACAACCGGCTTGGGCTCGATGTCACGACGTATCGCAAGCAGACCAAGGACCAGATTGTCAACGATATTCGCGGCAGCTATGCCACGGGCTTCATCCTGTTCAACCTGAATGGCGCCGTTACCAGAAACCAAGGGGTCGAGATTTCGCTGCGCGGCCAGCCCGTGTTGAAGCGCGACTTCTCGTGGGATATGCTGGTGAACTTCGAGCGCGCCCGTGGTAAAGTGTTGGCGCTGCCGAACGCCTTGCCGGAATCGTATGTGTCCGACACGTGGTTGTTTGGCAACGTGCGCAACGGTACGGCACCCGGACTCTCCACTCGCTCCATGACCGGTCTGTTCTATCTCCGCAACACGGCGGGCAAGCTGCTCATCGATCCCACGTCGGGGCTGCCGCTGCGGTCAACGGTCTTCATCGATGCCGGTTATGATCGCCAGCCCGACTACACAATCGGTTTCACCAACACATTTCGGTTCAAGAGTCTCTCGCTGAACTTCCTTATCGATATCCGGAAGGGCGGTGACGTGTACAACGCCACCGAGCAGTTCCTCACGGCACGAGGCCTCAGCACGCGTACATTGGATCGCGATAAGCCGCGCGTCATTGATGGCGTGCTGCGTGACGGCAAGGAGAATACTGCAACGCCCACCGCGAACAGCATTGTCGTCATTCCGGCCGTGCAAACATTGTACTACACGAGCATCAGCGAAGAGTTGTTCATCGAGAAGGACATCAATTGGGTTCGACTCAGAGACGTGACGGTGCGCTTTGTCCTTCCCGGGAAGTATTTGAAGGCGCGCGACGCCAGTGTATTCCTCACCGGTACCGACCTGTTCCTGTTCACCAACTACTCCGGTCTCGATCCCATCGTCAACGGCAATACGGCCGCAGTGGGCGGATCGGGCGCAGCCGGTATCGACTACGGCAACTTTCCAATGCCGCGCGGCGTAGCCTTCGGCGTCAGGGTGGGATACTGAACATGAAAAACCTTCACACAGTGCTGCTCGTCGGCACGCTCGCGCTGTCCGCCGGCAGTTGCAAGGACTTTCTGGACGTCAATACCAACCCCAACGGACCGCAAACCGTTTCGGCCAATCTGTATCTGGCGCCGATGCTGCACTGGATGGTCACGTCGCCGCAATTCGACGCGCGCTTCGTTGGCCGATACAATCAGGAATGGACGGTACCCGGCACCAGTCTGGGCACGTGGGACCGCATGGGATACGACCCGTCAAGTGACAACGCCGCGCAACAGTGGCGCGACGTATACTGGACGCTTGGACAGAATCTGGTGGACATGACCAAGCTGGCCGAGGCCGAGCAGCGCTGGGACCTCCTGGGTGTTGCGAAGCTGTTAAAGGCGTGGGGATGGCAGGTAACCACCGACCTTCATGGCGAAATCATCGTCAAGGAAGCAATCGACCAATCCAAATTCAGCTTCAACTACGACACCCAGGAATACGCGTACCTCGAAATCCAGAAGCTCTTGAACGAAGCCATCGTGTTGCTGCAGCGAACCGACGGCGCCGTCGACCAAACCTATCTGGCACGAACCGACAAGATCTACGGCGGAGATCGCACCAAGTGGCTGAAGCTGGCCTACGGTATGCTGGCATTAAACCTCAACCACTATTCCAACAAGGCCGCGTACAAGCCCGCCGACGTGATTGCCGCAGTGAACAAGTCGTTCCTCAGCAACGCTGACGATCCGCTGCTGACGTATCCCAACACGCAAAACGACGATATCAATTTCTTTGGACGCACCCGCGGCAATCTTCCGGGGTACCGGCCCACGCAGTTCGTGGTTGGCCTGCTGAACGGCACACAGTTTGGCGGCGTGGTTGACCCACGGTTGAGTCGCATGATCGCGCCCGCGCCCGATGGCGTGTTCCGGGGTTTGGACATCAATGTCGTGGGCTTTGGCGCGCTGGCCACCGCGCAGCAGCCCAACAACTTCTACGGCTACGCCGGAACGGGCGGGTTGCAGTTGCCGGGTCGCTACCTGTTCGACGACAAGGCCAAGATGCCGTTGATGACGTATGCGCAGTTGCAGTTCATCAAGGCCGAAGCGTCGTACAAGCTGGGCGACCTGGCGGGCGCACTGCAGGCGTACACCAACGGCATCTCGTCGCACATCGATTTCGTGAACGCGCGCAATACCGATAACGGACAAACGCCCGCACAGATCACGGCAACCGAAAAATCGGCCTTCCTCGCGTCACCCGCGATTGTGCCCGCGACCCCTGCGGGCCTCACCATCACACACATCATGACGCAGAAGTACATCGCGCTGTGGGGTTGGGGACACAACGAGTTATGGATGGATCTGCGTCGCTATCACTACACAGACCTTGATCCCGTGGGTGGGCGGCAGGTGTACCCTGGGTTTACGCCTCCCACCACACTCTATCCGGACAATGGCGGTAAGATCGTCCAGCGTATCCGGCCGCGGTTCAACTCGGAGTACGTGTGGAATCGTCCGGGGCTGGACGTCATTGGCGGACTTGCACTCGATTACCACACCAAGCCGCTCTGGATCACTCAACCGTAACCCAGCGATGAAGACCTTCCGATCGATAGCAATCCTGCTCGGCGCCGTCGCGCTTGCCTCGTGCGACAAGAACGCCGTTCAGGACATCACGGGCTCGCTGCCGGGCGCCCGAATAAAGTTCTTCAACTTTGGCGTGAACGCGCCGCAGGTGAATTTCTACGCCAATGCCACCAAGATGACAGCCATCACGTCGGCCACCGGCGTTGAATCCACGGTAGGAGTGGGCTACGGCAGCGTGGGCGCGGGTGGATTCTATTCCGCCCTGACGCCAGGACAGTACACATTCTCTGGCAAGATCGCCGCCGCGGTTGACAAGGACGTGGTGGTGTCGACGGTGCCGTCGACGCTGGCCGACGGGAAGTCGTACTCGTTCTACATGAGTGGGTTCTATGATGCAACCGCGAAAACGGTTGAGGGTTTTGTGGTGGAAGATCCGTACGTGTCGGCACTCGACTTTACGGTCGCCTATGTCCGGTTCGTCAATGCCATCTCCAATTCCAGCCCGATGACGATGTATGCCAAGAACACCACCACTCTTGCTGAAGTGGCGATTGGCGCGGCGGTGGCGTACAAGGCGGCCGGTGCATTCATGTCGGTGCCGAACGGCGTGTATGACCTGAGCACGCGATTGGCTGGAGTGACCACAAACGCTATTGCGCGAACTGCCGTCTCATTGTCGGCAGGCAAGGTGTACACCATCAGCGCACGCGGCGACATGACGGTGGTGTCGACCACGGCCACGAACCGGCCGTTCCTGGACAATACGGCGAACAGGTAACGCGGGAACAGGTTCGACACGAACCCCCCGCAACGAGTTCGTTCGTTGCGGGGGGTTTCGCGTATGCGGCAGCAACCAAGATCGTCCCTATCGTTTTTTCCGCACATGCGAGAAGTCGTATGGAGGCATCCTCGTCGATCGGGCCGCGAACGGTTCACCCGTTGCGATCGAGATTCTTGACGCCAGCACGCATTATCCGGTGGCCGTACTGCGTGCGCTTCCCTTACCGACCAGCATGATTCCGCTGACGACAGCCGCAGAGCGGAGCGGACTCAACCCAGCAACGCTCAGGCAACAGATTCACCGCAAACGTCTGTCGGCGATCAAGTGACATCGGGAGTGGTGGGTGGAGCCAAAGGCCTTGGCGTCCTACCTCAGTTCGCGCGCACCACAAGGACGCAGAGCGCGGTGAAGGCTAGGCGCGCACCGGCTTCATGAGATTGCGCGCGAACAGCCCGATAATGATCGCCGCACACAGCACGTTCCCGATTGGCCCCATGACGAAGATTGCCTTGAAGATCAGCGAAATCAGAGTCAGCGGCAGCTTGATGAGCGGAAGCAGCCAGTCGGCGTTGGCAGGATAGTTGAAGAACGGCATGGAGCCTCGCGAAAGGTCAGGACGAAGTACAAGCACCTCAAGTGTAGCGGAATCCGATCAACCCCGGAAGCGTTGCAGATATTGCAGGTCGTCGTCGTCGCTCCGAATGGTGTAGATCGCCCCGCCATTTCCAAACCCGATCAGGCGCGTCTTCCTGGGTAGCAGCACCTGACCGGTGAGCGTGCCAGTCGACGAAAACACATCGTATCGCGGGATCTCGTCTTTGGCAGTCCGCGAGCGGGCCACCCAGATTTCGCCCGATGGCGTGGCAAACACGCCATTCGAAACAAACGCGGGCTTGGTGCCCGGCCACTGCTTTGGCTCTTCAGCAGGAGCGATTGGCGCCGAACCGGTTGTGACCTTTCCGTTCTCAACCGATCGCGTGATGCCGACACCGGTCGAACGCTTCTGCGAGTCACGATACTCCTGCTTCTCGGCGTCTCCTACCCGGATAGGCGTGAAGGAGACAGACGGCCCTCTGGCAACTTGCCTGTTGGGCGAAATGACATCGATGTGATAATCCTTGATGCGAACCACCACAACGCTGCCGTTGGGCAACACCGTCCATCCGTCTTGCGCAGGAAAAGGCGCCTGTGTCCCAAGGCGAACCTGCACGTTCTGATTGCCACCCGAGCTGCTGCTCTTCACCTCGGCGCTGTTTTTCGGCAGCTGTACAAACGCTACGGTGTCGTATCGCCAGGTCTTTCGATCGTAACGCATGACGGGAGCGGAGTCCGACGCCACCGGTCCGTTGGGTCCAAAGCTGAGCGGTGCGCCTTCGAAGTACAGATGCCCCTGCGCATCGACCGCGCGAGGCGCGCTGATTGACACGATACCTCCCCCCCGACCGGCGCCAAGGCCGTCTCCAGCACTGAGTCTTGCCGGCGGCGCGCCGTCCTCCAATCGAAAAGTCGTTCCCGGTTTTCCGTTGGGCAGAATGGTCAGGTAGCGCGAATTGAGCGGATCGAAAATAATGCTCGAGTCGCCCGGTACACCGACCAATCGCATGGGCAGGCCGTACTCGCCGGGCCCAGATCCCTCGCGCCCGACTTTGCTTGCCTTCCCTGCCCTGAGGTCAACCAGTTGCACAATCTTGTCTCTCGGATCGGCAACCAGCACACGACCATCCCGTAATTCACGAACGGCCGTGATTCCTGAGAAGGGTTCGGAATACTCGGCTTCCGGCTTGGTGAGCGTACGGATGGTGCGCTGCGCATGAAGTACACCCGGTATTCCGACGAGGAGCGCCATAAGAGCGCGAAGCGATAGGATGTGGCGAGTGATCATGTCGATGCGAAGTTGGAGGAAATGACAGGCAGTCTATCGCTGAGTCACCTGGCAATACCAAAACGTTGCCGTTTGCGGCCTCGTCGTTTCGTCACCCGTCGCCCAACGAGCAGCAACGGTACCACGAACATGGCCCCCACCGTTCCGGCCACGGTGCCACCAGCGGTCGCCAGCGCGATTGCACCGAACATACTGTCGGCATCGGTACCCACCGACAGCGGGATAAGTGATGCCAGCGACGCCAGCGTAATCAGCATAATCATCCCCCCACGATCAACCGCCGCACGCAGAACCATACCGGCATCGAGTCGCACGTCATCACCGGCATCGCGATGCGCTCGACGGCGCGCGAGTGCGGCATCGATGAGCAGGATAGACTGATGCACAGCGAGTCCCACCACCAGAATGACACCCACGGCAGCTTCGCGCGTAAACGCGACCTTGAACAGCCAGAACGCGGCGGCCACACCAGACAGCGCCAGCGGCAAGCTCAGAAACACCATGGCCGCGCCCCACACCGAGTCGAACACCAGGGCGACCGTCAACACCACCAGCGTGATCCCCACGGCGAACACCAGCCATAGTCCTTTCTCACTGCTGTCGCGTTCGAACGGCGAACCATCCGTGATGTCGACAATGCTGTAACCGGCCGGCGCCGACAGCGTTTTCATAAACGCGGTGTGTGTGCGGCGTGCGAGCTTGGCCGGACCACGGAAGTCGTAGGCTACTTGTCGCAGGTATTGCTGGTCTTCACGCACGATAGTGCTGAGCGCCTCGCGCGCATCCACCCAGGCCACGTCGCTGATGCGTACCGGTGCGCCATTGCCCGTGGGGATCAGCGCGTCCTGCAACTCATCGAGTGAGCGCTCGCGCGCACCGGCCGCCTTTATCGTAACCGGTAATTCGTCACCGCCAATTTCCAGCAATTGCCGACCCACCGGCCCGCGTACCTCGCGACCCACCGCTTGCGCCAATTGGGCTGCAGTGATGCCGTAGCGCGCGAGTGACTTCCGATCGGGTTCGAGTGTGACCTGCGAGCCGCGATCGCCGCCAAAATAGCCGCCCGACGTGATGCGCACCTCTCGTACCCGCGTAATGCGTTCCAGTCGACTCTTGAGATCGTTGGCAATAGTGGCCACACCCTCGTACGAATAGCCCAACACACGAATGCGAAATGATGCGAAGCTTCCACCACCACCACCCGACGAAAACCCGGGACCATCGCCATACACGCCCACCTGCGCGCCACCAATCAGCACGGCGCGCTGCGTGAGCGCTTCCTGCATTTCCAACGGCATTGCCGTCAGTCCACCAGCGCGTGTGAACAGCACCTGCATCTGCGCCTGGGTGCTGCCGCCGGCAAATGTGCGCACCTGCTCCACCTCGGGGCGCCGCACGACGATGTTCTCGAATTCGCGCATGGCTTTGTCCACGCTGGTTGGCTCCGAGCCGCGAGGGAACGACAAACTCACCGTGAGCGTCGTGCGTCGTTCACCAAATCCCGAGAACGACGAGCGCGGCACCTTCTTGATGAATCCCCAGGTGAGCACGGCCAGCACCCCCACCGTGACCAGCAGTGTTGCGGCGCGCCAGCGCATCATGCGCCCCAAAACCTTCACGTAGATGTGCTGCGTGCGCGACCAACGCTGCCTCCCATGCATGGAGCGCGCACCCAGCGCGGGCACCATCAACAGTGCCGTGAACAAACTCCATCCCAGTGCGAACACGAAGGCCGAGGCGAACGGAGCGAAGGCGCTGCGGGCATTGCCCTGCAGATAGAGAAACGGAAACAGCACCACAGCTGTGGTGAGTGTGCTGCCGACCACGGCTGGCATGATGCGACGCGTCGCCAAGGCGCGGCCATCGGCCGTGTCGGGTGCGGTGCTCAAGCGGTTCACCACAATGAGCGCGTCCTGCACCAGAATGCCCACGCCCATCCCCAATCCGGCCAGTGTAAGCAAGTTGGCCGGCACGTTCAACATGTACAGCGAGAGTGCGGTTGCGGCGATGGCCACCGCCGTACTGCCCATCACCAATGCCACGGCCCGCCAGCGTCGCAGTGTGACCGCCAACACCAGCATCACCGACGCGAACGCTATCGCCCCGCGTTTGGTAAGATCGCCCAGTTCCCTGGCCAGATCTTCGCTGGCGTCGTTGCTTACGCGTAGCCGCACACCCAACGGCAGGCTTGGTTTCATTGCCTCAACCGCGGCGCGCAACGCGGCGGCAGTTTTAATGGCATCGGCGCCGGCGTGACGCGAAATCTCGATGGATACCGCCGGCTCACCATCAATGCGAAAAAAGCGTCCGCGCGAATCTTCTTCGGCGCGAATGGTTGCCAACTCTCCCAATCGAAACACGCGACCACCCGGACCGCGCACCGGCAGTCTCTCCAGATCGTCCAGCGCCGACGGTTGATCACGCAACACCACGTTTCGCACGGTTACACCCTGCTGCTGCACACCGAGCGATTGCACCATGCGTGCACCATTCAGCGCGTCACTCAGCAGTTGCGGCGAAACGCCGATACGCCGCAACAGCACGGCATCGTACGTCACCGAGACGCCAAGATCGGTACCTCCGCGCACCGATACCCCTGCCACCCCAGGCACCGCGGTGAGTCGTGGCTGCACGCGCTCGTTCAACACTTTCTGCAACGTGCCGGGCGTGTACGGACCAAACACGGTAAGCGACATCAACGGCGGATCTTCCAGCCCTTGCGGCACATAGTTCTGCACCGACGGCTGCGAAACTCCAGGCGGCAATTCCGAGCGCAAGAGTTCCAGTCGCTCGAGAATGGCCAGTCGTGTCATCTGCACATCGGCCTTGGGATCGAGATCGATGCGCAAACTCGCGAAGTCATCGTTGGATGTGCTGTTGACGCGTCGGACGCCGCGCACGCCCTGCACCGCCGCCTCAATGGGCGACGTGAGATATGTCTCGATGACTTCCGGCGCCGAGCCGGGCCAACTGGCCGTCACGGAAAGTTGCGGCAGTTCAACAGTGGTGCGCGTCGCCAATGGCAATCGCGAGAACGCAATACCGCCGGCAATGAGCAGCGCGATGCACGCCGCCCACACCACAGCAGGTCGATGCGCCGCAAAGCGAATCACGAAACGCCTGCCGGCGTCCCGGCCGCTCTCTGTCTCCCGTCTCCCGTCTTGCCTTTCACGTCTTCCGTCTCCCGTCTCCTGTCTTCCGTCTCTCCAAAACCGCATACGCCGTGGGCAACAGGAAGAACGTGACCAGCAGCGCACTGATCGACCCGCCAATAATCCCCGCCGCCAACGGCTGATACAGCGCCCCACCACTGCCCCACCCGAACACCAGCGGCAACACGCCTGTCACGGTGGTAATGGAGGTCATGGCAATGGCGCGCAACCGTTGCT
>JANMRE010000362.1:0-9298 GCA_031370885.1 Gemmatimonadaceae bacterium
TGCTCACCCCTCTGCTCCCTCACCCCTCTGTCAACCCGGTCATCATTCGCAGCAATCCGTCCTGCGTAGCCTGCGCCCGGGACAGTTCGCCGCGTACCCGACCCTCGCGCAGTACCAGAATGCGCGACGAGAGTGCGAGCAGTTCCGGGAGTTCACTGGAAATCAGCAGCACCGCCGCACCCTCTGATGCGCGCTGATCGATCCACGCGTGCAGTTCGGCCTTCGCGCCGACATCCACGCCGCGCGTGGGCTCGTCGAGAATGAGAAGATCGCTGTCGGCGGTAAGCCATTTGGAGAGCACCACCTTTTGCTGATTCCCACCTGACAAAGACGACGTCAGCGCTTCCGGCCCTGCGCGGAGCGACAGGCGCGAAAAGCTCGTGTGCACCGCAGCAACTTCGGCGCGCCCGTTAATCCATCCACCGCGTGCAAAACGCGTCACGGTTGGCAACGTGGCGTTTTCACGGGTGCGCATGCCCAACACAAGTCCCTGACGCTTGCGGTCCTCAGGAACGAATCCGATGCCCAGACGCATCGCGTCCCGCGGATTGCGAATGGTGACGCGCTGACCACCTACGAAAACCCGTCCTGATACCGATTCGTCGAGTCCAAAAACGGCGCGCGCCACTTCAGTTCGCCCGGCGCCCACCAAACCGGCCAACCCAACCACTTCACCGCGGCGCACGGTGAACGAAACGTCGGAAAAGTGACCGGGTGATGTAAGGCCCTCCACCCGCAGACGCTCGTCGCCGAGCGGTCGGTCGGCGTGCGCAGCGAAGTATGCGTCAAGTTCGCGACCGATCATCTGACGCACCAGCGAGTTTTCGGTGAGCGCGGACGTTGGCTGGGTTGCCACATGCTGTCCGTCGCGCAGCACCGTGACCGTATCGCACAAGGCAAAGATTTCCGGCATCCGGTGTGACACGTACAACTGGGTGACACCACGGGCGCGCAATGAACCAATGAGTGCGTACAGGCGCTCGGCCTCGGCATCACCAAGACTGCTGGTGGGCTCATCGAAAATGATAACTCTCGCACCCTCGCCCACAGCGGCAGCAATTTGCACCAGCTGTTGCTCAGCCACGCTGAGCGATCGCATGGTGCGGTCCGGGTCGATACGCGCGCCGGTCGCCTCGAGCAGCCCGGTCGCACGCGCGCGCAACTCCGAAGTGTGCACGAATCCCAGTCGATGCGGAAGCGCACGGAGACACAGATTGTCGCCCACAGTGAGGTTGTCGCAAAAGGCGAGCTCCTGATGCACCATGGCCACGCCCGCTGCCAGCGCATCGCGGGGCGATGCGAAGTGCACTGCCGCGCCATCGAGTTCCACAGAGCCGCCGTCGGGCTGGTGCAAACCGGCAAGGATTCTGCCCAGTGTACTCTTGCCGGCGCCGTTCTCCCCGCAAATGGCGTGACACGAGCCCGCCGCGACGTCAAACGACACGTCGCGCAATGCCACCATGCCGGGAAAGCGTTTGGTGACGCCGCGGAACCGAACGCGTGGGACGGTCAACTACTTTGGCAACGCCAGGTATTTGGGATCGACATCGGAGAAGCCCCATGTTTTCAACTGTCGCGCCCACTCACCAAGGTTCTCCTGCGATACGCGCACCAACTCCATCTGCACCTTGGCTGGCACGTCCTTCTTGAGAAAAACGTGGTCGAAAATCGTGTTCACGGAGATGTAGCCCCAGCTATACGTGGGCTGGGCGAAGAGCACTGGCGCCAGTCCCGTTTCCACATAGGCAAGTTCGGCCGGCAACGCATCGATCGACACAATTTTCATCTTCTTGGGATCCAGATCGGTGAGCAGCGTGCGCGTGAACAACGCCCATCCGCCAATCATCGCCATGCCGTTCACGTCGGGATACGCATTCTTGACTCTCAGCACTTCGGCGGCGGCGTCCTGCGGTGTTTCGGCGTGGTAAAACGCATTGACGACGGTGATGCCGGGGTATTTGGCGGCCGTCTCACGCACGCCTCGCACCCGCGCCTGCAGATTCGGCGCGTTCTGGTTGCCCGCAATGATGGCAATCTTCCCTTTGCCACCCATTTGCTTCGCCAGCTCGTCCATCACTTGCACACCCATCTTTGTGTCGTCGCCGCCGTAAAACGAAAAGCGTTTGGATTCGGGCACGTCGCTGTCAAACGTCATCACGGGCACACCGCGATCAACTGCCTCGTTCACCGCGCCACGGACCTTGCTGGCGTCGCTGGCCGAGAGCAGAATCGCGTTGGCGCCGGAGTTCACCGCCTCAGCGATGCGCTGCGATTGCACCGCGCCATCTTCGTTGGGCGGAGTAAGCCAGTCGATCTTTACAGTGATCCCGTGGGTCGTGGACAGTTCGGCCGCAGCGGCTTCGGCGCCCTGGCGTCCCGAAAGAAACACCGGGTTGGTAGAGCTCTTGGCGATCATGGCGATGGTAAACGTCTTGGCCGACGTTGAATCGGACTGCTTCGCCGTGTCGGCGCCACGGCCGCAGGCGTTGACGGCGAGGGTGCCAAGCAGCAGCGTGCCGGACAGGGTGAATCGAGACTGCGGAAACCGTGCACGCATGGGAGCTCCGGTGAAAGACTGATGACGCCGAGTTGCCTCAGGCGCTCGCGGAAAACCGCTCGGACAACCGCTTGAAACCGCGCTGATCAAGCACCACGGCAACAATCAGTGCCGTTCCGATGATGATCCACTCGTAGTTCTGATCGAGATGCAACGTACGAATGCCCTGACGCATCATCACGATGAGCAGCGCGCCCAGCATGGCGCTGACGGCACTGCCTTTTCCGCCGGACAGCGATGCGCCGCCAACCACTGCCGACGCGATCACGTACAACTCGTAGCCATTGGCGTCGGACGACGTGGCCGATCCATAAAATGCAGCACCGAGAAACGCCGCGATTCCTGCCAGCAGCCCCGATACCACGAACACGCCAAGCGTGACGCGGGAGACGTTCAGGCCGGAGTATCGACTGGCCTCAGCGTTGCCACCAATCGCGAAGATATGTCGTCCCCAGACGGTCCGCGAAAGATAGATCCCGCCAACAACGGTGACCGCCAGCATGCTCAGAAGCGGCACTGGATAGAGTGCGGTGCCCAGTCCGAGTGGCGCCTTGGCCACGGCGGTGAGGGCCTGCGGCACCAGAATGCTTTCGGCATGACTGCTCACGAAGGCCACGCCACGCAAAATCCACATCGTGCCCAGCGTGATGATAAACGGATGCACGCCAAGTCCGATCACCATCAACCCATTGGCGAGTCCGCCGCCCACACTCACCAGCAAACAGGCGCCAAGCCCGACGATCACGGTCAGCGAAGAGTCCATGGGGCCGAGGGCGCGCAGGACCATGGCCATGACCACGCCGGCCAGCGCATAAATCGCTCCGACCGACAGGTCGATGCCGCCAGCGATGATCACCAGCGTCGCACCGACGCCCATGATGGCGAACGCGCTGGCGTCGGTGGCCATCTGCACGAGCGTATAGCGATTGAGGAAGTTGTTGACGACGGCATGGGACTGCGGATCGATGTGCGATCCGGCGCCAATGGTAAGCGCCGACCCAAGGATCAACAGCACGACAACGAGTCCGAACTGCTGTGATCGCAGAACGGACCCGCTCAGTCGGCCAATCAGGGTGTGCGGTGCAGCAGAGTGATTCACGGCGTTGGCGCGACGTATTTGTCCAGTGAGCGGGAACACAGTAACATACGGACACACGCATGTTCGTCAACGCATTCCATCTCGGCACGGTCATGTCCATCCACAAGCTCGAATCCAACGTCGGGGGCAAGGCCCGCGCCGCTCGCACGGCCAAGACCAACAGGCCCGTGGCACCGCCTCCGCGGCGCGTCACCCTTGGCGTTATCGTGGGCAATCGGGGGTTCTTTCCCGGTCATCTGGCCGCCAGCGGACGTGTGGACATGCTGCGAGCGCTCGGAGAAGAGGGGATCGATGCCGTTATCATCGATGCGGACGCGTCCACCCATGGCGCCATCGAAAGTCGGGAGGAAGCCAAGGCGTGCGCGAATCTGTTCCAGCAGCACCGCGATCGCATTGACGGTGTAGTGGTCACGCTGCCAAACTTTGGTGATGAACGGGCGGTGGCGGACACCCTGCGATTGGCCGGTCTCGATGTGCCGGTGCTGGTGCATGCGACGTCGGACGATCCGGCCAAAATGCAGATCGATCACCGACGCGATGCATTCTGCGGCAAGATGTCGGTCTGCAATGTGCTCACCCAATACGGTATCCCGTACACGCTCACGTCCACGCATACGCAGCGCCCGGAATCGCCGGGGTTTCGACACGATCTGCGGACGTTTGCCGCAGTCTGTCGCGTGGTGAAAGGCCTGCGTGGCGCGCGCATCGGGGCCATTGGTGCTCGGCCGGCCGCTTTCAAAACCGTGCGTTACAGTGAAAAGATTCTCGAGCGCTCGGGAATTTCTGTGGAGCCCATTGATCTGTCGGAAATTCTTGGCCGCATTGCGCGCCTGGCCGACGGCGACGCGTCGGTGAGGCACAAGCTCGACGAAATGACAGCGTATGTGGACACCAGCGGCGTGCCGGATGAGCCCCTGCTGAAAATGGCCAAGCTTGGCCTGGTCATGGAGCGCTGGATGAAGGAGGTGGATGTTACGGTCAGCGCCGTGCAATGCTGGACGAGTATGGAGGAATATTTTGGCGTGGTGCCCTGCACGGTGATGAGCATGCTGAGCAATGCCAACCTCCCCAGCGCCTGCGAAGTGGACGTGATGGGCACCATCAGCATGTATGCGCTGACACTCGCTTCGCAAACCCCGGCGGCGCTGCTGGACTGGAACAACAATTATGGTGACGACCCCGACAAAGCGGTGTGCTTTCATTGCAGCAACCTGCCGAGGGATTTCTTCGAGTCGCACACCATGGACTATCAGGCGATTATCGCGGGCACGGTGGGCCGCGAGAACACGTATGGCACGATTGTCGGCAAAGTGAAGGCCGGGCCCATGAGCTTCGCGCGCTTTTCCACCGACGATGCGACGGGTGTTATTCGTGGCTACGTGGGTGAGGGTCGCTTCACCAAGGATCCGCTGTCGACTTTTGGTGGCGCCGGTGTGGTGGAAATTGCCAAACTGCAATCGCTGCTGCAGCACATTTGCCGCAATGGATTCGAGCACCACGTGGCCGGTACGTTCTCGCACGTGGCCGACGCCGTGCACGAGGCCACCACGCGCTATCTGGGTTGGGATATTCTCAGGCACGGCCAGTCATGACGGTTGTGGCTGGCGTGGACTTTGGCACGCAGAGTGTCCGCGTGTCCATCGTGGACAGCGTTCGCGGTGGGATTGGCCACGGCGTATCGGAGTATCCGGTACAGCGCGACCGACACGATCCCGACTTTGCCACGCAGTCGCACCACGAACACATGCGGGCCCTCGTCGAGGCCATGCACAGTGCGTTGCACGATGCTGGGGTGCCTGGGACCGTGGTTCGCGCGATAGCACTCGACACCACGGGCTCGACGGTGATTCCGGTGGGCGAAGGACTCGAACCGCTGGACGACTACTACCTGTGGTGCGACCATCGCGCCAAGGATGAAGCCGCGCGCATTACCGCGGTGGCACATGAGCAAAAGCTGCCGGCCATCGACTGGTGTGGCGGCGTCTATTCATCAGAGTGGGGTTTTGCCAAGCTGCTGCATTGGCTGCGCCACAATCCTGACAAGCGAACAAAATTTGTCACGGCGCTCGAACACTGTGACATGGTGGCGGCGGTGCTCTGCGGTATCACTGATGCCACACAGGTACCGCGCAGTATCTGTGCCATGGGCCACAAGTGGTTGTGGAACGCGTCGTTGGGCGGCTTTCCACCCGAGGAGTTCTTTGTCGCCGTCGATCCGCTGCTGGCGGGTGTGCGTGACCGGCTTGATGGTCTGTATCGCACGTCCAATGCCATTGCCGGCACGTTGTGCGCAGAGTGGGCCGAGCGACTGGGACTGACGGCGGGCATTCCCATACCGGTGGGCGCGTTCGACGCGCACTGGGACGCCGTGGGCGCGGGCGTGGCTGAAGGCGACATCGTCAACGTCATTGGTACGGCCACGTGCATCATGGGCATCGCACACGATGCGGGTCTGGTGCCCGGTGTATGCGGAGTAGTCAACGGTTCGATTCACCCCAGCTACATGGGTATCGAAGCTGGACTCTCGGCCTGCGGCTATCTGTTCGAATCGCTGGCGTCGCGTACCGGACGCAGCGTGGCCCAACTCTCGGCGGGTCTGGCCGACTATCAGGCAGGCCAGACCGGCCTGTTGCGTCTCACGTGGGACAATGGGGATCGCACCGTGCTGGTGAATCCCAATCTCGGTGGCGTGACGCTGGGTTGGAATCTCAATTCCACAGCCGAAGACGATGTGTTCTCCGCCATTGAGGGGACGGCATTTCACACGCGCGTGATCTTCGAGCGCATGCGCGAACATGGGGTGCCGATTCGTCGCGTCATTCACGGTGGCGGCATTCCACAAAAGAACGAGGTGTTGAATCGCGTGTACGCGAGTGTGCTCAACATGCCGGTGCTGGTGCCAGAAACGTCAATCACGAGTCTGGGGAGCGCGATCTTTGCGTTTCTGGCGTGCGGTGAGTTTGCCAGTATCGAACAGGCGCAGGCGGCGCTGTGTCCGGCGTATCGAGAGGTGCCGCCCGATGCGCGCAGTGTTGCGGTGTACGAGCGGCTGTATCCATTGTACCGCGAGTTGTATTTCGCGATGGGAACACCCGATTCACCTCCGGCGGCGATGGGGCAGATGCTCCCGACGCTTCGTGCGATTGCGGCTGAGGTGCGGGCTGGGCGCTAGCTGAAACAGCTTGTGGTGAACCGCCGTGGGCGAAGGAGCCGCAATGGCGAAGTGGGTTTGACAAATGGGTTTCCCCATGGTAGTGTACCATTTATGACTACCACGGTGACTCTCGACAAAGCTGGACGGGTCATCATCCCGAAATCGCTACGGGATGAAATGCACCTCGAGGCCGGAGACACGCTCGAGCTGGAGTCCGAAGGTGATCGGATGACGCTGCGCCCGGTTCGCGCTGGCTCCGCGTTGCGTAAGGAGCACGGCGTCTGGGTATTCCGGCGCGGCGGCAAGACGATGTCGGCGGAGACAACAACTCAGGCCCTTGAAGCAGTGCGTTACGACCGCGACCGTGCACATCGCCGTCCGCGAGCATGAAGGTTTTTCTCGACACGTCCGTTTTGGTCGCCACGTTTT
Source organism: Gemmatimonadaceae bacterium (assembly GCA_031370885.1). Taxonomy (GTDB): domain Bacteria; phylum Gemmatimonadota; class Gemmatimonadetes; order Gemmatimonadales; family Gemmatimonadaceae; genus Gemmatimonas. The sequence goes on from JANMRE010000362.1 coordinate 7,240, forward strand.
ACGGCGACCATGAGCACCATGATACGAGCCTGGCGTTGTTTATCAGTCTCACCAGAAAGACCGGCTGCACAGCCGCTCACTGTCTGGCTGAAGTGTACGCCGTGCTCACCGGTATGCCCGGCAAGGACAGGGTCACGCCAGAGGAGGCACTCCTGTTCCTCGCCGATGTGCGCGCGCGCCTTTTGGTTGTCAGCCTGTCGGAAGCGGACTACGTGACGGTTCTCGCGTCTGCGGGGACAATCGGCGTCGTGGGTGGCGGCATCTATGACGCGCTGTTGTCTCGGTGCGCCGTGAATACGCGTTGCGACGTGCTCTACAGCTGGAACGTGAAGCCCTTTACGCGTCTCGGTGCAGACGTCGCGGCTCTCGTGAGACGCCCGTAACGTCGCCGTCGCGGCGGTGGGGACAAAAAAAGAGAACGTTGAACCGCAGGGAGCGCGGGGGACGCAGGGGAATGCAACATGATTGCCGGTGCCCCTATGGTCTACCGCGAAGGTCGCAAAGGACGCAAAGGTACTATTTGTTCAAAAACTTCGTGCCTGGCGACCTTCGCGTCCTTGGCGGTCAAATCGTTCGAACTCGCCGTGCGCGATGGACACCGCAAAGCAATCAACCACAAGGTTTATGTTTTTGGTTGGAAAGCCTGGCGTAACGCACAACGCTTTTGCGCCCCCCCTGCGCCCCCCTGCGCGCTCTGCGCCCCCTGCGGTTCAAAATTGATCTTGCTGCCCGTAGTAGGCGCCCGCTCCGTGCTTGCGCAAGAAGTGCTTGTCCAGCAGCGCCTTCGGTATCGCCCGCGTGCTCGGCGCGATCCGCAGCGTGTGATATGCCATGGTCGCGACCTCCTCGAGGTATGACGCGTTCCACACCGCACTCTCGACTGACGGCCCCCAGCAGAAACTGGCGTGATTGGCCACCAGCACTCCGGGCATCGTATTCGGATCCAACGACCTGAATCGTCGCACGATCGCCAATCCGGTGTTCAGCTCGTAGTCGGTCGCAGTCGCGGCTGCAGTCAATGGTTTCGTGACCGGAATGGTGCCCTGGAAATAGTCGGCGTGCGTGGTCCCGAGGCACGGAATCTCCCGCCGCGCCTGTGCGAACGCGGTTGCGAACATGGAGTGCGTGTGTACCACGCCGCCCACGTGCGGGAACGCGCGATAGATTGCCGCATGCGTGGGCAGGTCGGACGACGGGCGTAACGTGCCGTCAACCACGGCACCGTGCAGGTCGGTCACCACCAGCGTGTCCGGTGTCAACATGTCATAAGGGACGCCGCTGGGCTTGATGACAATCAGCCCCTGCTCGCGATCAACGCCGCTGGCATTGCCAAACGTGAAGCGCGCCAGTCCGCGCAGAAACAGCTCGATATTCGCCTCGCACACATCCTCGCGAAGCGCGCGCGACACCTGCGCCTTCCGGGCACGCACCGCACGCGAGGCGCTCATGGAATGCCTGCCCGCGTTTTCGCCTCGGCAATGATGGCGGCCATGGTGTCCCGATGTTTGGTGAACGTGTCATCCACGACTTGCAGTGTGGGAATCGCCGTGGGTGACAACCCCAGCGTCTCCGTACGAAAACGTCCAAAGCCGGCTTCGTGCACCCCGCTGCTGCCACGTCCCGGTGCTGGCGCACTCAGATGCTGAAAGAAACGCGCGTACTTGCGCCAGCGCCCACCACCCCCGGCGTGATACATCGGGATGAACTCGTACAACGCGTCGTACGGCATCTCTCCAACGCCAACCACCTTGGGATACTGTGCGCGCAGGTTGTGCACCAACTGACGCGTCCCTTCGTGCATGTCACCGTTGGTGCTGTTCACGTGCCCACCCACGATATCCAAAAAGTACGCGTCCACGTCAAACCGCTCAATCATCTCGGCGATACGCCCTTCCATGTGCCGCCGCCACGTGTCGTCGCCAAGGTTCATGTAGGTGAGCCAGCCGTCCTGGTGGCGATCGTTGTTCCAATCCACCCAGTTCAGGTTGTAGATGTCGCCGTCAATCTTGTGCGTGGCGCCCGATGCCACCTTGGCGTAGGCGGGCTGCTTGCGGTTGGC
>JANMRE010000417.1:0-1546 GCA_031370885.1 Gemmatimonadaceae bacterium
AATGGTGATGGTCCCCGCCAGGATGAGGATGTAAATGGGCTGGAACGCCATATAGAAGTAACAACTGGCGCCCAACACCCAGAGCCACCGCCACTTCGGTGCGAGCACGAAGTAGACGATGGACACGAGCGGGAAAAAAACCAGGAACTCGAAGGAATTAAACAGCATTCACGATGGAGGGACGTGTTCCTCGCGGGGAGACGCTCACCGATGTCCGACGCAAGACGAGTGGACGCTTGGCATGTAACGCCGCAAGTGCCGCCGCGTCGCAGCCGTGCGACGGTTCGATGGGCTGCACCACCACGGTTCCTGCATGGTCACCGTGGTGGGAGACCGCGGAAGGCATGAGAGCCTTCAGCGCCGAATACTGTCTTTACGCGCGCGTGGGAATTTCTCACTCAGTTGGTCCTGATAGTCTCGCTCACCCGCTCCCACGTAAATCTGCCGGGGACGGGCGATTTTTTGCTCACGGTCGAGAATCATCTCCTCCCATTGCGCCAGCCAGCCTGACACACGCGCCACCGCGAAGAGCACGGTGAAGAAGTCCGTCGGGAATGCCATCGACCGATAAATCAGACCGGTGTAGAAGTCGACGTTGGGGTACAGCTTGCGCGAGATGAAGTACTCGTCAGAGAGGGCAATGCGCTCCAGCTCCAGCGCGATTTCGAGATCCTTGTCCATCCCCACTTGCTGGAACACCTCGTCAGCCAATTTCTTCACAATGCGCGCGCGCGGATCGTAGCTCTTATAGACCCGATGTCCAAAGCCCATCAGTCGTTGCTCGCCTTTTCCGCTCTTCACCTGTTCAATAAATGCCGGAATATTGCTCGGATGCTCGATGTCCTTGATCATGCGCAACACCGCCTCGTTCGCACCGCCGTGCAGCGGACCAAACAGCGCCGCGATGCCGGCGGCAACCGCCGAGAATGGGTCCACTCCCGACGAACCCACCGCGCGCACGGCACTGGTCGAACAGTTCTGCTCGTGATCGGCGTGCAGAATAAACAGCACTTCAAGAGCCTTCACGAACACGGGATTCGCTTCGTATCTGGGCTCCGACATTCTCGCCACCATCGACAGGAAGTTCTCCACGAACGACAAGTCGTTGTCCGGATAGATGAACGGTAATCCCTTCACATGTCGGTACGCGAAGGCCGCGATAGTGGGCAGCTTCGCCATCAACCGAATGATGGAAACATGTCGCTGATGCGGGTCGTGGATATCCCGCGCACCGGGATAAAAGCTGGAAAGCGCTGCCGTGGCGCTGCACAACATCGACATCGGATGCGCGTCGTATCTGAAGCCTTCCAGAAACTTCCGGATGTTCTCGTGCACATACGTGTGATACGTGATGTCCTTTACCCAGGCATCGTACTCGGGCTGCGTGGGCAATTCGCCATTTCGGAGCAGGTACGAGACCTCCAAAAACGTCGCCCCTTCCGCCAGTTGCTCGATGGGATAACCCCGATAGCGCAAAATGCCTTTGTCACCATCGATGAATGTGATGGCGCTGCGACACGACGCCGTATTCATGAACGCCGGATCG
>JANMRE010000422.1:0-2175 GCA_031370885.1 Gemmatimonadaceae bacterium
ACCAGCACCACGTCGGTCCGCTCAAACTCCGGATTGATGTCGTCCATGTCAAACAGCTTGTCGTACGGCACATTCGCTTCGGCCAACAACACGTTCATATGCCCTGGCATGCGACCGGCCACGGGATGAATGGCGAATTTCACCACGCCGCCCCGCTTCTCGATCAGTTCCATCATCTCGCGCACCTGATGCTGCGCCTGCGCCACCGCGAGTCCATAGCCAGGCACCACGATCACCTGCTGCGCATACGCAAGTTGCAGTGCCGCTTCCTCGATGTTGGTCTGGTTCACGGTGAGCCCTTCGGCAAGCTTGCCACTCGACGTGGACGACCCCCCAAACGCTCCGAAAATCACGTTGGTGAGCGAGCGATTCATGGCCTTGCACATCACCAGACTCAAAATCACACCCGACGACCCCACCAGCGCACCGGATACGATCAGCACCTCGTTGTGAATGATGAATCCGGTCATCGCACCTGCGAGACCCGAGTACGAATTCAACAACGAGATCACCACCGGCATGTCGGCGCCGCCAATCGGGATCACCAGCGTCACGCCAAGCACCAGTGACAACGTGACCAGCACGTAAAACGCCGCGTGCGGCGCGCTGGCGTCCATCACCAACCATCCCGTCAGCCCGGCAATCACCAGAAACATCAGAGCGTTTGCGGACTTCTGCGCCGGAAAGGTGATGGGCTTTCCCGTCATCACTTCCTGCAGCTTGGCCCACGCAATGAGCGAGCCGGTCAGCGTGACGGCGCCAATCAGCACGCCAAGGTGCGTGGAGACGGCGGTGTCCACCGACGCCGTCTCACCCCGATTGCTCGTGTTCAGATACTCGGCGATGGCCACCAGCAACGACGCGCCACCACCAAAGCCGTTGAGCAGCGCCACCATCTGTGGCATCGATGTCATCTTGACCGTATAGGCCAACCACAATCCCAGCGCGGTGCCCACCACCATGCCGGCGGCAATAGTGGTGTACGACACAATCCCTGCGTCAATCAACGTGACGAGAATCGCGATCAGCATACCGATCGCCGAGATCCGGTTGCCCTGTCGAGCGGTCTCAGGGCTTTGCAGTCGCTTGAGCCCCGTGATGAACAAGACGGCGGCAATGAGATAGATCAGGCGTACCCAGGCGACGGAAATCACTTGGTACCCTCCACCGGACTCTTCTTGAACATCTGCAGCATGCGGTCGGTAACCGCGTAGCCGCCCACCACGTTCATCATCGCGAGCACGATGGCGAGAAAGCCGAGCACCGACGACAGCCAACCAAAACCGGCGCCGGCCACAAGCATCGCGCCCACAACGGTAATGCCCGACACGGCATTGGCGCCGGACATCAGCGGTGTGTGCAGGGTAGTGGGCACGCGTCCGATAAGCGCTGCGCCAAGATACGTGGCGAGCACAAACACCACGATGCCGCCAATCAGTACTTCAGTCACGAGGCCGTCCTCCCGGTAACGATCATGGCGCCAGTGATCTCATCGGCGCGGTCGACATTTAGTTGACCCTCCTTGGTGAGGAGGTGCTGCACGAACGTGAGCACATTGCGACTCAGCATCTGTGAGGCGTGTTGTGGCATGCTGGCCGGAAGATTGATCGGGCCGATCACCTGCACGCCGTTCACGTGTACCGTCTCACCCGCGATCGTGGCTTCACAATTGCCTCCCGAATCGGCCGCCAGGTCTACAATCACGGAGCCCGGCGCCATGGTACGCACCGTGTCGGTTGCGATAAGCCTCGGCGCGGCGCGTCCGGGAATTGCGGCGGTCGTGATAACAAGGTCCATATTGGCCAGGTGCGCGCGGAGCGCTGCCTGGATAGCGGCCTGCTGCTCGGCGCTCTGTTCCTTCGCATATCCGCCGGCCGTTTCCGAGTCGGAGGCGATCAGCTCCTGGGCCACCACGGTCGCACCCAGTGAACGAATCTGCTCAGCGGCCGCGGCCCGAATATCGAAGCCTGACACAACGGCGCCCAACCGTCGCGCGGTGGCAATGGCTTGCAGACCGGCCACGCCTGCGCCCAGCACACAACACTTGGATGGCGCCATGGTGCCGGCCGCCGTGGTGAGCATGGGCATGAACTTCACCATCGCCGACGCGCCAACCAGCACGGCCTTGTAACCGGAAACCGTTGCTTGCGACGACAACACGTCCATGGATTGCGC
>JANMRE010000434.1:0-21443 GCA_031370885.1 Gemmatimonadaceae bacterium
CTCGTGCACGTCTTCGAGACGACTCATCGGACACAGGCGATTACGGCGTCCGTTCCGCTCCATCGCGTCGCTGAGGACGGTGCGCAGAATGCGAAAAAGCCACGACCGCACGCGAGTCGCGTCCTGCAAATCGTCAAACGCAAGCCAGGCGCGCATGCACATGTCTTGAATCGCGTCCTCGGCGTCGCCGAGTTCAGGCGTGCGGCGTGCCGCGAAGCCCAGCAGGCGATCGAGATGAGGCAGCACCATCGATTCGTATCGCGTCTGGCGCGCGGACGCGGATTCAGAGTGAGTGACAGTCATCACGTTGGGGTAGACGCTCCGCCCGTGCAATCTATTCCCGGCGCGAAAAACGCAACGTTTCCCACCGCAGCGTCTGGACGGACGGCGGCCTCCACCCCACTTTCGACTGCATGACATCACACACGATCTCCCCGACGATTCCTTCGCTGGACGCGCTCTGGATGCCCTTCACGAACAACCGGGCATTCAAGGCCGCTCCCCGGTTGCTGGTGAGCGCTCACGGCATGCATTACCACGACGCCGATGGCCGGGCCATTCTGGACGGCGTTTCCGGGCTCTGGTGCGTGAATGCCGGTCACGGTCGGTCGGAGATCGTGGCGGCCATTCGTGACGCCGCCGGGATTCTGGACTATGCCCCAGGTTTTCAGATGGGTCACCCGTCGTCGTTTGCACTCGCGGAACGCCTCGCGGGATTCCTGCCCGGCCATCTGGATCGGATCTTCTTCACGACCTCGGGCAGCGAGGCGGTAGATACGGCGCTCAAGATGGCGCTGGCGTATCACCGCGCGCGCGACGAACCGCGGCGGGTGGCGTTCGTGGGTCGCCAGCGCGGCTATCACGGCGTGGGATTTGGCGGAATCTCGGTAGGCGGCATCGCTCCAAACCGACAGGCCTTCGACGCGCAACTCTTGCCGCACATCGACCACCTGGTGCACACGCACGATCTGGCCCGCAATGCGTTCTCCCGCGGTCAGCCGAGCTTCGGGGCCGAGTTGGCCGACGATCTCGAGCGCATTGTCGCACGGCACGGCGCCGAGACCATTGCGGCGGTGATTGTGGAGCCGGTTGCCGGTTCGACGGGCGTGCTGATTCCGCCGGTAGGCTATCTGGAGCGTCTGCGCGCTCTGTGCGACCAGCATGGCATCCTGTTGATCTTCGACGAAGTCATCACGGGGTTCGGGCGTACCGGTGCGGCATTTGCGGCCACACGATTTGGTGTAACGCCCGATCTGATGACACTGGCCAAGGGCATCACCAACGGCGCCGTTCCGATGGGCGCGGTGTGCGTGGCGCGGGAAATCCACGATACGGTTGTGTCGCACGCGGCACCGGGCATTGAGTTCTTTCACGGGTACACGTACTCCGGTCATCCGCTGGCGGCAGCCGCTGGACTCGCCACGCTGGAGCTGTACGAGTCGGAGGGATTGTTTGCCCGGTCGGCGGCGATGGCACCGCAACTCGAGCAATTGATTCATACGCTGCGCGGACACCCACACGTGGTGGACGTTCGCAACGTGGGCATGGTTGCGGCCGTGGAATTGACGCCGCGCGATGGCGAGCCCGGCGCACGCGCGCAGGCGGTGTTTCTGGAGTGCTTCCGACGCGGCGTGCTGGTTCGGCAAACGGGTGATACGGTGGCCTTGGCGCCACCACTCATCATCACGTCCGCGCAACTCGATGAACTGGTTGGAACGGTGCGTGACGTGCTGGACACGATCGCGTGAGGGGTCGTGCGGCGCGCGGCGTTGTCGCCGCGTTCATTGTGCTCGTCGAAGGTGCAACTGCTGGACTCGGGGCGCAGACCGCACCATCCCGTGTTGCACCCACTCGCGAACTGACGGGTGCCGGGGTATCGCAGGCGCTGGCTCGGGTGCGCCGTTCGCAAGTGATGGACGTGCGATACGACCTGACACTGGATGTCACGGTGCGCGACACCGCCAGCGGGCGCGTGGTGGTGACGTTTCGTCGCGCGGCGATTGGCGATGTGGTGCTCGATTTTCGCGGCACCGGCGTAGACTCGTTGCAGGTGAACGGCCGCGCGCTGGCCGTTACCACGGCGGTCTGGAACGGCGCGCACATTGTCATTGACGCGTCCCTCATCACGGCGGGCGCCAATCGCGTGGAGATTCGGTTCCACGCACCAATTGCGGCGGCGGGAGCGAGCATCATTCGCACGCACGACGCGACCGACAATCAGGACTATCTGTACACGCTGTTGGTACCGTCCGATGCCAACCTGCTCTTTCCGTGTTTCGATCAGCCCGATCTCAAGGCTCGCGTGACGTTGTCGTTGGTCACTCCACGGCTCTGGCGCGCACTGGCCAATGGCGTTGCCGTTCGTGAAGACAGCGGTGCGGCCACTCTCACGCATCACTTCGCCGAGACACCGCCACTGAGCACGTATTTGATTGCGTTTGCCGCTGGACCGTGGACTGTCACTTCGAAATCAGTGCCGATCTCTGAAGGCGTAAGCGCGGTGAACGTGGCGCTGTGGGTGCGCCGTTCGAGAGCGCGCGAGGCGGAGACGGACTCCCTGATCGCCATGAATGCGCGCGCGCTGCGGTGGTTGGGAGGCTGGTTCGGTATTCCGTACGCGTTTGGCAAATTCGATTTTCTGCTGGCGCCAGCATTCCCGTTCGGAGGCATGGAGCATCCGGGTGCGGTGTTCTACAACGAAGAGGGTTTCATCTATCGGGAACGACCGACGGTGACGCAACTGCTCGGACGACAGGCCACCGTATACCATGAGGTCGCGCACCAGTGGTTTGGCGACTACATGACCATGCGTTGGTTCGACGACCTGTGGTTGAAAGAGGGCTTTGCCACCTACATGGCGGCAAAGATGCAGGCGTCGCTCGATCCGGCATCCAATGCATGGAAGACGTTTTACCTGCGCAACAAGCCCGTGGCGTATGGCACCGATGCGACGGCCGGAACGACGCCGGTGTGGCAGGACCTGGCAAACCTGGATCAGGCCAAGAGCAACTACGGGCCGATCGTGTACAACAAAGCCCCCGGTATTCTGCGCCAGTTGAATTATCTGGTGGGCGAGGACGCGTTTCAGGTGGGCGTGCAGCGCTTTCTGCGTTCGCATGCGTATGGCAACGCCACCTGGCGCGACCTGCTGACCGACATTGGTGTGGCAGCCAATCGCGACCTCACCGCGTGGGGACGCGCCTGGATTCTGCGGCCGGGCATGCCGATTGTGGAGCAGCACCTGACGATTCGCGACGGTCGAATCGCGCGACTGAGTTTGACGCAGCGTCCGGCACAGCGGTCGGTGTCGGGCGCTGGTGCGTGGCCGTTCAAGATGCAGTTGCTGCTGGCATATGCCGATGGCCACATGGACCGCGTGCCCGTGGAAATGACAGCGAGCACGTTGGAGGTTACGGCCGCACGTGGTCGTCCAGCCCCAGACTTCGTGTTCGCCAACGACGGCGACTTCGGCTACGCACTGGTGCTTCCTGATACTCGCAGTGTGACCTGGCTGGAGCAGCACGTGGGTAGCGTGCGTGACGACTTCCTGCGCGCGATGCTCTGGGGCGCACTGTGGGATCTGGTGCGCGACGCCCGTCTCGCGCCGGAGCGCTATATCGTGATGGCGTTGCGCGAGATTCCGCGTGAAACCGATGAGCAGCTGATTGGTTCGTTGATTGGTCGCCTGAGCACGGCGCTTACACGCTACGCGTCCGACGCGGTGCGCGATTCCCTGCTGCCGCACGCGGAGGCCATGGTGTTGGCCGGCGTGGCGGACACCACGCGCGCGTACGGACCGCGTAAGAATTTCCTTGATGCGTCGATTGGTCTTGCGCGCGGCGGCGCATCGCTGGCGCGCCTCGATGGATGGCTGGATCGCGATTCGATTGCCGGACTCGCCCTGCGTCCACCAACGCGGTGGTCCTTGGTAACACGCCTCGTGGCGCGCTCAGCGCCGGGCGCTGACGCACGATTGGCGGCGGAGTCGAAGCGCGATTCCACGTCGGAGGGCAAACGCCTCGCGTTCGTGGCCAGCGCGGCACGTCCCGACGCCGCGCGCAAGCGCGCCCTGTTTACCCAGTGGTTTGCCGACCGCGAGCTCAACGAAGAGTGGGTCACGTCCAGTCTCAGGACATTCAACGATCCCGATCAGGCCGAACTCACGCGTCCGTATCTGGAAGTGGCGCTGGACACGTTGCCGTGGATTCAGCGAAACCGACGCATTTTCTTCCTAGGGAACTGGATTGGCTCGGTATTGGGAGGTCAGGCGAGTGCGAGCGCGCTGGCGACCGTTGATACGTGGCTCCGCAACCATCCGCGGCTGGCGGCGGACCTGCGACAGAAAGTATTGCAGTCGCGAGACGAACTGGAGCGCACCGTTACAATTCGAGAAAGATACGCCAAGCAAGCTCTACAATAATTGATGTTCTTGTTTTGCGGGGAAAAACGGTGCGCTCCGCGTCAATAAAGCGTGTCTTTGGCCTGTTACGGCACCGGAAATCGGTGACGCGGCCTAGCTGTCGTCGGTTGTTGAAATAGGTTCCACCCACCGAGTTTTCAATCGATATACTGTTTGACCCGCACCCCTCCTTCGGAGAACACATGGGTAGGCTCTACAAGTTTCTTGCCGCTGCCGCCGTTGTCGCCGTGCTTCCGCTGCAAGCGGACGCGCAGACCCGGGATATCTCGGGTAAGGTGACGCAGGTGGGCACCGGCCAGCCAATCGCTGATGTCACCATCAGCATCGTCGGCCAACAGGTTGGCGTGCGCACCAACGAGCGCGGCGAGTATCGCCTGCGCGTGCCGTCCAGCGAAGTGCTGGTGCTGGCCCGTCAACTGGGCTTCAAGCGTCAGACCAAGCGGGTTGGCCCGGCCGAGACCACGGCCGACTTCGTGCTTGATCGTGACGTGTTGCAACTGGAAGGCGTGACCGTGACCGGTGTGGCGACAACTACCGATCGTCGTGTTGCCACTACGGCAGTCGCCACCGTGAACACGACTGAACTGAACAAGGTTCCGGCGCGTTCCATTGAAAGCAACTTGGCCGGCAAGGTGGCCGGTGCGCGCATGTTTGAAAACAGCGGCGCGCCCGGTGGTGGTGCGCAAATTCAGATTCGCGGTGCCACGTCGGTGCTGGGTCAGGGTGACCCGCTGTACGTCGTGGACGGCATCATCGTGTCGAACGCGTCAATTTCGTCAGGTGCCAGCTCGGTGACTCGTGCCGGTGGGTCCACGGGTTCCAGTCAGGACCAGGTGGTGAATCGTCTGGCCGATTTGAATCCGAACGACATCGAGAACATTGAAGTGCTGAAGTCGGCGGCAGCGTCGGCCATTTATGGCTCGCGTGCCACGAACGGTGTGGTGGTCATCACCACCAAACGCGGAAAGCAGGGGCGCTCATCGTGGAACGTCACGCAACGCATGGGCACGCAGCAGCAACTCAAGAATCTTTCGTCGCGCAAATACGCCGATCTGGCCGCCGTGACGCCGTTTGTAAGCGGCCCGGTTGGATTGGCCGCGGCCACGGCCGCGTGCACTCCCACGTGCCCATGGTACGATTGGCAAGGCGAGCTGTATGGCCGCACCGATCCGTCGTGGGAAACGTTGTTGTCCGCCGCTGGCGGCGTGAATAACACGCGCTTCTTTGCGTCCATCAATGATCGTCAGGAATCGGGCATTCTGGTCAACACCGGCGCCCGTCGTACCGGTGGCCGCATCAACCTCGACCAAACGCTCGGCTCCAAATGGACGGTGAGCGCCGGCGTGGACGTGACGCGCAACTACTTCCAGCGCGGCATTGGTGGTAACGACAACTCCGGTACGAGCCCCATTTATACGTTTGGGTATTCACCAGCCATCGTTGACCTGCAGTCGAAAACTCCGTCAGGCCGTTACATCAACATGCCGTTCAATGGTGGCGGGTCGGGCACTTCCAACCCGTTTGAAGTGCTGGAAGCGGTGACGAATACCGAAAACGTGTGGCGTCAGGCGGGCAACGTCCGGGCGAACTATACGGCGCTCAGTACGGCCAAGAACTCCGTACAGTTGTCGTATCTGGCGGGTATGGACCGATTCCAGCAGGAAGGCTATCAGTACTCGCCCAACTACCTGCAGTTCGAGCCAGCCGACAATTTTCTTGGTACGGCCAACCAGTTGAACGCCTCGAGCTTCCAGATGAACCAAGGCGTGAATGCGGTGTGGACGTACTCCGCCGGCAACAAGTGGCTGACGTCGCTCACCACATCGGTGGGCGGTTCGTACGAAAACCAGATGACCAACGTGTACTCGTTGCGTGGCCGTGGATTGCTGCCGACCGTGAGAGTACCGTTGGGTGCGCAGGACATTGCCATTACGAACGGTCGTGTGGAATTCCGCGACCAGTCGTACTATGTCAACCTGCAGGCACTGGCTCTCGAGGAGAAGCTGGCCGTCAACTACGGCGTGCGTTCCGACCGGTCCAGCGCCAATGGCAACCGCGATCAGTTCTATCAGTTCCCGAAGTTTTCGGCGTCGTATCGTTTTGTGAAACCACTCACCGACAAGATTGACGACATCAAATTCCGCGCCGCGAAGGGTCAGTCGGGGAACCGCCCGCGGTACGGCGACCGCGACGTGCTGTACGCCAACGGTGGCATCATTGGCGGAGCCAGTTCACTCGTGTCGAATGGCCTGCTGGGCAATCCGAAGGTCACGCCAGAAACAATGAACGAGACCGAATTCGGCACCGACATGACGTTTTTTGGTTCACGCCTGAGTCTTGAGTACACGCACTACGAGCGGAAAATCACCGACTTGCTGCTCACGTTCCCGCTGCCGCCGTCGTCGGGTCTGGGTAACCAGATCATCAATGGTGGTCAGCTGTCGGTGAATGGCAACGAAGCCGTGTTGTCGGCAGTGCCACTCCGCAAGGGCAACTTCGAGTGGTCCACACGCGTGATTTTCAACGCAAACGTGCAGCGCACGGACAACATTCCGGTGCCGTCGTTCGCGGTTCCCGGTTCGTTTGGTGCCACGTATGGTCGCAATCGCATCGTGACCAACCAGAAGTCCACGGTCATCTGGGGCAATGCTCCGCTCGGCGCGGTTGGCGCAGATGGCAAACGAGCGGTGCGCGACACGATTCTGTTTGACTCCAACCCGGTTCATACCACGACGTTCAGCAACGACTTGAACTGGAAGCGTCTGTCGTTCTCGTTCCTGGCCGACTGGAGAAACGGCGGTGCCGTGTCCAACATGACCAACAACCTGTTCGATGAAGGCGGACAGTCCCGCGACTTTGTCGAGAAGGGTGAGCAGCGCTATGCGACGTTCTCCGCCGGTGACGTGCGGCCATATATGCAGGCCGGTACGTACGTGAAGCTGCGTGAAGTTACGGTGAACTATCAGGCGCCGGACTCGTGGGCAACCAAGGTGCCAGGTGCCAGGAGTCTCCGCTTCAACCTGAGCGGTCGTAACCTCGCGCTCTGGTCAAAGTATTGGAGCTACGACCCCGAATTCAACAACTTCGGCAACACGAACTTCAACCGGTTTATCGATCTGGCCCCGTTCCCGTCGAGCCGGCAGTTCTTCTTCAGCGTCGACGTGGGATTCTGATACCATGACGACACCAACCATGAGAACGCCCTTGAACATGACCCGCACACTCGGGCTGGCGCTGGCGGCGGCGGCGATGGCCGCTTGCAGCAGTGAGCAGCTCGCAATCACCAATCCCAACACGCCCACTGTGGAATCGGCCAGTGCCGATGCGCAGGCGTTGCAACTGCAGGCTACCGGCCTGTTGCGCCAGCTTCGCAACGGCCGCGGCGGATACATCTTCGACGCCGGTCGGTTTGGCCGCGAGATGTACATCTACACGCCGCAGGAGGGGCGCAACACATCACACTATCTGCAGGGTATCACCGGTCAGAATAAACTCGACCCGGCCGGTTTTGCCGTTGGCTCATGGGGTGGGCCGTACGGCAATCTGCGTGACATCTTCAACTTGAAGAATTCGTCGGCGGCGTCGGCGGCACTCACGGCGGCACAAAAGAGCGCCGCGCTGGGATTTGCGCAAACACTGGAAGGGCTCGAGCTGTTGCATGTGATCGCCACACGCGACACGTTGGGCGGCATCGTAGAGATCAAGCAGAACGCGTCGGATCTGGCGGGTTTCGTGACGCGTGATTCGGTGTACAAGTACATCCTGAACACGTTGGACGCAGGCAATACGGCACTGGCGGCCGGAGGGGCGGCCTTCCCGTTTACACTCCATGCCGGCTTTGCCGGATTCAACACGCCGGCAAATTTTGCCAAGTTCAATCGGGCAGTCGCCGGCAAGGCGGCGGCGTACTACGCCACCGCTGGCGGTGGTGCCACGGCATGGCAGCGCGCGCTCACGGCGCTGACGGCATCGTACATGAATACGGCCGCCACAACGCGTGCGGAGCTTGACGCGGGCCCGTTCCATCCATATTCGGGATCGACCGGTGATGCCAACAACCCGTTTTTCAACAGCTCCGCAGATCTGTACCTGCACCCGACCACGGAAACCGACGCACCGCTCAAGGCCGACGGCACCAAGGACAATCGCTACCTCGCGAAGGTAAAAACCAAAACCGCGCGCAATCCTCCCACTGGCGTGCTGGGCATTGCGTCGTCGATTGGGTGGGTGGCGGACAACGCCGGTACGAACCCGGTGCCGATTCTGCGCAACGAAGAACTCATCCTTCTGCGCGCCGAAGCGCTGCTGGCCACAACCGATAAGTCCGGTGCCTTGGCGCTCATCAACTCGATCCGTGTGAATTCTGGCGGTCTCGCAGCCTCGGCGCTTACAACGGCGTCGAGCGATGCGGCGGTGCTTGACGAGTTGCTGCTCCAGAAGCGTTACTCGTTGCTGCTGGAAGGCTCGCGCTGGTTCGACATGCGTCGCTATGGCAAGTTGAGTACGCTGCCGCTCGACAACCCGTCGCACTTTGTGGCCCGGGTGATGCCGATTCCACAGGCAGAGTGCCTGTCGCGGGCCGGCAAGACGGGCACGCTGGCTGGACCGGGATGCTAGGACTGAGTAGGAAGTAGGAAGCGGGAAGTAGGAAGTACGTTTTACTGAGTACTGAGTACTTTTACTGAGTACGGAGTACTTTTACTGAGCTCGGAGTACCATTACTGAGCTCGGAGTACCATTACTGAGTTCGGAGTGCTGGGTACATGGCACATAACAACGTCCCCGCGAGACAGCGTCTCGCGGGGACGTTGTGCATCGTGCGCACAATCGAGTACAACGAGTACTCAGTATCCTTCGCGGGTCCACACGAGGATCGTGCCGCAGCGTCTATCGGCGCCGCCGAACTGCGGGGGGACTGTTGCCGCACCCGAGTACACCTCGATGCCGGCGATCTGCTTTGGCGGTGGAAGCAGGTCGAGATTGAAGAACCGCGGCAGGACAATGCCGTCAAGCAACACTTGCATGCTGCACGCACCGGTGCCGTCTCCGCCAACACTGCCGCCTTCACGTTTGGAGAGCGCGACTGTGCCTGCGAACGCCTGCGTGGTAATACGCGACACATCGATTCCCCGCAGCGTACGCAGAAAGTCGCTGGTTTCGCGCGAGCCCCGTTGCTCGATTTGCTCTTGCGTAATGAACTGGCCAACGCCCTGGTTGCGGCGTTGGTCGAACCCCAGCATGCGCATCGAGACGCGCGTCGCGCGCACGCGAACCGTATCCATCAGATTGGTGGTTCGGGCCAGGATGTACGACAGCCGCAGCGTATCGTTGGCTGGCACCTCAACAATGCCCGACGTTGGTGCGAACCCGATGCGCCGCACCACCAGCAAATATTGACCGGCCGGCACCTGCAGGATTCGGAATCGACCGCCGTCCTCGGTAATCACGCGAGCGCCCACTCCCACCACCGAAACGTCCGCCGAGCCGAGTGGTCGGAGCAGCGTGTCCGTCACGATGCCATCTATCACGCCGATACCGGCCACCGGTGCTGGCTTTCGGCCGGTCTCCTGGGCTGCGCGATCGCGGATGGAGGTTTTCTGTTGTGCCTGCACCGGTACGACCGTTCCCGATACAGCCGCGCAGACGAGGCCAAGACCGGTCATGACCCGACGTGAATATGACATGATTCGCATGACTGTAAATTACCCCGATGGGTGCCAGGATGTCCGTGCTCTGCGCCCGACGGACATCATCAGGCGACCATCCGTCGTGTTTCCCCATCTCCGAGCCTCGATCATGCAGTCACAGTCTGTGCTCTTCGCCGTACTCGCCCTCGCCGCGAGCACGTCGCTGGCGTCGCAACCGGCACTGGATCGGCGTGCCGACAGCGCTGCGGTTGTGAATGTCGCCGAGGGCGTGTTGCGCGCCATTTCGACGCGTGATACAACGCTGGCGCGACGCCTGCTGATGCCCGGAGCCCAATTGGCGAGCATCACCGATCCGGCAGGTCCCAACAGTGCTGGCCGCTCTCAAAACGACAGTCAGTTCGTGGCTTCGCTGGCTGGCGGGCAGCAGACGTTGCTGGAGCGGATGTGGAGTCCAACGGTATTTCTGCAGGGGTCGTTGGCGGTGGTTCGCACACCCTACGATTTCCACATCGACGGAGTGTTCTCGCACTGCGGCGTAGATGTGTTCACGATGGTCCGGTCGCGTGGCGAATGGCGGGTGACGCACATCGTGTACACGACGCAGCGGCAAGGGTGTGCGCCGAGCCCGCTGGGCGTGCCGGCCAAGGCGCCGCCAGGACAGCACACCAATTGAGCTGCTGCGCCGTCGCGCAGAGCGAGTTTAGAAGGATCGAACCGCAAAGGACGCGAAGGTCGCCAAGAACGACATGTTGTTGAACACGAAGTGCCTTTGTGACTTTCGCGGTGGAATTGGTTTGGTTTTTTCTTCACGGAAGAGCAATTTCAACCGCGGGGGACGCAGAGGTCGCGGAGAACAGCGTGGTGACGTTACAGCAGGCACTGCAATGAACTCCCTGAACTTTGTGGTTGATTGCTTTGTGGAAGTCATCGGGCAAAGCGAGTGTGAAGGATTTCACCGCCAAGAACGAATTGGTTTGGTTTTTCGTCACCGCAATTTCAACCGCGGGGGACGCAGAGGTCGCGGGGGAAAGCACGACGTTGTTTGTAGTCCCTGCGCGCCCTGCGCTCCCTGCGGTTCAATCGTAGTTGGAACTCCGAAAAACACGCGGTCGCAAGTGATCGCTCACACGCGCTCCACGATGCGATCGATGAGGAACCCCGACTGTTCCACGGCCTCATCAGCAAACGCGCCAAAAAACGCCCGCACGTTCTCGAACAGGGCGGTGAACGCCGCCTGATCGCCGTTGGCGAGAACGGCGCCGAGTTCGTCGGCGGCGTCGCGAAATGCCCGAGTGACGGCCGGTGTCCCCGGATTGCGCATCTCAATGGGTCCGTACAGCAGCGGATCCTGCGCAAAGTGACGCGCCGCCACATACAACTCCAACAGGTACGCCGGCGACGTAAACGGCAGTGTTTCGTCGAGCGGAACACCCAGCTTGGCGAGCGTGAGCCCCAGCACCTGCGTCTGGACGTGCGTGAGGACCTGTACGACGGACATCGCGCGATCGTGCTGCATTGGCGTGGCTTCCGTCACCGCCAGTCCGCGTGCCGAAAAGGTGTTCACGACCCAATCAGCCCAGACATCGCCACGCGCGCGACAGACCACCACGCGCTGTCCCTGCAGCGACGACACGCCTGGTCCAAACATCGGATGTGTGCCGACTACACTGGCACGCGTTGACGCCAGCATGGTCGCGACCGGCGCGTCCTTGATGGACGTGATGTCCATCAGCAGCGCGTCGTCGCGCAGGTGTGGACCCACCTCGCGAATGACGCGATCGGTCGTGTCGATGGGCACACTGATCACCACGACGTCGGCCTGGGCGGCGGCACTGGTTGCAGTGAGCGCCGTGTCGCGGTCGACGATGAGCACGCGATGGCCCATGTCGCCGAACAGTCGCACGAGCAGCGCGCCCATCTGGCCATGCCCACCAATGAGGGCGATGGTGCGTGGCGCCGCGTCGAGTGGGACCTCCGCCCGCAAGGCCGCCTGCAGATCGCGACTGGAGCGCAACAGCACCCGGAAAATCGACTCGATCTCGCCGACCGGCAATCCCAGTTCCCGCGCGCGGTCGCGCCGATCAGCGATGACGTCGCGTTCGCGTTGCGGATCACGAATACGAATGCCGTGCTCCCGCTTGTACGCCGCGACGTCGGCCACAAGTGCCATGCGACGCGCCATGATCTGCAACAACTCCCGGTCGAGCGCGTCGATCGTCGCGCGCAGCGCGGGGAGCGTGCGCGGCGTCGGCTCCATTAGCGGCGTCGCGGTCCGCACCGCGCGCGTTGCACTGTCAAGGACTCATCTTCCAGAACGCGATCCCACTGGCCTGTTGCCCTACATCGACGGTGCCCACCTTGGCGCGTGCGATCAGGTCGATCACGTCCACCTTGCCTGGTGCTGCACCGACGCCTTCGCTGCTAACGAACGCGTACTTCGAATCACTGCTGATGGTGACGCCGTGCGCGAGGGTGTTCGAGGTCTTGATCTGCGCCAGGCTTTTGCCGGTCGCGATATCGAAGATCTCCACGCTGCTTCCTGGCTTGAGGGTGGCCACCAGCAGCGCGCTGTCGGGCGTGACGGCCAGATTGTACACGCCTCGGCCGGTTTTCATGCGCCGCGCGAGCGTCCACGATTTGCGGTCGATCTCGATGATCTCGTCCGACTTGTTGCACGCGACCCAGATACGATCACCGCCAACCGATGGTTGCGCCCACGTAGGTGAGCACGACGCCGGCGTCATCGTGTGCTTCTCAAGGCCCATGCCAACACGACCAACTTGCGCCGGATCAACGGCAGCTGTGGCGGGCTTGGCGGCGGGCTTCGCACCAGCGGCGCCGCTCATGTCGTGCGTCATCCCCGCCATGTCGTGTTTCATGCCCGCCATATCGCCCATACCGGCCATGGTGCTGCCGACGTTGTTGAGCAGTGGTCCTTCCTTGCCCTTGGCCAATGAGAATCGGCGCGACACCGCGAAATCGCGTGTGTCGATTTCCACCAGCTGGTCATCCATCATGCAGGTGGAGTACTGACGCAACCCATCGGGCGAGATCCGACTGCCGTGCGGCATCGTGCAGGTGACGATACGCGCGACTTCGGTCTGTGTGGGGGTGTACACCACCGACACGGTCGACGGAATCATGTCACCGTGCAGATTGAAGTTTGCCGAAAATGAGTAGAGCCCGTCGGGCGTGAGGTCGAGGGAGGCGGGGAAATTGCCCAGTAGGATACCCGGTCCGGCCAGCGTATCGGGACCCAGTGCATATCGCCAGAGCTTTCCGTCTGGGTTGCCATGGCCGGTGGTCATGTACAGGTACTTGCTGTCCGGCGAGATGGCCAAGCCGTGCGGCCCCTCCATCTCGGCGGCCAGTTCGCCAACCACAATGGTTTTCTCGACCACCGTGCCGTCCGGCCCGAAACGCACGCGATAGAGCTTGTCGGCCGACTCGGCGCCTACATACACCCAGTAGTTTCTGGACGGCTTCGACGGCGCAACAGCTGAGGCAGGCGGAACCGCCGCACTCTGAGCAGCGAGCGGCGAGGTCAGGAGCGATTTCAGCGTCAACAGGACGGCCAGCCACGGCACCATCCCGGCGAGCGTGCGTGTCGGCTTGCGAGCAGCGGTGACGGGCAGCAAGATCGTATGCATGATCTCAGTCCTGATCTGATGCTTGGTGCGGTGAGGATCTCCACGGACACCGCGCACTATGCGCGCGTCGGGCAGCACCCCTCGTTGAAGCCTACAGGAGTTGTACCTATGAACGTAGCGCACAGGATGCGGTTCGTCACGACAGCGATCGCTTTGGCGACCGGCGCGTCGTTCATTGCGGGCGGGTTCGTGTCTGCACAGGAAGCCCCACCGGTGGCAGTGGCCAGGCTGGTGGCCGAACCGGCCCGCGTGACGATGCGCGCCGGCGAGACGCTGCCGTTCAAGGTTACCGCGTACGACGCGCGGGGGAACGTGATCGCTGACGCGGTGGTGCGCGTGGGTGGCCCACGTGCTGCGGTGGCGTTTACGGGCGGCGAAGTGCGGGCGTTTCGGGCGGGCTCGTACACGGCTACCGCGACGGCGGGCGGTGCGAACGGTCAGCCCATCACGCTCGACATCCCGGTGCTGATCAGTTGGCCGGCACTAACGAAGATCGAGATCGTGCCAGATTCGGGAACGCTGTTCACCGACATTGCACTTGGACATCGGGTGCGCGGTATGCATGCCGACGGTAGCGAGCGTGGCGGTATGACCGTCACCTGGCGCAGCAGTAACCCGGCAATTGCCACGGTCGATCGATTTGGCACGGTGTCGGCGCATCGCGCGGGCGCGGTCACCATTTCGGCCGAAAACGAAGGGGTGCGTGCGACGAAGGTGTATCGCATCGTGACGAATCCGGTGAGTTCCATCAGCATGGCGATCAGGGAAGACGTCGTTCGCACCGGTGACGTCATTCACCTGAACGCGACGCCCAGAAACGCGGCGGGTGTGGCCGTGAAGAACGCCCAGGTGACGTGGACCTACACCTACGTACCCGACGACACGACGCTGGCGCCGGGTGGTCCTGGGATCATCGACTGGGGGCGATTTACGGCCAACTATCCCGGTCGCTTCACGCTGATCGCGCAGTCGGGTTCAGCGATGGCGCGCAAGGTGATTGAAGTCAAGCCGCGTGACGCGATTCGACGCATCACGGTGACGGGCCGCGGCACGGTGAGTACCACACATACCTCGGACTTCTGGCCGTGGACCGCCAGAAACGGTCGCGACTACGCCTTGGTGGGGACGTGGGGCGGCGATGGCTACGCGCTGGTATTCGACATCACCGATCTCAACAACATCGTCAAGACCGACTCGATCAAGGTTGATGCGCGGACCATCAACGACGTGACGGTGTCTCCGGATGGCCGCTACGGCGCGTTGTCGCGCGAAGGGGCATCGAGTCGCGTGAATGGCGTGGTGATCCTCGACCTGAGCACGCCGGCGCATCCGAAGATTGCCAGCACGTTTGATCAGGAACTCACGGGCGGCGTGCACAACATGTTTGCCACCAATGATCACCTGTTCGCCATTTCCGGCGGTCAGAAGTACGTGATCATCGATGTGAAAGACATCACGAAGCCCAGGTATGTGAGCGAGTATCAGCACCCGAATGCCCGCATTCACGACCTCTGGGTGCGTGACGGAATCGCCTATTCGGCGCAGGGTGGTGTCGGTGCTGTGATGGTGGACGTGGGCAACGGCAAGTACGGCGGCACCATCGAAAAGCCCAAGCTGATCAACACGTACGGCATCAACTCGGGTCATGAGATTTATCCGTATTTCCAGAAATCCACCGGTCGGACATATCTCTTTCTGGGCGACGAGGAGATGAACCGTCGAGGGCGTGTGTGGGAAGGCACGCAGTACACGCTGAGTGGTCCGGATGGGAAACCGCCGCAACACCAAATCGCGCAAACGTCGGGTGGCTACACGCATATCGTGGACGTCACCGACCCCATGAACCCGCGCAAAGTGGGCCGCTATCACCTGGAAGACTACGGCTCGCACGACATCATCGTGGAAGACGACGTGCTGTATCAGGCGTACTACGACGGCGGCGTGCGGGTGGTGGATGTCTCCGGTGAACTGATGGGGAATCTGGCCGATCAGCGTCGCGAGATTGCGGTGTTCAAACCGTACGACCCGGACGCGTTCACGGCCAATGCGCCGTTCGTGATGAACGCGATGCCGTGGAAGGGGCATGTGCTTTTTACCGACTTCAACTCGGGGTTGTGGGCGGCGAAACTGGAGCCCAAGGTGAAAACGGTTGTACCGTAGTAGAAAGTAGGAAGTCAGAAGTAGGAAGTACGTGGAACTGAGTACCAAGTACTTCAACTGAGTACTAAGTACTTCAACTGAGTACCAAGTACTTCAACTGAGTACGAAGTACTTCAACAGAGTAGGGAGTACGGGGCCCTGTGCGTTATCTTCGGCGTGCAGGGCGGGTATTTTTCGCTTTGCTGATCGCCCTTGGCTTTTGCCCTTATGGCGTGGTTGAAGGACCGCCGCGATACCACAGCGTCATGCGGTCACGGCTGGTACCGCCCCCAGACGCGCTCGAGCGTATCGGCGATCTCGCCCACACTCGACCGGGCTCGCACCGCATTGATGATACGCGGCATGAGTTCGCGACGGGCACCGCGATGCTCCGGCACATAGTCCATCGCGCAGTCGCCAATGGCGAGCAATGCGGCGGCTACGGCCGAATTGTCCCGCGAGGATTTCACGCGTGCGAGTTGTGTGACCTGGTCGCGCTCCAACGTTGAGAAGTCCGGTGCCGGGATAATTGGTGGGTCCAAACCATCGCCGAACTTGTTGACACCCACCACCACGGTCTCGCCGGCCTCCACGCGCAGCTGATATTCATACGCGCTGCGACCGATTTCCTCCTGGAAGAAGCCGGCCTTGATGGCCTCGGCGGCGCCGCCGAGTTCATCGACCTTCGCAATAAGCTCGACGGCACGCCGCTCGATTTCGTCGGTGAGTTGTTCGACATACCAACTGCCGGCCAGCGGATCGACCGTTTGCGCGACACCGGATTCGTAGCCAACGATTTGCTGGGTGCGTAACGCCAGCGTGGCCGCGTCGGCCGTGGGCAGCGCCAGGGCTTCATCATAGCCGTTGGTGTGCAACGACTGCGTACCGCCAAGCGCCGCTGCCAGCGCCTGCACGGTGACACGAACGATGTTGTTGAGTGGCTGCTGCGCCGTGAGCGTTACGCCACCGGTTTGCGTGTGAAAGCGCAGGCGGCAACTGTTGTCGTTCGCGCCAAAGCGTTCGCGCATGATGCGGGCCCACAACCGTCGCGCCGCGCGAAACTTGGCAACCTCTTCGAACAGATCGCTGTGCGCCGCGAAAAAGAACGACAGGCGGGGTGCAAACGCGTTGACTGACAACCCCGCGTCCAGCGCTTGCTGCACGTAGGCAATCGCGTCGGCAAACGTGAATGCCACTTCCTGAACCGCCGTCGCACCGGCTTCACGGATGTGGTATCCGGAGATGGAAATGGGATTCCATTGCGGCACTTGAGCGGCCGCAAAGCGAAACATCTCAGCCGTGAGGGCCAACGATGGCGACGGGGGATAAATGTAGGTGCCGCGCGCGATGTACTCCTTGAGGATGTCGTTCTGCACGGTACCAGAGAGTGCGGCCCGACTGATTCCCCGCTCTTCCGCCACCACGATGTACATGGCCAGCAGCGTGGACGCGGTGGCATTGATGGTCATGCTGGTGGACACCGTCTCGAGCGGGATCCCGGCCAGCAGCACATGCATGTCCTCGACGGTGTCGATCGCGACGCCTACGCGACCCACTTCACCCAGCGCACGCGGCGAGTCCGAATCGATACCCATTTGCGTGGGAAGATCGAACGCCACGGAGAGACCCGTCTGGCCGGCATCGAGCAACAGTCGAAAGCGCTGATTCGTGGACTGCGCCGTGCCGAAGCCGGCGTACTGTCGCATGGTCCACAGGCGTCCACGATACATGGTGGGCTGAACGCCACGGGTAAATGGAAACTCTCCGGGGTTTCCCAGATCGCGTGCGTATACGGTGTGCACGTCGTCGGGACCAACGACCGTGGAGATCGGAATACCGGACGGGGAGAGACGGTCGGTCATCGGCAGAATGTAGCGAGCGAAACGAACCCCGGCGTGGTTCCGCTCAGGACGTCGTTTCGTCTCTGGCAGTGGCGCGCCGCTCAAACGCCGGCAGCGCGAACTCCGCCACCGTTTCCACTTCCGCCTTGCTGCCGATGTAAAGGGGCGTGCGCTGATGCAGTTCGTGCGCCTCGACGTCGAGAATGCGCCGGTGGCCGTCGGTGGCTGAGCCGCCCGCCTGTTCGGCGATGAATGCCAGCGGATTCGCCTCGTACAGCAAGCGCAGTTTGCCACGCGGCGCCTTGGCGTTGGCGGGATAGCAAAACACACCGCCCCCCAGAAGGTTGCGGTGGAAATCCGCCACCAGCGATCCGACGTACCGTACGTTCAACGGTTTGCGCTCGCCGTCCATGCCACGATAGCGGCGCATCAGCGCGCGCGTGGGCTCCGGCCAATCCTGCTCATACGATTCGTTCACGGAAAGGTAGCGCGCGCGCTCGGGAATTTTGATGTGCGGATGTGACAGCAGGAACTCGCCAATGGATGGATCGAGTGTAAAACCGTGCGCCCCCTGCCCCGTGGTGTACACCATCATGGTGCTGGACCCGTAAATGACATAGCCCGCCGCCACCTGACGGCGTCCCGGTTGCAGCATGTCTTCCATTTCACCGCGCGTCCCGCGGGTGATCTTCTGATAAACCGAGAAGATTGTTCCGACGGGCACGTTGACATCGATGTTGCTCGATCCGTCCAGCGGATCGAACAGCAGGACGTACTTGCCGGCGCGGAAGCCCTCCGGAATATGGATGATGTCGGGTTCCTCTTCCGATGCCATGGCACAGAGTCTGCCACCATGGTCGAGCGCCTTGATGATGATCTCGTTGGCGATCACGTCGAGCTTTTGCTGCACTTCACCCTGGACATTCACATCGCTGGTGGACCCAAGAATGTCGGCAAGGCCCGCGCTGCGTACCTTGTTCGCGATCATCTTGCCGGCCAGCGCCATGTCATACAGGATGCCCGACAGTTCGCCCGTCGCGGCAGGAAACATCCGTTCCTGCTCGATGATGAAGCGCTCGATCGTGACGACAGACGTCGCGGTATGATTGACCACAGTCGGACTCCTCGGGGCGGAAGTACGGCACGACCTTGTTGACGATCGCGCCGTTACGGCATTGACGACTCGAAATCGCCGCTCGCAATCGCTCGCGAAACGGGGACCGCGACGACGAAAGGAAAGTGACGAGTATGACGGAGACAGGGCAAGAGCCGTTCCAGCAACTTATTGACGACCCGGAAGAGTCCACCGGTCCCGACCGCGGCGAACCACCACGTCGCGGCCGTTGGTCTCGATCACGAAGCTTCCTTCACGGTCGGTGCGCAACAGTGGTATTCCCCGGTCGGCAAACGTCTCCAGCGTTTGCGGCGAAGGGTGTCCGTATCGGTTGGCCTGACCCACAGAGATCACCCCGAGCCGCGGCTGCACCGCATCAACGAATGCAGTCGTGGAGCTGGTCTTGCTGCCGTGATGGCCAACCTTCAGCACGTCCGCTCGCAACAGATCCGGACTGGTGTTTTCCAGCAGCCAGCGTTCCTCAGCCGCTTCGGCGTCTCCCGTGAGGATGAATGCCACGTGGTCGAACGCCACCCGCAGAACAACCGAGGTTTCGTTGGCGTCCTGCTGCATGGCCGTCCAGGCGGAGTCGGGCGCCAGCACCCTCACCTCGACCCCATCCAGCCGCCAATGGTCACCAGGGCGCACACGGTGCCAGTTCACTTCCGATTGGCGAAGCATTTCGAGGGTACGCCGATAGGTCTCGTTGGTGGTCACGAACGCGGGTTCCCACCAGCGGGTTGGTGCAAGCGCTGACACGACACTGGCCGCCCCGCCCACATGGTCGTCGTGCGCATGGGTCATCACAAACGCCGCAACGTCGCCACCCAATCGTCGAATGTACGGTACGACGGTGCGTCGACCGGCGTCGCCGCCATCCCAGCGACGGCCCGCATCTACGACAAACCAGCGACCACGCGGGGTGCGCAATGCCAACGCATCGCCCTGCCCCACATCCAGCACGTGCAGTTCCAGCCGACCCGTGCCACGCACAAACGCGGGCGACCACACAGAAATGGTGAGCGCACCCACGGCAATGACGAGGCCTGGCACCCATCGTCGCGAGGCGGTCGCCCGGACGAACGCGGCGGCAGCAACAGCTGCGCAGATCGCGCTCAACGCGGTGGGAGCAAGGTGGAGCGATGCATACGGGACCGCCGCCGCGTAGCGGGCGATGCCATCGAGGAGTGTCAACGGTGGTGCCGTTGCATCGGCGATGAGCCGGGACAGCGCCGGCCATGGCGATGCGATCAATGCCAGGAACAGCGCCGGCTGGACGAATGCCACGATGGGTCCTGCCGCAAGATTTGACAGGGGCGCTACCAAACTCACCCGACCAAACGTCCACGCGACCAGTGGCGCGGTGACAACCGTAGCCACCACGCCGGTGATCAATTCCCGCAGTAGCGTATATCGCCACCCGTTGAGATGCCGGACTGCCACAATCGCGCGACGGACCCTCCCGCGATGCCCCGTGACGTCGGCGAGCCGTATTCGCCGCACCAGTGCACGCGCGGCCACGAGGGAGGCCATTCCGCTCACGCTCAACTGCCAGCCAAGGTCGAGCACGACGGCCGGTTGCCACGTTGGGATAGCTGCGCCGAGCGCCAGCGCGGTCCAGGGGTGCGTTGGTCGCTGCAATCGCTGCGAAAGCCCCACCACGCCCAGCATCACTGCACTGCGTACTGCGGGCGGCGGTGCGCCCAGCACGGCGACGTACGCCACGATCGCGACCATGGCCACGACATACGACGTAGTGCGCGACATGCGCATCGCACTCAGCACCGTGAACAGCGCTCCGGCAATGATGGCCACGTGGAGCCCGGAGATCGACAACATGTGAACCAACCCGGCATCGGCAAACGTATCGCGAACCGTAGGCGCGATGCCGTCTTGATCGGCTATCAACAGCGCCCGCACCAACGGCGCATTGTCACCAAAGTCGCGATCGATGATCTCGCCGGCGCGTCCGCGGGCGGAGCGTCGCCAATCACGGGTCGGCCGGATTGGAAACGCGATATCGCCATCCACGCGAAGGCCGCGATCGGTTGTCAGTGCACGACCATGGAAACGCATCCACTGGCCGGGCGCGGCCGATCCGCGTCCGATCCTGGCCAGGATTGGGACGAGGCATTGAGCGAGGTGTCCGTCGGCCGTGGCCACTCCGCGCGAGGCTGCTCGCGGTGCGACGCGATCGTCGAACACGACGCGCACGGTGTCGCCCCGCGAGATCGCGTTGCCGAGCGCCTGACGACAGACGCGATTCGCGTTGGCCGACGCGCGTGCGCTCAAGACGCCGGCGGCGACAACGCCCGCCATGGCTGCCATCATCGCGCGGCGATTTGCCGCCGAGCTGTGTGCGTGCGCAGCCCAACCAACCAGCGCGCCGGCGGTCGCACCACCGGTCACCAGCCACGTGAGCGCTACGGCATCAAACCACGGCGCCGAGCCGGCAAAGATTCCGATGAGCCAACTGACTGCGACGTGGATGAGTGGCGGCACGCGCCACAATACAACGGACGGGCAACGGCGCCGTCATCGTATTACTGCGAGCAGCGTTGTTTATCTGCGCTGGAGATGCTGCAACTGCGGTGGCGGCACATCGATTGGTGTAGCCGTAAATGTCGCCCC
>JANMRE010000502.1:0-10691 GCA_031370885.1 Gemmatimonadaceae bacterium
CATCCGCGCACCCAAGGCAACGGGGCCACGCTCAATATCTAAAAAGTCAGGGCAGGTTTGAAATAATGTTTGCCAGCGTATGGGCAACTTGTGGGATTTCACGATGACCAGATCGCGCAAATCCCGGGTCTTGGTCGAACCCGCCTGCCAAGTCTCAAGATAGGCGCGGACCATTACATCAAGTAGTCTGGGGTTGGTTGTTGCCGCAGCTTCCTCGGTTAGAAACTTGCGAAAATCGTCCGGAAACGGACGCATTTTCCACCACGCCACTTTGCTCCGCACTAACCGAACCTGTTGAAGGCAAGCAGTTTAGCTCAGCTTGTCCGTGCTCCAAAGCGACATCATGTCCAGAGCGGTCGCGGCACATGGCTCTCCGTACATTCATTGCGGGTGTCACAGAGCGCACCACTGAACGGGAGAACCCTACTGACCGATTTGAAAGGCGATGTCACGGTTCCCGTTGAAATTGTGCCGCCATACCGGGTGGTCGTTGTTCGTAACATCGGTCACACATCTGCCTGTGTGCTCTCGCCCCAACATGTTGTGGTGACGCGGCTACAATTCGATAATTTCCAAAGCGTCACGGGGGCGCACGCTACAGCGGTCATCGCCGCAGAACGCCGTGTCGGTATCCTGGGTCAGGACGAAGTGAACAGCGCCGGTCCGCTCAGCCAGTCACCGATCGAGCGCCAGTGCAACCCGCGTGCAGGACACAACGCGCGGGTTGTGCAAGACGGTTCCTGCCACCGTGGCTGCACCCATGATCAGGCGACTGGTCATGCGTTCTGACACCATGCCGGGCGGCGTTCGATTGGTCACGTCCCGCATCAAGTCGATGTACGCCCGTTCGGACGGAAAGCGCGCCAGCATGGTCCCGGCGCGATCGAACGCCCCGCGCACGTTCGTACTCGGTCCCCACAGCATTTCACGCACACTCCCGCACGTGGTGAACGAGAGTTGCATCAGACTTTCGTAACGCAGGGTGCGTGGCATATGTGGATCACGAACGTCGTCAAGCAACTGCCCCTGCCAACGCGCCATGTCGATGCGCGTTCTGGAGGTCGCGGCAGACTTCGGCATTCGCGCGTATGGAGTCGATTGCGCGAGGCCATCTGCGTTGCCCGTCAATGTGTACAGTTGATGGAGGCCGTCGCGTCCAATATCGGCGATCAGCCTCCCAACCAGTGCATCAAGTGTGCTTGTTCCATTGTCAATGAGCACGAACCCAAACGAAACGATCGACCGCAGCGCGGCCTCTGCCTGACGGGGTTGCCCCGTCGCAACGAGATACGCTGCCCGTGACACACCGGCGTACGCCAAGGCTTTCGTTTCCGCAAAGCGACGGTACGGCATACTTAGCGCGAACGCATTGTCTTTGAACGGCAGCACAAACTGACCGCCAATCAGATCAACGCGCGGTGCGCTCGTCAGTTTGTCGAATTCGTACCACAGCGGTGCCACTGCCACCGCGCGAAGGTACGCCAATTCAGCCCGTGAGAAGCCACGACCCGCGGCCTCGATAACGCGCGATGCCACCGGTCCGTCATATCCGGGACTGCGCAGCGTAGCGAACATCTCGGCGGACAGCGGGTGTTGCTTCCACGGTTGCTCGCCGCGCCCGGCCACGACATGCTCTGGAAAATCGGTGGTCGTGTGTGGCAACTGCAGGGCATGAAAGGCGCGTCCCGCCTGCAACGGTGCAATCGCGAGATTTTTGGGCGCCATGAGCGGCCGCCAGCGTTCGGCGTCCACGATGCGTGCGCGGAGATCCGGGGCGTTGGTCCACCTCGACCCACGACTCACTCCAACGACAACCAGCGGAACAGACATCAACAGCAGCATACCGATGGTCGCATCCCGGGCGAAACGCAGGGCGGATCGAGTCCAGCGCACGGCCGGTGTCGCAGCTGTCGCGTTGGCCGAAACACCTGCATCACTCGCTGATACGCTGCTCACACGCACGGGCAGCGCATCACGCACGCCAGGCCAGCCCGTTGCCACCACCTCTTTTGAATCGACACGTATCGACGGCATGCGCCTTACACCGGTGTGAGTTCGACGCCGCGCGGAAACCGCAGCACGTCTTCCACTTCTTCACGCGCCGCAATCAGTCGATCCACGTCGGCCGACACGGCGTTGGCGAGACCGATGTGCGTCGTGAGCGCCTCCAGCGTCAATGAGCCAGCGTGCAGTCGGAGCAGGTTGAGTCGAATCGTCTCCATCGCGCCAACGGTCGTGCAAAGCTGGTCTGCGATCACGTCGCGCTCAGCGCACAGGTCGGCGAACTCGTGGTTGGGTTTGGCGGCGCCTGCCTGTCCAAGCGCCTCCTGCAATTGGTCGAATCGTCCACGCAAGACGTGTGCGTCCCGCTGCAGTCGCGCCAGCAATGACGGCACGTCGCCCAGTATTTCACGCGACGCCTTTGGCAAGCTCTCGAAGAGTTGCTCCGCCGCCATACCCAGCGATAGCTCGGTCGCACGGTGCGTCATGGCACGCCCAACCGGCCTCGTTCCACGCCACCTTCGCGCAACGGTGAACGCCCATATTCCAAACCGCCCTGTCCACACCGTGGTGTAGAACTCCACGTCCACATCGCGACGAAGTTGCACCATCGTCAGGTGCCCCAGCGTACTGACTGCGGCAACGGCCAGTGCAATGGCCGCGAGCGGTGCAATCAATTCCACACGCGATGTGCCGCTGCCCAGCAGGGCAAACGGAATGAGCACGACTGCGGTTGCCGCCGACACGCGCGCTGTCACTCCAAGCGCGCGTTCAACGAATGTTCTCCACGGTCGTCGCAACACGTTGCGCTCTTCCCTGCTGCTCTCCTGCTCCACGCGAAATGCGGGACCGAGATCGGCGTGAGTGAATCCGAGGTCAGTGAGCCGCTTGGCCGCCACAACGCCGAACGCAACCGGGAGGAGCGCCGCACCGACTACGAGTGTCACCACTCCAGCGGCCGGTCCGGCGAACGCCGAGATCACCACCGATCCAACAAGCGCCCCAATCAAGCTCAATAACGTACCGCCGCCGTCCATGCGGCCATTGCGCTTCACGAAAGCGCGCAAGGCGGCCGGCAATTCGCGTCGCTGCTCAATGGCAACACCCAGTTGTTCGGCAAGGGCGTGCGCACTGGCGGGTCGATCGGCCGGCGCTTTCGCCAGGCACCGCTCCACCAGTTGCGCCAGTTTTCGCGGAACCGCCATGCCACTGGCCGAGAGCTGCGGCGCCAACTCGGTGACCTGACGCGCCAGCACTTCCTGTGCTGTCTTTCCCTCAAACGGCAGCCGACCCGACAAGGCGTAGAATGCGGTGGCGCCAAGCGAGTACAGGTCACTGCGCGCGTCGATGTCGCCACCCAGCGCCTGCTCGGGACTCATGAATTCGGGAGTGCCAGTGACGTACTCGCCACGCACATCGCCGGTCGCGGCGGCGATACCAAAATCGGCCACCAACGCACGTCCGGTGGTGGCTTCAATAAGAATGTTGTCGGGCTTCACATCGCGATGAACCAGCCCCTGTCCGTGCGCGTGACTGAGCGCCCATGCCACTTCGCGCAGCACACGCGTTCCCTCACTGGCCGACAGTGGGCCGCGGGATTCCACACGCTGCGCCAGCGTTTCACCATCAACAAACGCCATCACGAAGTACACAAATCCGTCCGTCTGGTCGACGGCGTGAATCGGAATGATGTGGGGATGGGAGAGCTTGGCGGCCAACTGTGCTTCGCGCAGGAATCGCTCACGCAGCGCCGGACGGGTCGCGAGATCAGGCGGAAGAAGCTTGATCGCGACCAATCGGTCGAGCTGAACCTCCCGCGCGAGGTACACCACGCCCATCCCGCCACGTCCCAGTTCGCGGTCGATGGAATACCGTCCGGCAACCGCCGTCTGGAACGATAGGAACAGCGGATCAGGCATGGAACGCGGGTCCGTCATTTCCCCTCAGTCTGAATGCGCGGCGGTTCTAGAGTACAGACGTTGTTCGAGGCGTCTCGTCACGCGTGCGTTGAGGGAGGCTCGGCCCAACATAGGGTGGCCACGCCCGATCCTCGGCACCACGGTATTGCCACAAGGGCGCAAATGCGGCAACCTCTCCGCGTCGGTCCCATAGTGCCCGTCGCAATCCTCCCCGTGTTCCGAGACCTCCGATGCTCGCGCCCCGTTATGCGCTGCGTTCCACCTCGCTGCTGCTCGGCCTCATTGTCGCTGCGTCAGCGCCGCATTCCGTGTCGGCACAGCCGCGCGTCACCACCCCCAAAGAGGCGATCGGCGCAAACTTTGGCGACGACTACTTCCTCGCCAACTACACTCAGCTTTCCGGCTATTGGCACACGCTCGAGAAGGAATCGGATCGACTGAAGGTGGTCGAGATCGGCAAGACCGCCGAGGGACGCTCGCATCTGATGGCCATCGTTACTTCACCGGAAAACCACCGGCGATTGGCCCGGCTCAAGGACATCTCATCGCGCCTGGCTCACGCCGAAGGGCTCACTGACGAGCAGGCTCGTTCGCTCGCCAAGGAAGGGCGCACGGTGGTGTGGATTGACGGTGGCCTGCATGCCACGGAAACACTGGGTGCACAGCAGTTGGGTGAAATGGTTTATCAGATGGTGAGTCGCACCGACGAGGAGACGATGCGATTCCTTGACGACTGCGTGATCCTGTTTGTCCACGCCAACCCCGATGGCAATGAACTGGTGGCCAACTGGTACATGCGCAACAGCGTACCAACGGCACGGACTATCGCTAATCTCCCGCGACTGTATCAGAAGTACATCGGACACGACAACAACCGTGACTTCTTTGCCAGCACGCAGGTGGAAACCGAGAACATGAATCGCGTGATGTTCCGCGAGTGGTATCCCCAGCTGCTGTACAATCATCATCAGAGCGGACCGGCGGGCACCGTGGTGTACTCGCCGCCGTTGCGCGATCCATACAATTTCAATCTGCATCCGGCATTGATCCTCGGGCTTCAGTCGCTGGGTGCGGCGATGCACACACGATTGGTGGTGGAGAACAAACCCGGCGCCACCATGCGTTCAGGCGGTCCATACGACGGTTGGTGGAACGGCGGTCTGCGCAACACCGCGACGTTTCACAATACGATTGCGATGCTCACCGAGATGATCGGCAGCCCCACACCCATGCGCATTCCGTTCGTCGCCGCACGACAGGTGCCCGGTGGCGACCTGGCTATGCCCATCGCACCGCAGGAGTGGCACCTGCGTCAGTCGGTGGACTATTCGGTGTCACTCAATCGCGCCGTGTTGGACTACGCGTCACGATGGCGCGAAAACACGTTGTACAACTTCTACGCGATGGGCAAATCATCCATCGGGCGCGGCAATCGCGACACGTGGACGGCCAATCCGCGTCGCATTTCCGAAGTGACCGGGCAACCCATCTTCACCTCGGGTGGCGCCGTCACCGCCGGCGGTGCTGGGGCCGGCGGTCGCGCCGGTGGTGCGGCACCCACCAGTGACGCAGAGATCTGGGCGAAAATCCGCGCGCCGGAATTGCGTGATCCGCGCGGCTTCATCGTGTCGGCCAATCAGCGCGACTTCCCCACGGCAGTGAAGTTCATCAATGCCCTGTTGGAGACTGGCATCACCGTGCAACGTGCCACCCGCGAGTTCACGGTGGCCGGCAAGAGTTATCCTGCGGGTTCGTATGTTGTGCCGGCTGCGCAGGCGTTTCGCCCACACGTGATGGACATGTTCGAACCGCAGCGGCATCCGGATGTCTTCCCGTACCCCGGGTCTCCACCAACGGCGCCGTACGATAACGCCGGATGGACGCTGGCGTTTCAGATGGGCGTGGAATTTGATCGAATTCTCGACGCATTCACCGGGCCGTTTGAGTCGGTAGCCGAATGGAATGCCAAGCCGCCTGCCGGTACGGTGCTCGCGGCCAATGGCGCGTCGGCATTCGTGATTTCGAACCGCACCAACGACAGCTTTCGCGCTGCGAATCAGTTGATCGCCGCCGGTGAGGCGGTGTCGCGCCTGTCCTCATCGCTTTCGGCCAATGGTCACGAGTATCCGGCAGGTTCGTTGTTCATCAAGACCCGCAGTACCACACGCGCGAAACTCGCCACCGTTGCAACGTCGCTGGGTGTGAACTTCGAAGGCGTGCGCACGTCGATTCCCAAGGATGCGCGCCTGCTCAGCGCCCCGCGGGTGGGCCTGTGGGATGTGTATGGCGGCTCGATGACGTCGGGATGGACGCGGTGGATTCTCGAGCAATATGAGTTTCCGTTCAGCCGTGTGTACGCACCAGCACTCGACGCCGGCGCGCTCAACGCCAGTTATGACGTGTTGGTGTTTCCCGCGGGCGCGATTCCCGGTGAGCGCAGTGGGCGGGGTGGTGGCGGTGGTGGACTGGCCGACGCTATGTCGGCGAATCTCCCTTCGGAATTTGCGGGCCAGCCAGGGCGAATCACTCCCGACCGCACGATTCCCAAGCTCCGCGAGTTCGTGGAGAATGGCGGCACGATTATCGCGATTGGTTCGTCGGCCGCTAACCTGGCCGCGGCATTCAAACTCCCCATCGAGAACATGCTGATGGAGAACGGCGCGCCGCTGCCGCGTACCAGGTTCTATGTGCCCGGCTCGTTGCTCACCGCAACGGTCGATGTGAGTAGTCCCTTCGCGCAAGGCGTCACCGAACGGGTGGACATGTTCTTTGACGACAGTCCGGCGTTCGCGCTGGGGCCGCAGGCCGCCGCAGCCGGTGTGACGCGCATTGCCTGGTTCGACAGCAAAACGCCGCTGCACAGTGGCTGGGCGTGGGGGCAGAGCTATCTGGAGAACGGCGCTGCGGCGGTGGAAGCAAAGGTCGGCAAAGGACGCGTGTTGCTGTTCGGGCCGGAAATCCTGCAACGCGCGCAGCCACACGGCACGTTCAAGTTCCTGTTCAACGCGATTCAGTTAAGCGGACGATAGGTCTGAGTCGCGCGCGCGATGCTCACTTCGGGGACGTACGTGCATGTAGCCCAAATGGGCTACATGTTTCTCACTACACATCGTACTCAGGAGAACCATGGCGAAGACTGCGACCGTTCAGTGCGATCTGCATCATTCACTGGCCCGTTCAAGCAGGATCGCAAGCGCGTGATCATGCGGGGCTGGGATAACGCGGGCCTCGCTGACCACCGCTCGCGCCATCCGATGGACCCCTTCCACCAGTAAAGTCGTGTTGTAGTGCGCGAAACTCAACCGCACGAAATTCGCGAACCCATCGCGGTCAACAAATCGCGAGCCTGCATGAAACGTCACGCCCTCCGTCGCGGCGATCGGCTGCAGGCGCGACGCAACGATCGCGCGCGGCAACTGCATCCACACGAAATACCCTCCTTGCGGTTCGGCAAACACTGCGTCGGGGAGCGTGTCGCGCAGCGCACGACACAGCGTCGCTGACCGTTCGGCGTAGACGCGGCGAAGACTGTCCAGGCATGCGTCGGCGAGCCCCAGTTCGATCATGCTCCGCATCACGCCCGACACATACGGATTGAGTCCGCCGCCACTTTGCACCAGACCGGAGTCCATCAACGTGTCCAGCAGCGGCGTTGCGCCATGGATCCATCCCAGGCGCAGTCCGGGTGCGCAGATCTTGGAGAACGAGCCCAGCGACAACACGCGCGCGGATCGCACGTGTGCAGCAAACGGAAGCGGCGGAGCGGTGCCGAAGTCGAGGAGGTGATAGACCTCATCAGCGACAATCAGCAGATCATGCGCACGGCTGATCGAAAGGAGCCGCTCCCGTCGATCTGCCGACATCGTGGTGCCCGATGGATTCTGGAAGGACGGAATGGTATAGAGGAGCGCCGGACGATGTTTGCCAAGCGCTTCTCGCAACGCGTCCACTCGAATTCCGTCTTCATCGATCGGGATGCCAACCACGTTCAGTCCGTGATCGCGGAATACGTGGAGCGCCAGAAAGTACGTGGGCTCCTCCACGAAGATTGTGTCGCCGGGCCGAGTGAATCGCGTGCACACGAGATCGAGTGCCTGCGACGCGCTCGCCGATACCATGAGTTGACGCGCATCAATGAGGGTCGCATAGCGCCGACTCAGAAACTGCGCGAGTGACTCGCGAAAGTCAGCGTCGCCTTGATCTGCTCCGTATTGCAGCAGTGCGGCGTCGCCCCGACTCAAGCAGTGGTCGGACGCGATTCGCAACGCGTCCAACGGCAGCAGCGACAGCGACGGCTGCCCGTTCCCGAAGTCGATGATTTCGTCGCTAACCAACCCTTCGACGGTTTCGGTCATGCTGACGCGCTGAACAGGAGTATCATCTGGCGTAATATGCCGCCAACGTGGGCGCGAAGCGGTAGCAATTTGAGACGCCCAGGACATTGTGTTTCTAGCGGTCTCCCGACGGTTACCGTACCTTCCCGACTGCCGGGTGCGCCTCCCTCACTTCCGTGTGACCTTGACTGACTTTGTTCAGCGACTCACTGCCGCCTTGGCGGGCCGCTATACCATCATCCGCGAGATCGGGGCCGGTGGCATGGCCACCGTCTATCTCGCGGAAGACGTCAAGCACCACCGACAGGTAGCGCTCAAAGTCCTCAAGCCTGATCTCGCCGCGTCCATCGGCGCCGAGCGATTCCTGCACGAAATCGAGATCGCGGCGCGCTTGCATCATCCGCACGTGCTGTCGCTGTACGACTCGGGACAGGCCGACGGGTTCCTGTTCTTCGTGATGCCCTTCGTGGAAGGGCAGTCGTTGCGCGAGCGTGTGAGCCGCGAAGGCGCGCTCCCAGTGGCCGATGTCGTGCGCATTTTGCGCGATGTCGTGGATGCCCTTGGCTACGCCCACGAGCATGGCGTGGTGCATCGCGATATCAAGCCGGACAACATCATGCTGGCCGGACGGCACGCAATGGTGGCCGATTTTGGTGTCGCCAAAGCGGTGAGTGTTGCATCGGGCGCGCTCAAACTCACCAGCGCCGGCGTGGCACTTGGCACGCCCACGTACCTGGCGCCCGAGCAGGCCACCGCCGATCCGCACACCGATCATCGCGCCGACATTTATGCGGTTGGTGTGGTTGCATACGAGTTACTCACAGGACAACCGCCGTTCACGGGCGCCAATGCGCAGGCGGTGTTGTCGGCGCACCTCACGCAGGCACCCAAGCCGGTCACGGTGCATCGTCCGGCGGTGGCGACGGCGCTTGATGCGCTCGTGATGAAGTGCCTTGAGAAACAACCGGCCGACCGGTGGCAAAGCGCCGCCGAGTTGTTGCCGGTACTGGAAGGGTTGGCCACACCGAGCGGTGGCACCATGCCGCTGGCGCCGCAGCGGGCCGGCTCGCGCAAATGGCCGTTAGTTGCGGCGGGACTGGTTGTTGCAGCTGGTGCCGCGTTCGCGGCGTGGAAGTTCGTGCCTCGGGGCGCGGCGCCCAACGACACGCGCATCGCCGTGGCGCGCTTCGAGAATCGCACCGGCACCGACTCGTTGCAGCCCTTTGGCACCATCGTGGCCGACATGCTGGCCAATGGACTTTCGAGTACGGGACTGGTAAGCGTTGTGCCCACGGCCAGCGTGTTGGCGGTTACTGCAGCCCTGGGTTCACCCGCCGCGTCGGTCGATCCCAAGGTCCTCGCGAAGGAGACCGACGCCGGCCTGATCGTGTCGGGGCAGTACTTCAGGCGCGGTGATTCGCTGGCGATTCAGGCCCAGATCATCGATGTGGCGCGCAGCACGGTGCTGGCGCCCATTGGGCTGGTGGTGGTGGCAGCGAGTCAGCAGGCGGCCGGCGTGGACAGCGTGTTGCAGCGGGTGATGGTGGCGTTGTCCGCGCGCGTCAATCCGATACTCGCGACAACCGCCGCAACATCCAAGCTGCCGATGTCGATGGATGCCTATCGTGAGTTCGCCACCGGTATTGAGCTGTATTACGACACAAAGTACGCGCCGGCCTTGCAGCATTTCTACCGGGCTGTGGCGCTGGACTCCACGTCGTCTGCTGCGCTCTTCTGGGTGGCGCTCGCCGAGTGGAACGCCAACGAGAATCTCCCCAGGAGCGATTCGCTGTTGCGACGATTGGAGCCCATGAAGGGGCGGCTCCTACCCTTGGACCTGGCTAACTATGACTTCCTTCGGGCTTGGCTCGACGGCGATCTCGAGGGCGCGCTGCGCGCGTCGCGCCGAATGAGCGAACTTGGAGGGGTGCCCGGCGCGCGAGCACAGGACGCGAATCGCCTCAACCGGCTGGATGAGGCGATTGATGCAGTGACGCTAACGCTGTCGAAATCATACGTTCGCAAGGCACCGAGAACATGGGGGATTGCTACACGCACCCTGCACCATCGGGGCGAACACGAACGCGAGCTTCGCGAGGCGCGCAATGGCATCGCCGCGATCGGGCC
This sequence comes from Gemmatimonadaceae bacterium, assembly GCA_031370885.1. Classification (GTDB taxonomy): domain Bacteria; phylum Gemmatimonadota; class Gemmatimonadetes; order Gemmatimonadales; family Gemmatimonadaceae; genus Gemmatimonas. The sequence continues at coordinate 10,382 of JANMRE010000502.1, forward strand.
GGATCGCCCCGAGTTGATCGGATACGAAACGCAGGCGCTGGCGGCGCTTGGCAACACGAAGGAACTGCGGCCGAGGCTCGAAGCGCTCAAGGCGCTCAGTCCGGAGAGCGGAGGATTCCTCACGGCCGCCCGCGAACTGCGCTACCATGGCCACGCCGAGGCGTCGAAGGAATTCGGTCATCTGGCCGTGACGTGGTACCGCCAAGCCTTGACCGACAGCGCCACCGCGGCTCGCCGGCGGCTCCTGGCGCAGGCACTGTACGATGCGGGTGAGTGGGACGAGGCGCGCACGATGTTCACCGCGCTCGCC
>JANMRE010000513.1:0-6153 GCA_031370885.1 Gemmatimonadaceae bacterium
CCGTGTGAGTGCCACCGACGATGCCGCGCTCGTGGAGCGACTCGGATTGCCCGTCGTGGTGGTGCAGGGCAGTGAGCGCGGCCTCAAGATCACAACCGAAGCCGACTTTGCGCGTGCCGTCGCCCTGAGCCTGCTCGCCGAATGAGTGTCCAGTCGCTCACCATTCCGTTCTGGTCGCCCGCCGAAATCGACGGCGCACTGCGCGGCGTGATCGACCATCTCGCGAACCGCGGCGTCCTCGCGTATCCAACCGAGACCGTCTACGGATTTGGTACCGCCGTGGATCATGAGTCGGTCGAATCACTGGTCCGGATGAAGGGCCGTCCGCCGGGCAAGCCATTCCTGATGCTCATTGGTGAACCGGGACAGGTTGCACGTCTGGACTTGCATTTGCCCACGTATGCCGCTCATCTCGCGGCACGGTTCTGGCCCGGTCCCCTCACGCTCGTACTTCGCGGCGGGGACGGGCGCGTTCCGGCGCGACTTCGCGGACCCGAAGGAGGCGTGGCGGTGCGGTGGACGCCGCATCCCGGTTTGCAGCGTTTACTGACGGCCTACGGGGAGCCGATTACCAGTACCAGCGCCAACCGGCCCGGGGTACCGCCGGCAAAGTCATGTGGGGAGATTGTAGAACAGTGGACGGAAGCCATTCACCGGGGAACGCTTCACGTCCTCGACGGCGGCCGGCTGTCTCCGTCGCCTCCGTCCACGGTGGTCGACTGCACGGGGCGACGCGCCCGCGTGATTCGCCCAGGAGTGCTGTCCGCGGTGGAGCTTCGTGCCTGCGTCCCCGATCTCGTTGGCGATACCTGATCCATGCGCATTCTGTTCGTTTGCACCGGCAACACGTGTCGGAGTCCATTGGCGGAGGGATTGGCACGCCGAGTCATCCACGAGCGTGCCTGGCCCGACGTCGAGGTGTCGAGCGCCGGAACCAGCGCCTGGCCGAATGCGCCGGCATCGGACGGCTCGATGTTGGTCGCCTTGGAGCATGGTATCGATCTTGGTGGGCATCGCGCCCGGCAGCTCTCGCCAGAGCTGGTGGCGAAGAGCGACATCATCCTGACAATGGGCCCGCATCACCTGGAGCGTGCCGAAGCGCTTGGTGGCGTTGGACGCACCTGGTTGTTGACGGCCTTCGCAAACGCGGAGCGCGCCCGCCCCGTGAGCGACCCGTTTGGTGGCGATCTCGCAACCTATCGTGCGACATTCGACGAGCTGGAAGACGAAATCACTGCCGTGCTCGATCGCATCGCGGTCGAACGCGCGCGCCGATCGGCCTGACAATTTGGTGACCGCCCACGCGCTCCCGTCGCGATTGGTGCTGCTGGGGCAACCGGTCGCGCACTCGTTGTCACCGGTATTCCAGAACGCCGCATTGACGCATGCGGGGCTCGCGCTTCGCTACGAGACGCTTGATGTGTCGGCCGCCAATCTCGCATCGACCCTCGATGATCTCGCCGCCGAAGGCGCAGCGGGCAATGTCACGATTCCGCACAAGGAAGCCGTCGCGGGTCGCGCCAGATGCACGCCGTTGGCGACACGGGTTGGCGCCGCAAATACGTTTTGGCACGCGCACGGCATCCTGTACGGCGACAACACCGACGTCGCCGGCGTGTCGGCATCCATCGCCGCGCTGTGTCCGCAGGGCATCGCCGCATTGCGCTGTGTGGTCCTGGGCGCCGGTGGAACCGCTGCGGCCGTTCTCGTCGCACTCCACCAGAGCGGTTGCCGCGACATCGTGCTGTATGCGCGCACATCAGCGCGCGCACGCCAACTCGCCGCCCGTGTCGAGGTCGCGGCATCGGTCGCGTCGACAATGGAATCAGCCGTTGCACACGCCGGCCTGGTGATCAACGCGACACCTGTCGGCATGACCGACGAGGCGATGCCGGTGCCACCCGCGTTACTGGCCTCAGATGCGGCCGTGTTGGATCTCGTATATCGACGCGACGAAACGCCATGGGTTCGCAGCTGTCGGATCGCCGGGCACGCAGCGCAGGATGGACTGACCACGCTGCTCGAGCAGGGGGCCGCCGCGTTCGAATGCTGGTTCGGCATACCGGCTCCTCGTGCCGTGATGTGGAACGCGTTGCGCGCCGAGACCGGATATCACCGATGAGTATGCCGAATGAGCGCGTGAATGAGCGCGTATCGATGTGGCGGCACTTGGCGCATGGTTTTGCGTCGGTGCTCCTCCCTCCCGCGTGCGCTGTCTGTCGAGCGCCGCTCGCGCCAACCTCAGTCAGAATTGTGTGTGGGCTCTGTGTCGCCCGCCTGGAGCCATTTTCACATCCACGATGTGCGCGGTGCGGTCATCCGCTCCTGTCTTCCACCACTCCGCTCGCTCCAGGATCCGCACACACCGGAGCGCCCGATGCCATGCCGTCGTGTCGCTGGTGTGAGAAACTTCCCGCCTTCGTGCGCGCGGTGCGTTCGGCCTGCCGCATGGACCGCGGAACCGGCGCCGCGATGGTGCACGCGCTCAAGTACGACGGCTGGAGCGGCGTCGCCCAAACGATGGCCCTCAGCATGTCCCGCATCGACTTTCCGGACGACGTGGTGCGCGAACGCACCGCCCTCGTGCCCCTGCCGCTCTCCAACACCCGCGAGCGCGAACGCGGCTACAATCAGGCCGAACGGCTGGCCACTGCGCTGGCCGAACACTGGCGTGTGCCGGTCTGGAACGACGTGGTGCGCCGAACGCGCGATACGAAGTCTCAGGTGCAGTTGACACCGTCCGAGAGGACTGTCAACGTGTTACGTGCCTTCACCGCCAACGGATTGGCGGAGTCTCGGCTGCGCGGGGCGCATCTCGTGCTGGTCGATGACGTAATCACGACGGCGGCGACGCTCAACGCGGCGGCGCGGGCGTTGACGGATGGCGGTGCACGCATTGTCAGCTACATCACTTTCGGACGGGCGCCGGATCCAGGCGATCGTGCCGCTGATTTTACCTCAGACCAGGACTGACCGGAATGGCCATTCGCGTAGGCATCAACGGCTTCGGCCGCATCGGTCGCCAGGTGCTTCGTGCGGCGAAGCAACAAGGCGTCGCCGATATCGACTTCGTTGCCGTGAATGACCTGACGGACACCAAGACGCTCGCCCACCTCTTCAAGTATGACTCGGTGCACGGCCAATTCGCGGGCGAGGTGAGCGCCGACGCCGACGGGATCACCGTTGACGGCGACCGAATCCGGATTCTCGCCGAGCGCGATCCGGCCAAGCTGCCGTGGAAAGAGCTCGGCGTCGATATCGTCCTCGAATCCACCGGTCGATTCACTGAGCGTGCGGATGCGGCCAAACACATTGAAGGTGGCGCACGGAAAGTCATTATTTCTGCGCCAGCCACAAACGAAGACATCACCATCGTGATGGGGGTGAACAGCGACAAATACGATCCGGCGTCGCACCATGTCATTTCGAATGCGTCGTGCACCACCAACTGTCTGGTGCCGATGGTGAAAGTAATTCGCGACAACTTCGGCTTTGTGCACGGATCGATGGTCACGATCCACAGCTACACCAACGACCAGTCCATTCTGGACCTCCCGCACAAGGATCTGCGTCGCGCCCGCGCGGCGGCGGTATCCATGATTCCTACCACCACGGGCGCGGCAAAGGCCACCGCGCTGGTGATTCCCGAAGTGAAGGGGCTGATTGACGGGATTGCCGTGCGGGTGCCAACACCCGACGTGTCGCTTACCGATCTCACCTGCGTGGTGGAACGCACCGTGACCAAGGCGGAGGTCAACGCGGCATTCAAGAGCGCGTCCGAGCAGTCACTGGTTGGCGTCCTCGGCTACAGCGAAGTGCCGCTCGTGTCTATTGACTACGTGGGCAATCCGCATTCCTGCACCCTCGACGCGCTGAGCACCATCGTCATCAATGGCACGATGGTGAAGATTTCCGGCTGGTACGACAACGAGTGGGGGTATTCCTCGCGCTGCGTCGACCTGCTTCGCTATGTAGGTGCCCGTCTGTAAGGGACATGACCGTGTCGAACTCCTTCGTTTGTGACTGCAACCCGTCGAGCCCCGGTACCTGCGTGCCGGGGCTCGCGCACAACTGACCATGACCCGAACCATCCGTGACCTCACGCCGGCAGAACTCGCCGGCAAGCGCGCCCTCGTGCGGGTGGACTTCAATGTGCCGTTGGACGTGCAAGGACACGTCGCGGACGACACGCGCATTGTCGCCGCGTTGCCAACAATCAACGCGCTGCTCGACGCAGGCGCCGCAGTGGTTCTGCTCGCGCACTTTGGCCGACCGAAGGGCGCGCCTGACTCCAAATACTCGCTCGCTCCAGTGGTCGGGCGAGTGCGCGAGTTGCTCGGTCGTCCCGTGACGTTCCTGGCCGAGACCGTTGGCGCGCACGCGGTGGCGGCTACGCGCGCGCTGGCGGCGGGTGAGACGCTGCTGCTGGAGAATACGCGCTTTCTGCCCGGCGAGGAGACCAACGATGACGCGCTCTCCAGGCAGTTGGCCGAATTGGGTGACGTATATGTGAATGACGCGTTTGGCGCGGCGCATCGCGCGCACGCCAGCACGGCCGGTGTCGCTCGCTACTGTCGTCCCGCCGTCGCGGGCCTCCTTATGGAGAAAGAACTCGCGTATCTCGGCGGAGCATTGTCGCATCCGGAGCGACCGTTCGTCGCGATTCTCGGTGGCTCGAAGATTTCCGGCAAGATCGACGTGGTCGAATCACTGTTGCCCAAGGTCGATCACCTCCTCATCGGGGGGGCAATGGCGTGCACGTTCTTCCGCGCCATGGGCCTTGAGACCGGAACCTCACTGGTTGAGCCCGACCGCCTGGCCATGGCGGCCGACTTGCTCGCGCGCGCCGGGCCAAAGCTGGTATTGCCCACCGACGCTACCGTGTCGGCGGACATGGACCGTGGCGATCTTGCGCATGTGGTGGCGCGCAACGCCATCACCGCTGGTGAAGCCATGTTCGACATCGGCCCGGAGAGTATTCAACGCTACGCCGAGCATATCACGGCGGCGCGCACAGTACTCTGGAACGGACCCATGGGTGTTTTCGAAAAACCACCGTTCGATGCCGGCACCCGGGCCGTGGCGATGGCAATGGCCACGGCCACCGATCGTGGATCCACCACCATCATCGGTGGCGGCGATTCGGCCGCCGCAGTTGCCGACGCGGGCCTCACGTCCCGCATGTCGCACGTCTCCACGGGCGGTGGCGCGTCACTGGAGTTTCTCGAAGGCAAGGACTTGCCAGGCGTTTCGGCACTCGACCAACGGTGACGTCGCGTTCGCCCTCACTGCATCCCGTCATTTGACCAGAGTCCTCATGCATCTCAAGCCCGTCTTCGCCGCGAACTGGAAGCTCAATCACACGCCCACCGACGCGCGCGCGTTCCTGCAGCGCTTCCTCGCGCTCACTCCCCGGCAGCAGGATCGAACGATCATTCTTTGCCCGTCAGCGATTACGGTCACGACCGTGACCGATGCGCTGCGCGAACGTCACGACATCTGGGTGGGAGTGCAGAACGTGCACAGCGAAGCGCAGGGCGCGTTTACCGGAGAGAACTCGGTCCTGATGGCGCGCGATGTGGGTGCCCGCGTCGTGCTGGTCGGACATTCGGAGCGCCGCCACGTGTTCGGTGAGCACGACGCCTTGATGACGCAGAAGTGCGCATTGGTTGCGCAAGCGCGACTCATTCCGATGCTGTGCGTTGGTGAAACGCTGGCCGAACGCGAGTCGGGTGCCACCGCGTCGGTTGTTGAACGTCAACTTGCCGCTGGCATTGCCGAGCTGGAAGACGTACAAGTCGGTGCCATGATGCTGGCCTACGAACCGGTCTGGGCGATCGGAACCGGCAAGACCGCCACGCCAGACGACGCCAGCGACATTCATGGCGTCTTGCGCCGGGCACTGGCCAACCGAGTGGGCGAGAAGGCTGCGCTGGCAGTTCCGATCTTGTACGGCGGCTCGGTCAACCGTGGCAATGCGGGCACGCTCCTGGCGGCCGCAGACGTGGACGGGCTTCTGGTCGGAGGAGCATCACTCGATCCGGATGGTTGGAGCAGCATCGTGCGCAGCTGACGGCAAAAAACGAACCGGCGCACAGGCTTGAGTGCCGGAAGGACTTGAATCCGACCCTCCGAAGCGCGATGTTACAGGGC
>JANMRE010000543.1:0-2149 GCA_031370885.1 Gemmatimonadaceae bacterium
CCGGCCGCCGGTGATCTGCACCCCCGACGAACTCATGGGAGACTCCTGATATGGTTGACCCGCTTCGCGACGACCGAGGTTTTTAGGCGGCATCCATCGGCGCTAAGTGACGGCGTCCACCCCTCGCGCACACCGCCATCCGCGCACACTATTCGCGGTCATGGCCTCAAGCGATCCCCCGGTTGTCCACGTGGAGTACCCGGACTGGGTCTCAGACTTCGTGGACTGGTCCCGCCTGTACACCTCCGATGACGAGCGCATGCGGCTGGCGATCGCCGTGTCGCGCGCGAACGTGGAACGCGGCACCGGCGGTCCGTTTGGCGCCGCAATCTTCGAAAGGGAAAGCGGCCGGTTGGTGTCGGTTGGCATGAACAGCGTCGTGCGGCTGAACAACTGCACGCTACACGGGGAGATGGTCGCCTTCATGATGGCGCAGCGACGGCTCGAAACGTTCACGCTCAACGCACCCGGACTCCCGGCGCACGACCTGTTTACCTCGTGCGAACCGTGCGCCATGTGTCTGGGCGCCACACTGTGGAGCGGCGTGCGACGCGTGGTGTACGGGGCGGGGCGCGCCGATGCGTCGCGGCTCAACTTCGAGGAGGGACCGGTGTTTCCGGCGTCGTACACGTATCTCGAAGATCGCGGCATCGAGATCGTGCGCGATGTGCTGCGTCCGGAGGCGTGCGCGGTGCTGGAACTGTATCGCGCCACGAATGGACACATCTACAATGGCTGATCCCCACCACACCTGATGATGTCCGAGACGACGCTCGGCCCCTCGCTCGACCCCGCGTTCATCGCCGACGCGGCCGACGCGTTGCGCGCCGCGAATCTGGAATTCTCGCGTCGCCATCCCGGTGATCCCGCCGGCCGGCAGCCGGTGCATACGGTGTATGGCGGCGCGCAACTGTACACCGCGGACACCTGCGAAAAAATCGGTGCGGTGGCACGAACGGCGCTCGCCGCGTATGCGCCCACCGCCAACGAGTTCGGCGTCGCCCTTGGGCTGGCACAGCACGACGCGTTGACCACCATCTTTGACCGCGTGCGCGACAAGCTGACGCGCGAGCCGGTGGAAGATTTTCGTATCGACTTCGAGGACGGCTATGGCCATCGTCCCGACGCCGAGGAAGACGGTCACGCCGTGGCGGTTGGCGACGCACTGGCGCTGGGGATGACGCGAAAGACGCTGCCCCCATTCATCGGTATCCGAGTGAAAACGCTGACCGAGGAACTTCGCGCGCGCAGCGTGCGCACGCTCGACCTCGTAGTGTCTACGCTGATGCGTGGCGCGGGCGTGCTCCCCGAGCGGTTTGTCATCACCATCCCCAAGGTGGTGATCGCCGAACAGGTGCGGTACACGGTCGCGGTGCTGCGTGGCCTCGAACGCTCGCTCGGGATGGCCAGAGGGGTGCTGCGATTCGAAATCATGGTGGAGACGCCCCAACTCATTCTCGATCACACGGGCCGCTCGCTGTTGCCGCAGCTGATCGACGAGTGCGATGGACGTCTGACCGGTGCCCATTTCGGAACGTACGACTACACGGCGTCGCTCAACATTACGGCGGCCCATCAACGTATGGGGCACCCGGCCAACGATTTCGCGAAACATGTCATGCAGGCCTCGCTCGCCGGCACAGGCGTGTGGCTTTCGGATGGGTCGACCGGGATCCTGCCGGTGCCCGTGCATCGGGCAGCGGCGGGTGGCGCCCTTTCGCTCACCCAGCGCGCCGAAAACACAACCGCGGTGCATCGCGCGTGGAAGATGCACTTCGACGATGTGCGCCACTCTTTGAGTGGCGGGTTCTACCAGGGATGGGATTTGCATCCGGCGCAGCTGGTGACCCGGTACGGTGCGCTGTACGCGTTCTTTCTTGAAGGGATCGATGCGGCCGGCGCCCGCTTGCGCAACTTTGTGGACAAAGCGGCGCAGGCCACGCTGGTGGGCAATGTGTTTGACGACGCAGCAACAGGTCAGGGGCTGCTCAACTTCTTCCTGCGCGGCATTAATTCCGGCGCGGTCACGGAAGAGGAAGCGTTGCGCCTGACCGGACTCACCGCGCAGGACTTTCAGGGCCGCTCGTTTCTCAGGATCATGCGGTCGCGCACGGCGACCTCGCCTCTGTGAACGCGAATGGTTTCGAAC
>JANMRE010000208.1:0-7179 GCA_031370885.1 Gemmatimonadaceae bacterium
CGGTGACCTCGAGCTGCTCCTGCTGACGGACGATCCCGCCGAGGCGGCCCAGGCGGTGATTGATGCGCATGCGGCTCAGGAGGCGTTCAAGGGTGTCGTGCGTTGAGCTGAGTTCGTAGCGTTTCGGCGAGATCGAAAAAAGATCTTACCGCAGGGTTCGCAGGGGACGCGGAGGAAAGCAGTGTAAAATAGGGTTTCCCCTGCGCCCTCGGCGTCCTCTGCGGTTCAAAATTGTGAATGCCTGAATGCGAAGATGTTCATGCTATCGCACGGTTGGCGCCACACTTGCCGTCTTCGCCAGCGCTCCGCGCAGTGTCTGCGCCAGCGTGATCGCATCGTCGTTGGCCCAGAAGTGCATGAAGAACAGCCGCGGCTCATCGTTGAGCAGATGATTGTGCAGCGACGTCACTTCGATTCCACCGTCACGCAACGCGCGGATCACCGGATTCACTTCGGCGGCTGTGAGCACGAAGTCGCCGGTAATGGCGGCTTTCCCGTCGCCCGTGGGCTGGAAGTTGATGGCGGTGCCCAGTCCCATCACGGCGGGGATCACGACACCGCCGTCGCGAATCACTTCGGTGCGTGGCACGGTCACCTGATACACGCCACCGTTGATGCGACCCGAATAGCCGAGTGCGCGACCGAGGGCCGTGGTGTCAAGCGCAAACGGCGTAGCGGGCGCGGTGGATGGAGCGGCAGCGGGTGGAGTGCCTGTCAATGCCACCGCGTCATGCACCGCGCGCGCAATGACAACCGGATTGCCGTGTCCATGCATGTGCACATACAGTACGCGCGGTGACTCGCGAATGACATGATGATGAATCGCCGTCTGTTCGATACCACCCGCCTGGAGCCGCGACAGGACGGGCTCGATTTCTTCGCCGGTCAGCACGAGATCGCCCATCGCCATCACTCCGTCGGCCACGGGTTTCATGGCCAGCCAACTGCCCAATGCGAATGACGGACGCAGCACGACACCATCGACGGTAACCCGCAGGTCACTGCGCGGCATGTTGAACCGGTGGACATCGTCCGATTGCGCAACGCCGGCGCGACCCATGGCGGCATCAACCGCCGACCAGTCGACCACCGCAGCCGGAGCCAAGGCGGCGTGCGAAGAGCGCGAGCCGCCGGCACAATTGGTGAGAGCGACAACGACGATTATACAAGTCGAATTGACAACAGTTCGGCGAACAAAGGTGCTGGTCATTGCGCAGTTGGGTTGAGGTCCACTGGCAATCTAACGATTGTAGCGTTCGCCGGTCCGCTCCGGGGTTGAACCCCACCCTCGCCATGCCATATTAGAAGGAACCAGCGCGCCCGGCCGGGAACGGCCGGGCGCTCGTCGTTTGTCCGTCCCGACTGCTCGCGTCTTCGTTGCCCCCACAGCAGACCCGCACATGTTTCAGGAACTCATTGCCAAGATGGCCCGGGAGGTTGAGAAGCTCTCCTACGAGCTCAACGTCACGTTGCCGCACGACATCCGGAAAGCCGTCGAACTCGGCGATTTGAAAGAGAACAGTGAGTACAAGGCGGCTCTCGAGCGTCAGCAATTCGTGCAGGCGCGGCTCGGGCAGCTCACGCAGCGGGTGACCAAGCTCGCGAACATCGACATTGCGCAGATCGCGGCGGACAAGGTGGGGCTGGGCTCGCGCGTCGTGGTCGAAGACGAGGCCACCCAGCTTCGCGAAAGCTACGAACTCGTTTTTGGCGACGCCGGCGAGTTGCAGGAAGGTCATGTGACGATGTCATCGCCGATTGGTAGCGCGCTGCAGGGCAAGGGCGTTGGTGAGAAGACGATCTTCAAACTGCCCAAGCGCGTACGGCGACTGGTCATCGTCGAGTTGGTCACCATCCACGATCGCGGCGCCGACGAACTGGCGTGAGGAAACTGTGATGCACCGTGCGCAATACAGCTCGCGCGGCCCCGTGCCGCAGGATGTGATCGAGTGTGTCGAATTTACGTTGCCGCCATTGCAGGCGGGCGAGGTGCTGATCGACGTGCTGGCGTCGCCTATCAATCCCTCCGATGTGCTGACGCTCACAGGAGAGTACGGCATGTTGCCGCCGCTCCCCGCTGTTGGTGGGAACGAGGGCATTGGTCGCGTGGCTGCGGTTGGTGAGGGCGTCTCGTTGCCAATTGGACAACGCGTGGTGCTGCCGGTTGGCTCCGGAACGTGGACGTCACACCTTGTGGCACGGGCCGATGCACTGGTTCCGCTGCCGGCCGAGGGTGATGTGGTGCAGCTATCCATGCTCTCGGTGAATCCGGCCACGGCGTCACTGTTGCTGTCGGAATTCGTAACCCTCGAACCGGGTGAATGGGTTATACAAAACACCGCTAACTCCGCGGTGGGTCGCTATCTCATTCAACTGGCGAAGCGACGTGGGCTACGCACAGTGAATGTGGTGCGTCGCGCCGACGCCATCGCCGCGTTGGAGGCGGCCGGCGGCGATGTGGTGGTTGTGGACGGCCCCGATTTGCCGAAGCGCGTTGCCGAGGCCACGGCGAAGGCCAAGATCCGTTTGGGTATCGATGCGACCGGTGGTGCCGCGACTGATCGCCTCGCGCGCAGCGTGGCGATTGGCGGGACCATCGTTACCTATGGTGCGATGAGTGGCGAGGCGTGCCAGATTGCCCCAGGCTCGTTCGTGTTTCGCGACATCACGTTGCGCGGCTTCTGGTTGGCGTTCTGGTTTCGCAAGGCGACGAAAGCGCAGCAACAGGCGCTCTACGGTGAACTGGTGCAGTTGATTGCGCTGGGCGCGCTGTCGGCACCGGTGCAGTCAACGTACCCGTTGTCGCAGATCAAGGACGCGGTGGCGGCGGCAGCGGCGGGTGGGAGAGACGGGAAGATCGTGTTGGTGCCGTAGTGGCCCATTTGGCTGTCGGATCTTGAAGGGCCGACGTTTTGAGACGGAAGAATGAAGACGGAAGATGGGAGACATCCAATCGACTGGACGTCTCCTTTCTCCCTTTCTCCCTTCTCCCGTCTTCTTTCCCAATTCGACACACCGAAACGGCTGCCGTTCATCAAGGCATTTGATGGCGAGGCGTTTTGTGTCCTACAACTTGAATCCGATTGTGGACCGCGTGTACACGCTGCCTCGCACGCCCGCCGAGAGTCTCTCGCTGCGTGTGGCGCAATCGAAGTTTAATCGGCTGTTTCGTGACCACAGACCGACCGTCGAGGCCACCGTGCGAGCGCGCGCCTGGTGGACTGCCTCTTTAGCCGCCGGGACGCTGGCCGTGGCGCTGCTGCTCACGTGGTACTCCCGCAAGCGACCGCTACCGCTCGTGGCGCTACCAGCCGCTCTGGCGTTCATGCTGCTGCCGGTTTCAATGGTGCACGGCCAATCGAAAACGTTTGCGATACGCGGCGTCATTATTCCCGATCCGAACGACGAATAGCCTTACCGAAGTCCGGGCGTCATCATCCCATGAGGTTGACACGCATCACTGTTTGATCTTCGCCCGTTGGGCATCCCCCATCTTCTCAATGTCGTTCAGCAACGCCTTCGCGTCGTACACGATGCCATCCTTGATCGTCCACTTCACGCCACCGTACTGCTCCACCTTGCCGGTGCTGTCGTTCAGGCGAAACCAGCCCGTGCCGTACAAAACCTTGAGGTTTGCAAACGGGTTCGCATCGACAATCGCGAGATCAGCCAGCATCCCGGGTTCGACCACGCCGAACTCGACATGCCGCTGGAGTGGCTTGAACAACGTTTCCGCCGCATGCAGCGTACCGGACCGAATCGCTTCGCCGGGCGTGAAGCCGGCTTCCTGCAACAGCTCCAACTCTTCGATCGTCGAGAATCCCGGCGTGTTGTAGATGAAGCCGGCGTCCGAACTCGCCGTGACCCGCCCGCCCATGTTCTTGTAGTCGTTCAGGAACATCATCCAGACGCGATAGAAATTGCGCCACGCCACTTCATCTTCCGTCGTCCAGTCGTAGAAATAGGCGCCATGGTTGGTGCGACTGGGCGTGTAGAAGGCCCACTGCGACGGGATGGTGTACTTGCTGTGCCACGGCTCATTCATGCGCTTCACCACATCACGACCCGTCAGGTACGCGGTCATGGTCGGATCGAGCGTAACATCCCGATCCTTCAGCCGCTGCAGGAACTTGTTCCACTTGTCACTGCGTGGCGTGACCAGACTCCATTGCCGCGCCACCTGGCCGAAGCGGGTCTGCTCGTCTTGAAGGTTGGCGTCGACCGGCCATGGTTGAATCTGATTGTTGTCATACATCGATTCAAAAATACCATAAAAGTGCGTGACCGATTCGAGACCCAACCTGGTGGCCATGTCCGCATTCATCTGGCCCACGCCACCTTGCTGCAGATGCGCGGTGCTGCCAAGCCCCAGTTTCTTCGCTTCATCAAGGAGCGCGGCCATGATGTCGGCGCGCTCGGCGCCCAGCTTCAGCCCGTCGGCACCGTTGGCCTTCGCCCATCGCACCCATTCGCGTGCGGCCTCCGGCGTGCGCGGAACGCCTCGGCCCCATCCTGTTCCAGGACGCTGGTACACGAAATAGCGCGGTGCGGTGATTTCGTTTCTGGCGCTGCGGTCGCGTTCTTTCACGGAGTAGTCGAAACTCGCAAACGGCACACCCCGCACGGTGGTGATGCCGTTCGCCAACCACAGCTTGTTGTAGTACTCGCTGTCCGGCGCCTTCTGCTGCGTGCCCTGGTGCACGTGCAAATCCACGAGACCGGGCATCATGTACATGCCGTTGGCGTCCAACTCGCGGGTCGCGCCCTTGGGTCGCTTGGTTTCGTCAATCTTGACGCGCGGATACCCGACGCCGGCGATTTCGACAACCTTGTTGCCTTCCACCACCACGTCGACGGGTCCGCGCGGCGCGCTGCCATAGCCATCGATGAGATTGACACCGCGGATGATCAAGCGGGCGAATGGACCCTCGCCTTCCTTGCGAGTCGGCGCGACGTTCGGATCTTCGTTGCGCTCGGCCTTGAGTCGAGCGGTCACCGTGGAGTCTTGCCTCACCACGGTGGTCGGTACCGCCGAACGCTGCGTGGCATGCAGCACATGCACAGGGAGCGTCGCTGCCAGCAGCGCGCACGACACTGCTCCACGGATGGTCAGGGCATCTGCAGCAAGTGACATATGAGATTCGAGCAAAAAGGGGGCAGGGGGCTCAGCACAGCGCGACTGGAGCGTGGAGATGATCCCGAATATCATAGGCTCGGAGCGGCGTGTCGGCGAGGGTCGTTTTCCGGCGAGCAGCTTCAGGCTATGGGTTGGCGGTTGCAGGTTGGCGGGGTTGGCACGTCGACTGGAATGATCGGAACGTCACCTACCCCGCACACCAGCAACTGCAAACCGGTCAGCTCGCAACGATTCCGCCGTCGATCGCCAGCGCGTGACCACTCATGAACGCGCCAGCCGCTGAGCAAAGAAACAGCGCGGCCGCAGCCACTTCTTCTGCTGTTCCCAATCGGCCCAGCGGCACGCGCGCCGCCAATTCCTCCTGTGGCAAACCCGCGTCGATCATCTGCTGCACCATTGGTGTGAGCGTGAAGCCTGGACAGAGCGCATTGATACGGAGTCCCTTTCGCCCGTACTCCAATGCGGCGGTCTTGGTGAGTCCCACCACGCCATGCTTGCTGGCCGCGTACGCCGGATGTCGTGGGAATCCAATCAGCCCTGCCACCGACGCGACATTCACGATGGCGCCGCCGCCCGCTGCGAGCATCGCCGGGATCTCGTGGCGCATGCAACGCCACACCCCATTCAGATTCACATCGATCACGCGATTCCAGTCGTCGGGATCGTATTCGGCGGTTTTTACCTCCGGACCACCAATGCCTGCCGCATTGATGGCGATGTCCAGTCGGCCGAATCTCTCCACGGTGGCCGTTACCGCGACCGCGACCGCGCGATCATCGCACACGTCACACGCCACGGCGATAGCCTGGGCGCCGTTCTTGGTCAGCTCAAGCACCAGCGATTCGGCGAGATCGGGTTGCACGTCGGCAACCACCACGAGCGCACCTTGCGCGGCCAATTGCTGAGCGGCTGCCCGTCCCAGTCCGGACGCGCCGCCAGTGATGAACGCCACGCGTCCGGAGAATTCTGAGGTCATGGAGCCCGAGAGTGAAAAGGAATCAGCGACGTCGATTGTACGACATGGCGAAGGATTCGGCAATCGACGCGGGATTCAATTCATTCGCGCGTGCGTACGGCACGCGCCTTCACACCATATCAATCCCAAACACGCGATCCACCTCGGCATCATACGCCGACAGCTGTCGTTCGAGCTCCGTCGTGCTCCAGTGCAGCAGCGCGGCCATGAGCGGTGCAATCCGTTTCGCCGCGCCGCGCCCGTGATCGCGCGTTTCAAACGCGATGTGGGTGCGACGGATCAGCACGTCGGACAGCGTACAGGCCAGTTCGCGCTCCACGGCATGCGGCACTTCGGCCAGCAGGTAAGGCAAGTCGTCCACCAGTCGTCGGGCGAGTGAGGGATCGCGTTGTGCGTAGCTCCACACATTGCGCCATCGGCTGCCGTACGCCAAGGCGAGTCGCTCGCTCACGGCGGCATCGTGCACGGTCTCACGCGCGTCGTGAATAACGGAGGCGCGCGACAGCATGTCGCCACCGGGGAACGGTTCCGTGACACTGCGACGCGATGGGTTGCGCATCGCACCCGCTCTCGTCGAGCCTCCCTCGAAGGCCAATTCCGTCAGCGCGTGCGCCAGCACGTCTGCCGCCATCGCGCGAAAGGTGGTGAGCTTGCCACCCGTCACGCTCACGAGTCCGTCATCGCGATGCGTGATGGCATGCTCGCGTGACGCGGTGTTGGCCGAACGTTCGCCCGCACGCATGGTGGCCAGCGGACGAATACCGGCCCATGCCGAGATCACATCGTCCATCCGGAGCTGCGCGTTGGGGAACCGCACATTCACCGTGCGCAGCAGATAGGCCACATCCTGCTCGGTGGCGCGAATGGCATCGGGTCCCCCGTGTGCAGGGCGTTCGGTGGTGCCAATGATCGAATGCACTCCGGCCGGCAACACGAACATCACGCGACCATCAATCGGTGACACCACGGTCACGGCATCGTGATTGCCCAACCGATTGCGCGGAACAGCAATATGTGTCCCCGCCGAACCAAGAATGTGTGTGCCATGTGCCGCGCCGGTGAGGGC
>JANMRE010000213.1:0-2053 GCA_031370885.1 Gemmatimonadaceae bacterium
TCCGCCACCGCCAGCGGCGAGCGTTACGCTACGGCCAAGGTTGTATCGCTTGCCGTCCTTGATGGCGATAACGGCGCCGCTGTCACTGACGAACATCGTTTTGGCGTCTGCGCTGTAGGCGACGGTGCTGAGTTGAGCCCCGCCTTCGTACAGCACCTTCGTGTCGGTGGGTCCAAACGGTGGCAGCCAGTTTACGTACTTCACGCCGATAGGTTGCGGTCGCGCCTGGCCCGCACCTGGTACGCCACGTCCACCTGCTGGATTCCCACGTCCACCTGCCGCGCCAGCACTGCGCGTCGGCGTTTGACCTGCACCACTCGCCGCAGCGGCGAATACCGATTGCAGATACACCAGTCCAGGACCAACAGGATTCCACTGAATGTTGCGTTTGCCCGTGTCGGTTGCGGCCCCGCCACCACCCCCCCCACCGCGGCCGAATGCGGGCGCATCGCCATCCGCCGCGGCACCTTCGCGTAACAGCGCACGTGACAGCGTGGCGACCACCTTTCCACTCGCGTCCCACAACTCCTGCACCGAGCCAAAATTGGAAACCGGCACGACATAGGAGAACGGCTCGATCATCACGGTCACGCGGTAGTGGGTGCCGTCGGGTGACGCGTCGACAGCGCGGATCATGCGTGGTGAGCCGATCTTGCGAACGGCCTTCGATTTCACGTCGATCGCGGCGAGTTGTGCCGTGGTGTAGTACGTGACGAGCGCCTTGTCGTGGGGGTCCTGCAACAGGCTGAAATGAAAAGGCTGCGGGAGCGCGCGAGATTCGGTCAGCCGCACTTGCGGACCGTCTTCGATGTTGCCGTCGCCGTGTGATGGCGCGGTGCCCCGTCCAGCAGGAATCAATGTCGCGATGATCTGCTTCCCGTTGGCGGCATAGTCGATGCCGGTGACCATCGTGGCGTTCAGTGCGGCCTTGCTGAGCTGAGTCGACTTGCCGGTCGCGACATCGGCCAGGTACACGTACGACGCGTCGTCAAAGTTGGCGATGAATGCAATCTGCGTACCGGTTGGCGACCAGATGGGCGAGGACACCGTGGCGCCCTTCGGCACGTCGAGCGTTTTCGACACCCCCGTGCGTGGATTGACCAACGTGAGTCCAGTGCGCGTACCGGTGGTGACCGAGCGCGCGCGATTGGCGCGCGTATCCACTTGCAGTCCACCCAACCAGATATGCGATTTGCCAAAAGCCTTGATATCGCCGCGATCGGCGCCGGACTGGCGCAGGAACCAACCGCGATCGGGACTGGGGTTTGTGAATGAGATGTCGACCCGTGGCGTCATGATCAACCGTTCGATGTTTTCCGGCGGCTTCACGAAACGCTCGGTGCGCAAAATCTCCTGCGGATTCCAGGTAGACGGGGCACTGTTGGTCTGCGCGGAGGCCAATGAGGCCACGCCGAGCACTAAGGCGATGGCCAGTGCGGTGAACCGGCGGACAACGAGATACGCGTCGCGAGGGGAGGGGAATGCGGTCATGCCCAACTCCGAAATGGGACGAATCCTGACCGAGGGTCGGTCGAGACGACTCGCAGAAGATACGCGTGGGAACGCGACGGCGTTCGCCCCAATCAGCGCCGCGGATTTGTCAATCGGGTGTCAGGGGACACTCACCGCACCCGCGCACCACGAAAGGCAGTCACCTCTTGCGGGATGCGATCGCGGACGTAGCGTTGAGTGATGCAACGACGACATTTCCTGGCCTTGGTTGGTACCTCCACCGCCGCTCTGCTGGCGACTCGCCGGTCCCTCCATGCGGCGACTGACCGCCCGCTGAAACTTGACCGCATTGGCCTGGAGTTATACGCCGTGCGAAACGCCATGAAGGCCGATCCCTAGCGTACGCTGGCCGCGATAAGTGCCATTGGCTATACGGATGTCGAGCTGCTGTGGAGCTTCAAGAACTTCGGGCGCAGCACGAAGGAAGTGCGAGACACGCTCAAGAAAGAGGGGTTGAAGGCTCCGTCGGCGCACATGGCGCCCGAAACGATTCTTACGGACTGGGAGCAGAGTCTCGACACGGCGCGGCAACTGGGGCACC
>JANMRE010000681.1:0-2195 GCA_031370885.1 Gemmatimonadaceae bacterium
CCCGCATGCGACAGTTGCTTCTCGTTCAGTTCGCGGCCCGCTCTGAGTATTGCACACCGTATGCGTTCTCGTCGGCGCCGCTCCCTATCGAATAATTTCAGCCGCTCCAATCACCTTATCTTCTGCGCCACCGCCAAACACCAGGATCCGTCCCGCGTTCGGACCGCTCGTGAGCAAACTGGCCGTTGGCCGACGCCGCGCGATCGCCATGTGTCCCAGCGCTGAAAACGTGCGCGCCGCAGGATCATACGCTTCCACCGAGCCGCGCACCCAGTTTTCACCGCTTTCACCACCAATCACTGCCACACGACCATCGCTCATGAGCGCTGCGGCGTGATGTGTTCGCGACACCGACATCGTGCCGTTCACCCGCTCGAACAATCCCGATGTCGGATTGTACAATTCCGCGGTTGTGCCATCGAGGCCGTCGTTGCTACCGCCAACAACAAGCACCGTGCCGTCGGCGAGGCGCGTTGCCGTATGCCCCGAACGCGCGGTGGCCATGCTGCCGGTAAACGTGAATGTGCCACTGACGGGGTCGAATATCTCGGCCGACGCCAGCCGGTTGAAGACGGCGGCGTCATACCCGCCCACAATGAGTATGCGACCGTTCTGCAACGTCGTGGCCGAAAACAGGCCGCGCGCGACCTTCATCGATGCGGAATACGCCGCAAAGCGGTTGGTGACCGGATCGAACAGATCGACCGACGCGGTTGATTGCCAACTGGGCACACCATACGGAATGGGCCCGTTGAATCCGCCCATGATCGCAATCTTGCCGGTGTTTGGACCGGTGGTGACTGCCACCATCTGGTGGAACAACCGGCGCGCCGTCATGGCGTTTGTCACCCGTGTGGCACTGCCGCTGTTCACATCGACAATCTCTCCGGTGTTGTACGCCTGATCGTATTCTTCCACACCACCGGTGACCAACACGCGGCTGGCGTCTACCGCGATCGCTTCCGATTGCATGCGAACGACCGTCAGCGCGGGCCCGCTACTGAACGTTCCCGACGTTGGTGTGAACACGTCGGTTGTAAGGAGCGGCAAGTACACCGCGCGTGAACGTTGACCGCCAACCAGCACCACGCGCCCATCGGGCAGCGTGGCGGCCACGTGTTCGTAACGCGAACTCAGGGGATTCCCGGTCGTGGCCGCGAACGCGGGGCCCGCCGCCGCCGTGACGGTCGCGGTGAAGCTCGCGCTCACGGCCGGATCCGCGACGCTGGTTGCCGTGAGCGTCACGAGTCCCGCCGTTGCCGATGGTACGAAGCCGCGAAAATAATCCACCGGCACGGTCGTTCCGCCGTTCGACGGATTGACACTCCAGTTCACGGCGGTGCTCACACCTGTTGGTGAAATCGACCAGTAGAACGTGAGCATATCGGCGGTTGAGAGCGTGGCGTTGTCCGGTCGCTGAAGTGCCAGCGTTACCTGCGTGGCCACGCTCACCAGCATCGTGGCCGTTCGCTGCGCTGCATCGGTCGCGCGCAGCGTAACGGTGGTGGGCGTGGCGCCCGCGGTGAACACGCCCGTTGACGACACCGTGCACCCGTTGGCAGGGCCGTCAAAACTCCACACGGCAATCACCGCAACATCATTGAACGTGGCAGTGAAGAGCGTGCTTATCGTAGGCGCAACGCGCGACGGTCCGTTCACGCGAAAACCACTGCCCTGCTGCACGGTGATGGTGGCCATCGCGGTTTTCGCATTGTCAGCCACGCTGGTGGCGCGTACTTGATACGAGCCTGCCGTGCCTGGCGCCGTATAGAGCGCGTTCGCCAAACCCGTGCTGACAATCGAGCCTGCTGTTGCGCCACTCGGAACATCCCACGTCACGGCACCGTTTGACGAGCCCGTGACCGCCGCGCTCAGTTGTACCGTGCCACCCGATGCAACGGTGGCACCGTTCGGCACAATCGATACGACAATGAGTGGCGCACTCACGGTTACCGTGGCCGTGCCGCTCTTGGTCGCATCGGCCGCTGAGGTTGCGCGAACGGTAAATGTGCCTGCCGCAGCCGGCGCCGTGTACAGTCCGCCGGCCGAAATCGCGCCAACATTCGCGGAGCCGGCAGCGTCAACGCTCCACGTCACTGCGGTGTTCTGCGAGCCGGTCACCACTGACGTGAACTGATACGTCGACGCCGACGCAATCGTGGCGGTCGGTCCGGCCACCGTGACGGCAACCACGG
>JANMRE010000690.1:0-1906 GCA_031370885.1 Gemmatimonadaceae bacterium
GATCCGATCCATCGCCGCATTGTGTTGGCGGTCACGTCGGTGCCGGAAGAGCAGCCGCCCAAGCCGGCCGAGCCCAGCAAGGTGCACAGCTCGGAAGACGAGATCGGACTGTAAGTCGCGTCTCAACTTGCTGGTACGACAAAGGCCCCGCCGAGTACAACCGGCGGGGCCTTCGTTTTGTTCGGGCGGGCGTCATCTACTGCCCAACAATGAGCCCCACCGCCTCGTCCGGCTGTTTCGAACCCTTTTTCGTCATCGGCGCCGCGCCACGCGAACTCTTGAACGCCGTAACCATCAGCGTCGAGAAGCTCACCGTGAAAATCAGCGACACCAGCACCACGCGCCACGCGGTGGTCTGAAACGTGGCCATCATCTGCGAGGTAACGATTCCCTTGAGTTGCAGGGCATCGAGCGCGAACAGCACCAGAGAGCCCAGCAGGCCAATAACGAACAAGGCGGCCATCGCCCCCACGAAACGCGCAACGCCCCTATGGTCCGCGCTGCGAGCCACCAGGGTCATGATTGTGAGACCGAGAAACGGCAGCAGCATCACGCTGGACAGGGCGTTCGCCGCACCAAAGCGCCACCGGATGTCGCCAAGATTCAGCGGCCAGAGTTGCTGGCCGGCCTGCAGAAAGGGAATAAGGATCAGCAGGATGGCGCCGATGTAGGCGAGCCGACGTGCGGGGGCGTCGGCGTCAAGACGAAACATGTCAGGCATGGAATTGGGTGGCTTCGTTCGGTGGCGGTGAGGCAGTGCCTCACCCAGCGTTGAGCGGCATCGGTAACCAGGGAACCGTGTCGTGCGATCCTGCAGCTACCCGTTCCTACTGCATATTTCGGACCAGCAGGCTCATCCATACTTACGCGCCAGTGACTGGTCATCCGCTTTTAGACGGGCACCACGCCATTCCGGTCACGAACAGGCCTGCCTTGAAACGGTCCATCGTCCTACACCACATCTTACTTGGACCGGCGACGTAATGGCAGCACCGGGTTACGACCTCTGCCGCAATAAGCTGGTTGCTGTCCCGGGCGTCCGCTAGCTTGCGGCCATATGTCAGCAAATCCGTCGACCATGCGCAACAAACTGGCGCGTCTCTCCGCCGCCCGCGATGCAGCCGATTTGGGAGGAGGCGTTGCGCGACTGGCAGCCCAGCACGCCAAAGGCAAGCTCAGTGCCCGCGAACGCGTCGATGTCCTGCTCGATGAAGGATCGTTTGTCGAGGCCGACCGATTCGTCACGTCCCGTGCCGAGAGCGGGGGCGAGCAACCGGTTTTTGGCGACGGCGTCGTGACCGGGCACGGCCGGATCGAGGACCGACTCGTATACGTGTTCTCTCAGGATTTCACGGTGTTTGGCGGATCACTCTCCGAAGCGCATGCCGCCAAGATCTGCAAGATTATGGATCTGGCCATGCGCGCGGGAGCGCCGGTGATCGGGCTGAATGATTCCGGTGGAGCCCGAATTCAGGAGGGCGTGGTTTCGCTGGGCGGTTACGCCGACATCTTCCTCCGCAACACCCTGGCCTCTGGCGTGATCCCGCAGATTTCAGCCATCCTCGGGCCGTGCGCCGGTGGTGCGGTGTACTCGCCGGCGATCACCGACTTTATCTACATGGTGCGCGGAACGAGTTACATGTTCGTCACCGGCCCCAATGTCGTGAAGACTGTCACGCACGAAGACGTGACGATGGAGCAGCTGGGTGGCGCGGATACGCACGCCTCGACCAGCGGCGTGGCGCACTTCGCCTGTGATTCGGAGCTGGCCTGTCTGCAGCAGATACGCGAGCTCTTTCGTTTCGTGCCGTCGAACAATGTCGACAACCCGCCGCGCGGCAGCACACGGGATCCGCGCGACCGACGTGACGAAGCGCTGCTGGATATCATCCCCGACAATGCGAAC
>JANMRE010000695.1:0-17941 GCA_031370885.1 Gemmatimonadaceae bacterium
CATGGGCCACCACTGGTGACCGGTTTCGTGGTCGGCCGCGCCCTGGTTGGAGTTGATCACCATCGGGTACTCCATGCCTGCGCTTGGCCCGTCCTGCAGCGTGAGCTGTGGAAACTGATACGGAAACCACAACGCCGAGTAGAACTCCAGCGCGTGCCGCGACCGCTCACCGGCGAGTGCAAAACTCGCCGCGCGTCCGGGCAGGAAAAACATGTGGACGGGCACAACTCCCTTGCCGGGAATCGTGGCGCGTGTGGCTTGCCACACGAATTTCTTCGCGGTGGCGAATGCGAAGTCGTTCACGGTATCGGCGTGGAACTTCCAGATAAGCCGACCGTTCGACGCGCCGACAGTGGCCTGTCCGGGTCCCACGTCCTCAGGGCCGACAATGGTGGTGTTGGCGTTGCTGGTCAGGGCCTGCACCAAGCGCTGTCGTGCCTGCGGTGTGAGCACTTCATCGGGATTTTGGAGCACACCGGTACCGCTCACGATCCAACCGGCTGGTACCTCAATGTTCACGTCGTACGTGCCGAAGTTGTTGTAGAATTCCGATGGACCGAGATACAACTCACTGTCCCATCCGCGCAGGTCGTCGTATACGGCCACTCGCGGAAACCACTGCGTGGGCTGGAATAACGTGTCGGCCCATCGCTGCACCATGCGATGGCCCGAGCCCGGTCCGCCGGGCAGTTTGTGCGACCAGTCGATCTCCAGCAGCGCTGTGGTTCTGGGCGCAATCGGTGTGGGGAGGCGAACACGCGCCACGGTGGATCGGGGATTCTGCAAAACGGGTTCAGTGGCTGCGGGTGCGTTGGCGGCATTCGCGGCGGCCGCAGCGGCGGCCCGGGCACCGGTACTGCCATCACCTGCCGCAGCTGTTGCCGCGAGATTCGCCGCCTTGCCATTCACGAGTAAGCGTGTAATGACCATGCCGTCAGTGACCTCGGCGGGCACCCACGGTGCCGCATGCGGCGCATTCCCAAGGAAGTGATTGGGATCGAGTCGCAACCCGATCACCGCCAGCGCATCGGGGCTGTTGTTGTGGATGGTGATGCGCGCTGTACCGGTTAATCGCTGCGTTGACGGCTCAAGCGACACGTTGATGCGATAGTCGGTGCGCAACTGCCAGTAGGCGCGCCCCGGTCGACCGGTGGAATCGCGCGTGCCCGCCGCCAACGCCCGCCGGATAGCATTCGTGATCGGAATGTCGCGACGAATGGCACGATCGGGAGCGACGGATGTCGCTGTCGCCGCCTGCGCGGAAAGCACGCCAAGTGGAGCGGACGCGCTCAGGATTACGCATAGCAGCAGTGGTTTATGCGCGCGCGAGGCGTGGAGAACTCTGGGCATGGAGAGGAAATTCCTGGGCACGAGGAGAAGTTCCCCGAAATATGCCTCCGCTGCGCGTTTTCGTCAGCGCGGGCGCACGGCCCGACTATTCCTCGCTGCCTGCGGCTTGCACCAGATGACCCAGTGCCCGCAGTTTCGTCGCCATCTCCTTCCGCTCGACCGACCGCATGTAGGCTTCCTCAGGCTCCACCTGTCGGGTCTTTACAAGTGTGAGCAGCGCGTCGTTGAGCGTCTCCATTCCCAGCTTTCGCTGCGTCTGAATAATGTTGGGGATCTGCACGCTCTTCCCCTCGCGGATCATCGCACTGGCCGCCTTGTTCACCAGCAGAATTTCGCGGGCTGCCACCCGACCGCCGCCGATTTTCTTGCAGAGCGTCTGCGAAATGACACCCTTCAGCGACTCTGCCAGCATGATGCGGATCTGTTCCTGACGGTCGGCCGGGAATTGATCCACGATGCGATTCAGGGTGGATGCCGCGGTGGATGTATGCAGCGTGCCAAACACCAGATGTCCCGTTTCCGCCGTTTCCAGCGCGATCGCGATGGTTTCCAGGTCGCGCAGCTCACCCACCATGATGATGTCCGGGTCTTCGCGCAGCGCGGCGCGCAAGGCGCTCTTGAACGACTGCGTATGCACGCCCACCTGTCGTTGAGTGATCAGGCACTTCTTGCTTTGGTGAACAAATTCGATCGGGTCTTCAATGGTGATGACATGATCGGATCGCGTGCGATTAATCAGGTCGATCAGCGCACAGAGGGTCGTAGACTTTCCCGAGCCGGTCGGACCCGTGACCAGCACCAGCCCCTTGGTCAGGCTGCACAGCGCCTGGACTTCTGGCGACAGCCCCATCTGCTCAACCGTGACCGTTCCGTTCGCGATGGTACGAATCACAGCGGCCACGCCAAAGCGGTCCCGCAGCACGTTCACGCGGAAACGCGCGATGTCGGCGATCTCGTGAGCGAAATCGGTGTCCCAATTTTCATCGAACTCGGCTTTGTTCTTGTCCGGCATGATGGACCAGAGCATGCCGGAAATTTCGTCGTTCTCGAGCACGGACTCGTTTTCGATGCGCAGCAGGTCGCCGCCCAGTCGCAGAATCGGCGGTTCACCCGTGCGAAGGTGCAAATCGGCAGCGCCGCGCGCAACCTGCACTCGCAACAAACGCTCGAGCGCCTCCCGAGCGGGAGATTCGCCATCGAAGGAGCCGAACGCACGGTCGCTGGCGCGTCGCTTCAGGTGTCGGTTGGTGGCGGGCGCGTTGGGATCGCGCGGGCCGGCTTTCTCCACCCATTTGCGAATCATCAATTTGAGTGTGGGCGAGTCGCCGTCCTGCGCCACGAGATACCGCTGCTCTCGCCACGTGTACAGCAGCCGTATCCCCTGTGCCTCGGCTACCCAGGCCTGTTCTTCGGGTGCTGCCACCTCGGCAATCAAGGCCAGCACCTGTTCACGCGTAAGCGACTGCTGCGACACCGTCTGCAAGCCCGTGGGGGTCAGGCAACGAATCGGCTCATCGGCTTCCAGAATTACCTGACTGGCGGCACCTGACTCCAGACGCGGCAGCACACGATCGAGTTGAGGCACGGCGATTGAATGAGTTGGGACAACACACCGGCGGGGTGCAGCATCGCACCTGTAGCGAAACGTCGCGCTCCGTCCCACCGTACCAGACGACCATCCGTGCCGTCCGTTACAGCCTGCGCCGGGACTGTGACACGGGAGCGGTCGGTACGCCATCCTCTTTTCGCTTTCGCCCAGTCCACAACGTGACCTCGATGCCGTTTGGCGACTCCATGCCCCCCGCCGTCCCGGCGACTACCGACGCGCGTGTCTTCCCCTGTCGACAGTGCGGCGCGTCCTTGCGCTTCGCGCCCTCGGTTGGACGTCTGACCTGTCCCAGTTGCGGGACGGAGAACGAACCGCCCGCCGTCGATGCAGCGACCCGTCAATCCACTTTTGAGGAACTCGATTACCTCGCTCATTTGCGGTCGCAAGCGGGGAACGAACCCGAGATCACTCCGCAATTGGTGGACTGTCCGCAGTGCGGCGCGCAGACGCAATTCGCGGCGCACGTTGTCGCGTCGGTCTGCGCCTTCTGCGCCACGCCGCTGGTGTCGGCGACGGCCCACGCCGAGCGCCGCATTCGACCACGCGGCGTGGTGCCGTTTGCACTCGAGCAAAAGGGGGCGCAGGAGGTATTCCGAACGTGGATCAATGGTCGCTGGTTTGCCCCCAATGCCCTGCGTGAGAGTGTGCGTTCCGTGAACGGCGTGCGAGGCGTGTACCTGCCCTGCTGGACGTTTGATGCGCGCACCACGAACGATTATCAGGGGCAGCGGGGCGTGGATCGGATTGTGCAGGAGACTCGCCGCGATGCACAGGGAAACACGGTGGTCGTCAATCGTACGGAGACCGACTGGTATGCCGCGTCGGGGACGGTCACGCTGTCGTTTGACGACACGCTGGTGCCCGCGTCAACCAGTATTCCGGCACATCTCGCTGATGTGCTGACCAACTGGGACATATCGGGTATGCAGCCATTCTCCGACGACTACGTGGCCGGCTTCACCGTTGAGGCGTATCAGCTGGCACTCGAACCCGCGTTCGGGCACGCGAAATGTGAATTCGACGTGGCGATACTCGACGCCGTCAAACGGGATATCGGCGGCAATCATCAGCGCGTCGCCCACGTCGCGACGCGCTACGACAACGTTACCTTCAAACATGTCCTGCTGCCGGTGTGGATCTGTTCGTATCTGTTCGAGGGCACGTCGTGGCGCGTTGTGGTGAACGGACAGACCGGCGCGATCACGGGTGACCGTCCGTGGTCGATTTGGAAGATCGGATTCGCGGTGGCGGCCGCGCTGCTGGTGGCGGCCACGGTGTACCTGCTCACGCAAGGATAGATCGTTCGATCGCATCCGAGCTGCCACGCTCTTTCACGCGTTGTCCGACGAAACGCGATTGGAAATCCTCGACATGCTGCGCGCGGGCGAGCGCTGTGTGTGCGACTTGCAGGGCGCACTGGACGCGGCGCAATCGCGTCTGTCGTTCCATCTGCGAGTGCTGCGCGACGCCGGCTTGCTGAGCGATCGGAAAGAGGGTCGGTGGTCGTACTATGCCATCGTTCCACAGGCGCTCGCTGAGGTTCACGATCTGGTGGTCGCCCAACGACCGACCACCATGCCTGGCGAGCCCGGCTGCCGGTGGTCGGTCGCTGTTGCGGCTGACGCCACTCCCTGCTGCCATATGTACCGCATCGAATTCCCTGATGACCGCGACGTTACTGTTATCCATCAACAATTTTTGATAGGAGATGTCCCGATGTCCACCAATCCATCCGTCGCTCACGATGCAACCGGCGACGCGCCGAGCCTCACCGAGATCGTGCAGGAACGATATGGCGCGGCGGCCCGTCGCGTACTCGAAGGTACCGCGGCCGGCGGCTGCGGACCCGCCAGTTCGTGCTGCGGCGGCAGCGCGTTCAACGGCAGTGTCGATCCGATCACGTCCAACCTGTACGTAAACGGCGAAACGAGTGAACTGCCAACCGCCGCGGTGCTGGCGTCGTTGGGCTGCGGAAATCCCACGGCGTTGCTGGACCTCCACGCAGGGGAGGTGGTGCTTGATCTGGGATCTGGCGGCGGCGTCGACGTCATTCTGTCGGCGAGACGGGTCGGCGCCACCGGCAAGGCGTACGGCCTGGACATGACCGACGATATGCTGGCCCTGGCGCGTCAGAACGCGGCCGAAGCCGGGGTAACGAATGTGGAGTTTCTCAAGGGTCATATCGAGTCGATTCCCCTGCCCGACAATTCGGTTGACGTGATCATCTCCAATTGCGTGATCAATCTTTCGGCCGACAAACGGCAGGTGTTGCGTGAAGCGTTCCGGGTGCTCAAGCCGGGCGGTCGGTTCGCGGTGAGTGACGTGGTGGTGCGTGGCGAAGTCCCGGCCGATGTGCGGCGCAGCATGGAGTTATGGGTGGGCTGTGTCGCCGGTGCGCTCGAAGAATCCGAATTTTGCACCCTGCTGGCCGACGTTGGCTTTTCACAGATTGACATCGAGCCCACGCGAATTTATCGCGTGGAAGACGCGCGGCAGTTCCTTGCCGAAGCAGGACTGGACCGCCCGGAGCATCTCGATGCCATCGATGGCAAGTTCATGGCCGCGTTTGTCCGGGCCACCAAGATCGCAGTCGCCTCGCCGCTCGATGTGCAGTCGGCGACAGGCGTCGCACCGAAGCAAGAGGCCTGCTGCGCCCCGGGCTGTTGCACATGACATCTCGCGGACGCGAGTGAGCCTTCACCGGCACTCGCTATTGGGACGTCCACGGAGGACATTGGTGTTGGCGCGTCGATGGAACGCGCCCTCACCGCTCTCCCCGTCATGATTATACGTCGTTTGGTTTTCGCGTTGGTTACCGTGGTCGTCGCCGTTCCCATCGCGCGAGCGCGTGCTCAGATGCCCAGCGTTTCCCGGGAACACCGCGAAGCACGCGAGATTCTGCGCGAGCTGGTGAACATCAACTCCACGTCCGGCACCCTTGGCGTGGCGCGCGCCGCACGGGCCATGGCCTTGCGGCTGCGTGCGGCCGGCTTTCCTGCGGCCGACGTGTTGTTGCTGGGTCCCAAACCGGAGCTGACGGCCGTTGTGGCGCGCCTTCGCGGTCGTCGCACGGGACAGAAGCCCATTCTGCTGATGGCCCACCTGGATGTGGTAGCGGCCAATCGCGCCGACTGGCCGTTCGATCCGTTCACGATGATTGAGAAGGACGGCTGGTATTACGGACGCGGCGCTGAGGACAACAAGGCCGGCGTGGGTACGATCGTCGCGAATATGGTGCGGTGGAAGCGCGAAGGGTGGGTACCTGCCCGTGATATCGTGGCCGTGCTCTCGGCGGACGAAGAAACCAACGGTGCGTCGATCGCCTGGCTTCTCAAAACTCACCGGTCACTGCTTGAGGCGGAGTATGCGCTGAACACCGACGGTGGAGGCGGATCGTTGGACAAGGGGAAAGCGGTGTCAAACGCGGTGCAGGCCAGTGAAAAAATGTTCGCCAATTTCCGCATCGAAGTCACGAACCCGGGCGGACACAGCTCGGTGCCGCGGAAAGACAACGCGATTTATGAACTGAGTGCGCACCTCGCAGCCTTCGGCGCGTTCGAGTTTCCCCGTCGACTGAATGAAGTGTCGCGCGCGTACTTCATGCAGAGTGCGGCCACGCAGGCGCCCGACATCGGGGCCCTCATGCGGGCGGTGGCGCAGGAACCGATGGATACGGCGGCCGCCACGAAACTGTCCACGGCCAATCCGTACTGGAACTCGATCATGCGCACCACCTGTGTGGCCACGCGACTGGAAGCCGGCCACGCCGACAATGCGCTGCCGCAGCGCGCGTCGGCGCTGGTGAACTGTCGCATTGTTCCTGACGAATCAATCGATTCCGTGCAGGCGACCATGCAACGCGTGGTGGGTTCCGGCGCGAAAGTCGTGCGGGCATGGGACGCGATGCTCAGTCCGCCGTCACCGCTGCGCGACGATGTCATGCGCGTGGTGACTACACTCACGACGGAGCGCTTTCCCGGCGCGGTGGTGGTACCGGAGATGTCCACGGGGGCCACCGATGGGTTGTTCACGCGCAATGCAGGCATCCCCACGTACGGCGTGTCGGCCGTGTTTTTCGAACAGGCCGAGCCCAGTCGGGCCCACGGCCGGGAAGAGCGTGTGGGTGTCAAGGCTTATCATGACGCGGTGGCGTTCTGGTACAGCATGGTGAAGACCCTGGGCACGTCAACAGTGGTTCCATGAGTCGCCGTGCTCCCGTTGAAGACGTTGAGCCGCGCGCGCCGTCTCTCGTCGCAGCGGGTGTCTTCATCGCCGCTTCGCTGTTGTTACTCTGGCCTCTTCTCACTGGCCAGATCATGTTCGGAGGCGCGCGTTCCGACATGTTCATTGCCGGCTATTCGTTTCGTTTGTTTGGCGCGGAAATGTTCAAGGCGTCCGGTTCGATGCCCCAATGGAATCCGTATCTGTTTGGCGGCTTGCCGTACATCGCCGCGATGCACGGCGACATCTTCTATCCCACGGCTTGGCTGCGCTGGATCATGCCGGTCGATCTGGCCATCACGTGGGGAATGGCGGTGCACTTTGTGCTGGCGGGATGGCTCACGTTTCGTTTCGCGCGTGCGCTTGGACTGTCATGGGGTGCGTCCGTCGTGGCCGGTGTCGCCTACGAGATGACCGGTATTGTGGCGTCGCAGATGAGCCCCGGACACGACGGCAAGGTATTTGTGTCCGCGCTCACGCCATTGGCGTTCTGGGTGCTGTTGCGCGCCATCCGCGACCAGCAACGGTGGGCCTTCGGCGCGTTCGCTTTCGTCGTTGCCCTGACGGTGCTGGGGCATTATCACATGTCGTATTTTCTATTGATCGCGCTGGGTCTGTGGGCCCTGTTTCTTGCGTTCTGGGACGGCGAGCGCGCACCCGGCAGCAATCCGTGGATGTCGTTGTCGCTGGCGGCGCTCGCGGTCGGTGTCGGTCTGGCGATCACCGCGCTGCAAGTGATGCCGTTTGTCGAGTACATCAAGTACTCGCCGCGCGCCGAGGGCGGGCCAAACACCGGTTGGGCATTTGCCACCAGCTACGCCCTGCCGCCCTCGGAGATCTTCACGACCATTCTGCCGCAGTTCAATGGCGTGCTGGATCAGTACTGGGGACGGAACCCTATCAAGTTTCACACTGAGTACATGGGATTTCTGCCACTCGCGCTGTCGGCGCTCTCGTTTGGTGATGCCGCGCGTCGGCGACTCGTGGTCGCATTCACAACTGGAGCGCTGTTCTTTCTGCTCCTTTCCTTCGGCGGACATACCCCGTTCTACCGACCGTTCTTCGAGTTGTTGCCGTTGCTCAGCAAGATCCGCGCGATGGGAATGGTCTTCTATCTGGTCGCGTTCCCGGTGGCGATCCTCGCCGCGATTGGTTTCGACCGCGTGCTGTGTCGGGCGGTCCCGCTTCGTTCCATGCTGATCGTGGTGAGCGGCTTTCTGGCGATTTCAGTACTTGGGGTAACGGGAGCATTGCAGGGGTTGGCTGATGCGCTGGCCAGTCCCGAACGGACTGACGCGGTCGCTGCGAACGCCCCCGCGCTTCGCCTCGGTGCACTGCGACTGCTGGCGTTTGTCGTCATCGGCGGCGGCGTCCTGACCGCCATTGCGTTGGGGCGACTCAGGGCGGCTTCCGCCGTGGCGGCGGTGGTGGCCGCGATGTCCATTGATTTGTGGAGCATCGACCGGGCCTTCTACCAGTTTTCGCCACGTGCCAACGTGTTGTTCGCCGACGACGCGGTCACGACACACCTGCGCAATACCACACCCCCGTATCGTGTGATCGACGTTGGCAACAGCTACGGCCAGTCGTCTATCCTGATGACGTATCGCATTTCCAGTGCGCGCGGCTATCACGGCTTCGAACTGCGCGCCTATGATGAGTTGGGCGGACATGACGAAGGCTGGCGAAACCTGGGTTCGCCCAACCTGATTGACCTGCTGGCGATTCGGTTTCTGATTCTGGACAAGGTGGACTCCGTCGCTGGCTTTCATCAGGTCGTCCGATCCACGAACACGTCATTCGGCACCACGGCAGTGCTGTACGAGCGCGACGTGGTGCCTCCGTACGCGCGTGTGGTGCTTTCGGCGGCTAAAGTGCCGGAATCGCAGGTGGTCTCCACCGTGGTCGACTCGCGCTTTCCTGTGAATGGCGCCGTACTGCTGCCCGATACGTCGACGGCTCCGATCGCGCAGGCTCATCCACCATTTCCATTGGCGACGACGCGGGCCACCGTGTCCGACTGGTCACCGGGTCGCATGACGGTCGTGCTTGACGGAGCGGAGGCGGCGGCAAGTCGTCTGCTCATTTCGGAGAACTGGTATCCCGACTGGCACGCGACGGTGGACGGGAAACCCGGTGTAGTGCGTCGCGCAGATCACACCCTGCTGAGCGTGGATCTGCCGGCTGGCGCGAAGTCGGTGGAGCTGGTGTTCGACTCGCCAACGTACGCCAGGGGGAAATTGGTGAGCGTGCTGGGGTTGCTGATCGCGGCGACGATGACCATTGCGCCACTGGTGATGACGAGACGCGGAGGCACGTGAACGGGGTGCTGTGGCGCGACATTCGCTACGCGCTGCGATCACTGAGCCGGGATCGCGCGTTCGCATTCCTCGTGGTGTGTACGCTCGCACTCGGTATTGGCGCCGCCACTGCCATGTTCAGTATCTTCTATGGCATTGCCGTGCGTGCAACGCCGGTTGAGCAGGACGCCGACGTGGTGGTGATGTGGACAGCGCCGCCGATGCACAGTGCTGATCACTTGCCGGTCAACTTCGCCGACTTGCAATTATTTCAACAACGCACCCGCGCACTTCGCGCGGTCGCTGGTGTGTCATTCCAGGGCGCGGTCGACGTCGTTATGCAGGATGCGGAGCGCGCCGTGCCGCTCGCCGCCACGTGGGTCACTGGCGGCTTTTTCCCACTTCTCGGTATCACACCCATTCACGGTCGCACATTGCATGCGACCGATGACATGCCAGGCGCGGCGCTGGTGATGGTGATCAGCCATGCCTTCTGGCGCGACCATTTCGGTGGGTCGCCGGACGTAATCGGGAGGTCGCTCACGTGGCAGGGTCGGCGCGTTGAAGTGGTCGGCGTGCTGCCGCGCGGCTTTGAATACCCCAAGGGCGTTCAGGCGTGGTTGCCCGTGATGCCATCGTTCCCTGCAACAGCCGATGCGAACGAGACATCGGCGGGCGCGATGGTTTTCGATTTGATAGGCCGCCTTTGGCCGGGCTACACCATGCGCACAGCGCGAGCCGATTTCGAGGCGTTTCTGCGCGCGGGTGACGTCCAACGCCCCGCAGCGAAACGTGGCATGAAGCCAGTCGTACTCGCACTCCGTGATCGCCTTGCCGGCGAGGTGCGCCCTGCGCTCTGGGCCGCGTTGGCCGCAGTATTCCTGTTGCTGCTTATCGCGTGCGCCAACGTTTCGAATCTGCTCCTCATTCGCACGTCGACACGCGCGCCCGAGCTCGCAATCCGTGTCGCGCTTGGCGCCAGCCGATGGCAATTGATTCGCCAATTGCTGACCGAGACCGGCGTACTCGCACTGGCCGGCGGCCTCCTCGGCACAGGGCTCGCTCTGGCAGCGGTTCGCGCGCTTGTCGCACTCGCGCCTCCGGAACTGCCCCAGCGCGAGCTGATTGTTATCGACACCAGTGTTTTGAGCGCGGCGCTCGGCATCACGACCATCGCGATGTTGCTTTGCGGTCTCGTTCCCGCCGTGCTCGCCACGAGCGACAACCTGGGGGTGCGTCTTCGCCGCGCATTGGCTACCCCCACGGACCAGCGCACGATGCCTCGCTTGCGGCATGCGCTGGTGGTTGGTCAGGTCGCTCTGTCCGTGATAGTCGTGATCAGCGCGGGGCTGGTATTGCGTAGCGGGCGAACGCTTGCGCGCGTTGACATGGGTTTCAACCACGAGCGACTCCTGGTGTTTGAAACAACACTGCCCGCGAACGCGATACCCGACCACGCACGCCTGGTTGTTCTACAGGAGGCCATGATTGCGAGGGTGTCCGCGCTGCCCGATGTCCTCACCGCGAGCACGATGCCGAAGTTGCCCTTCGCTGCACAGGGTGGTTGGCTTGCCATGTACAGCGGTGACGGACAGTCCGTCGAGGCGCAGGCGAACAATCCATGGGCCAACTTCGAGGTGGTCGGTCCCGGCTATTTTCAGACGCTCGAATTGCCCGTGAGGCGCGGACGGGCCTTTGATGAGAACGACCACGAACGCGCCGCACCCGTGGCGATTGTGAGCGAGGCCATTGCCCGCCGTATCTGGCCAGGGATTGACCCGATAGGAAAGCGCCTCAAGCTTGGCACCGCAGCCGAACCCGGCGAATGGATCGCCGTGGTGGGTGTGGTGGGTGACACCCGATATCACGAGCTCACCAGTCTGCAGCCAAGCCTCTACCTCCCGACTCGACAGTTCGGCGGACCAGTGTCCATGACGCTCGCCGTACGCACCCGTGGCGACGATACGCGTGTGATTGCTCAGTTACGCCCAGTTCTGCGAGCGCTGCACCCAGACCTGATGATCGCTCGGGGGGGCGCCATGTCGCAGCTGCTCGCTGCGCCATTGGCACGTACGCGTTTTGCATCGCTGTTGCTCGGGACATTCGCACTGCTCACACTGTTCCTTGCATTGGTCGGGATTTACGCTGCGCTTGCCTCTACCGTGCGTCAGCGTTCACGCGAAATTGGTATCCGCCTTGCTCTTGGTGCCAGCGCTTCCATGATGCGCGGTCTCGTTTTACGGCGAGCCCTGCGTCTCGCCGCAGCGGGAAGCGCGCTGGGGATTGGCGTTGCATTCATGACGTCGCGGTTATTGCGCTCATTGCTCTATGCCACCAGCGCGACCGATCCCGTCACGTACATAGCGGTGGCAGCGCTCGTTCTCAGCGCCTCGGCACTCGCCAGCTGGTTGCCAGCGATCCGCGCCGGTCGCGTGAATCCCCTGCAGATGATTCGTGCCTCATAGGGGCGCCGGAGTACGCCACCAAAGTCGCCCGTCATAACGCCGTGATATTCTGGCCTTGCGCCTCCTTCAGTTTTAGTGTATCCTAATTTATTGCGTAGTTGACCGTAAACCCGCGCAGTGGCATGACCAGACCATTCATCGCCCTCATGAATTCCCGACCGATGCGTCGCTGGCCATGGCTGGCGTTGACTGTCACGGCTGCGGTTGCGCTCTCGTCATGCGGCGATCCCTTCCTCCCCGCCGCGCCCGATGCGAGCATCACCCTCGACGGCCCGATCGACGGCCTGTCCTCCAGTCAGGTGGCAGTTCACGCGCAGGGCGACGCCGAGTTCGCGCGTCGCTTCGCGCCCGGTGACGGGCTCGGACCGTTGTTCGTGGCCACGTCGTGCGAGTCCTGTCACGTGGGCGACGGCAAGGGGCATCCGCTGTTCGACATCACGCGCTTTGGCCGAGTGCTGAGCGGCGCGTTCGATCCCATGAAAAACGAGGGCGGGCCGCAACTGCAAAACCGCGCGATTCTCGGCTATCTGGCAGAACGTGTTCCCGTTGGCGCCACGGCCACGGCGCGGTTTACGGCGCCCAGTGTCACCGGACTCGGATATCTCGAAGCGGTCGAGGATGCCACCATTCGCGCGCTGGCCGACCCCACCGACGCAAATGGGGACGGCATTTCGGGTCGATTGTCGTTGGTCGACTCATCCGACTTCATCGCTGACATTGCGTCGGTCTCGACGATCGCCGCCGGTGCCGCGACAACGCGTCACTTGCCGATTGACGGCAAGTATGTAGGTCGTTTCGGCAAGAAGGCGCGCACTATCAACCTGTTGCATCAGTCGGTATTCGCCTACTCGGAAGACATGGGGATTACCAGCGAACTGGTGCCGCGTGATTTGTACAATCGTCAGGTCGGCGTCCAGGGAGGCGACGGCGTGGCCGACCCGGAACTCGCCACCAGTGTGCTGAACGCCGTGGTGTTCTATCTCCGCACGCTGCGTGCGCCGCCCCGACGCGATGCCGATTCACCGTCGATACGCGAGGGTGAGCGATTGTTTGCGCAGGTGGGGTGCGCCGGATGCCACGTGACCTCGCTGCGCACGGGGCGTTCGGACATTCCGCAGCTCAACAACATCGTATTTTCGCCCTTCACCGACCTGCTGCTGCACGACATGGGACGCGAGCTCGACGACGGATACACCGAAGGCGACGCGTCGCCGTCGGAGTGGCGCACGGCTCCGTTGTGGGGCGTCGGTCTCGCCGAGCGCGCACAGGGCGGCAGTGCGCACTACCTGCATGATGGGCGCGCCAAGTCTCTGCGTGACGCGATTCAATTCCACGGTGGCGAGGGGACACGGAGTCGCACGGCGTTCAACGCCCTTGCCGCCGAGCAGCAGGAACGCCTGCTGGCCTATCTGCGTTCGTTGTAATGCAAAATCGTCGGCGTTTCCTTCACCACCTTGAACTTCTTGCCGGTGGCGTGATGTGCGGCGGGCTGCCCGCACTGCTTGGCGGTTGTGCGGCGCGCATGCGCTACGTGACGCCAACCGTCGTTGGCGATCGACTGGCCGTTCCAGCGGTCGACGTCGTGGCAGCCGGGCTGCTGGTTGAGGATCCGGGTGCCGATCTCCCGATCTATCTGCGCCGCACTGCCGTTGGCGATTACACCGCCGTCTCTACGCGTTGCATGCACCGTGGCTGCCAGGTGGAGCTCGGCGCCGAGAAGCTTGTGTGTCCGTGTCACGGCAGCGAATACACCTTTGCCGGCGACGTCTTGCAGGGGCCGACCGAGCGCGCGCTCACTCGCTATCGGGTCACCAGCGACCGTGAGACGGTGTACATCCACCTGCTGCCCGAACGCCAATCATGATCCCACACCAACGCCGTCGCGTGGCGCGCGCGGCAACGTGCGCGCTTGTGGCGCTTTCCGTAACATCCGTGTGGTCGCCACCTGCGGAAGCGCAAGTTGATACGGCGCGCGCCGACAGCACGCGACGCGCCGCCACCACGGTAGCACGCGCCGACACCACCGGCGTGCAAGGCAGCATCTACAACCGACCATTTATTGGCGGCGCAGGGCAGACGTCCATTGGCGGGTACGCAGAGGGCAACACCAACTACTTCGTAGAGGATGGTATTGGCGAAGGATTCTCCATGGAATTGCGTCGATTCAACATCTTTCTTTTCTCGGCAATTGGCCCGCGCCTGCGCTTCATTTCGGAACTCGAGTTCGAACACGGCACGGAAGAGATCTCGCTGGAAACCGCGTTGCTGGATTTCCAGATCGATCCGGCGCTGGTGCTGCGCGCCGGCATCCTGCTGGCGCCGATCGGTGGATTCAATCAAAACCATGACTCGCCACGGTGGGAGTTTGTGGATCGTCCGCTCGTATCCACCCGCATCATCCCGTCTACACTCTCTGACGTGGGCTTCGGTGTCTATGGCCGCGTGCCGTTGCGCATCGGAACGTTCACCTACGACGCGTACCTCATCAATGGACTGGGCGACGGCGTGGTGCAGAACAACGAAGGCCGCACACTGCTGGCGGCCGGCAAGCGCGCGGATCAATTCGAAGAGGACAATAACGGCTCGCCTGCCTTCTCGACGCGGGTGGCCGTGCAGCGGCGCGGACTCGGCGAAATCGGACTGTCTGGGTATCGTGCCGTCTACAACTCCTTCCGGGCCGAAGGCGTCGCGGTCGATGAACGTCGAGGGCTGTCGCTGGCCGCACTCGATGCTGCGCTGTCCGTCGGTGCGCTCGCCCTGCGTGGCGAGATCGCTGTCGCCCGTATCGACGTGCCAGCGTCGCTGGCTGAGGTCTTTGGCAACCGACAGTGGGGCGCCCATCTGGACGCGGTGATCCCTGTCTGGCGTCCGCGCGTGTCAGGGCTTCGCAACGCGACCTTCAACGCTGCGCTGCGGGTGGAGTATGTGGATTACAACGTAGGGACGTTCAGTTCGACGACGCGTCCCATTCGCGACGATGTGTTCGCGCTGGTGCCCGGGCTGAGCTTTCGCCCCGCGTCGGGCACGGTATTCAAGGTGAACTATCGTCGCCAGTGGACGCGTGACCTGCTGGGCAACGCGACCGCCCGGCTGGGCGGATATCAGGTGGGGGTGGCGACGTACTTCTGAGCGCACACGGCGCCGCGGCACCGCCCATGCTACTCCTCCAACAGCAGATCACCACAGGCGACGATCTTGCTCATGTTCGTGGCCGATTCGTGAACATTTACGTAGTAGCTCCCGCTGTCAGGAAGTGCGACACGCACGGTCGCCTTGCCTTCGGCGGCACCCGTGGCATTCACGCGCAACAGCGCGTACGCGGTCGCGTTGCCGAACACGGCGCCGCCCTTCGCGCAGCTGCCCACGTGGACGTGCCAGGGGCGGGTGACGCCCGCCACGTCGCCGGTGTATTTCACTTCGGCATCAGTGGTACCGGCAGTCTTGCCACCAACCATGCTGATCGCTCCCCGAATCTTCGACCCGCTCTTGCCCGTGACGATGCCGTCCCACGCATCGTGTCGACGGGTCAGCCCATACGCCAGAGATGAGGAAAGGGTGAGCACGAGCGTGACGCCGACAATCGTTGTTCTGTGCACAATCAGCTCCAGAAGTGGTGGAATGGGAAAGATCGCATACGGATTACTTGATCTGCTTCAACGTCTGATACTCACCGCGGGTTTGCAACGTGATGCTGACCGGGCCCGCCGACCGGTTGCGCCAGAACCAACCGTGCACGCCGTCGAACGCCGCCACAAGGTCACCCTGTTCTCCGTCTGACAGTCCACGTCCGTAGCTGTGCGCAAAGCCCTTCGCCGCGTTGGGTGGCTCGCCATGTGCGTTGTAGGTCACGTCGGGACTGGTCGCGCGCCACTGATAGGTCGCCTTCTGCCCCTTGCGCA
This sequence comes from Gemmatimonadaceae bacterium, assembly GCA_031370885.1. Lineage (GTDB taxonomy): Bacteria > Gemmatimonadota > Gemmatimonadetes > Gemmatimonadales > Gemmatimonadaceae > Gemmatimonas. The sequence goes on from JANMRE010000695.1 coordinate 15,845, forward strand.
TGGCCAGTTTGAGTTCGATGCCTTTGCCAGGTGCGAGCGTCACCGTCATCGAGTCACGCCACGTCTGCCCGGACACCGCAGCACTCGTCGCCGCATTCGTCGCCGCCGTCGAGTCTGTCGCGTCTGACGCCTCCACCGCCGTCGTCTCCTCCGCTGCGCGCGCCAACGCCAACTTGATCCGACCTCCTTCAGTCAGCCCGAACAGACGACCGATGCCCACCGGATCCACACCGTACTCGGCGGGCAGTACGAACCCAACGAGCACCGCGCCGGCGACGGCAAGCGCCATCAACGTCGACCGCAGCAGCGTGCGTGACGACGGCAACGTATCCGGGACGTCATTCACGTCATGCATGCGCTGGTCCTGTGCGAGATTGGTGATGGATGACCGAGCGTTCGCTGTCGAGCCGCATCCGGAGCAGCCGCACGGAGTTCAGGAATACGAGGAGGTCGGGCCCCAAATGGATGATCGCTGCCTCGACCGGCCCGATCAACCTGAGCAGGGCCGCCGTAATACCCAACAGGTGCACCACGCCGACGCCCACGTAGAGATTTTGCCTGATCGTGCGATACGCGCGCTGCGCAATCGCGCGGGCATCCGCGATCTTCCCGATGTCATCGGTCATGAGCGCCACATCGGCGGCCTCGATGGCGGCCTGCGTGCCGACCACGCCCATCGCAATGCCGACGTCTGCCGTCGCCAACGCGGGCGCGTCGTTAATGCCGTCGCCCACCATCGCCACCACTCGCCCCCCGGCCTGCAGTCGCTTGATCGCCTCTACCTTTGCATCGGGTAGCAGGTCCGCTTGCACTTCATCGACACCGAGTTCGGCACCGATGCGCTGTGCGGTCGCCGCGTTGTCGCCGGTGAGCATGACAATGCGTTGGATCCCGCTCGCCCTGAGCCGCATCAACGCGGCCTTCGCGTCCGGACGTATCGGGTCGGCGAGGTGTAGCACGCCAATCGCCCGTCCGCCAACGGCGATGAACACCACGGTTTGGTCGTCCGCATCGGATCGCGTGGGCACGGTCACGCCGCTTTCGGTCAGGAATGCGCGGTTGCCGGCGAGTACGGCCTTCCCGTCGAGATCTGCGCGCACACCCCGCCCGCGGACGACCTCAAACGTCGACGGCTCCGGAACGTCCACGCCAGCGGCGATGGCGCGTTCCACGATCGCGTTCGCCACCGGGTGACTTGAACGACGTTCCGCTGCCGCGGCGAAGCGCAGCAGATCAGTCTCGGTCATTTCGTCAAAGCGTTCAATGCGCACGACGTGTGGCCGGCCAACAGTCAGTGTTCCCGTCTTGTCGAACGCGAGCACCTGAACCTTGGCGAGTTGCTCCAGATAAATCCCGCCCTTGAGCAGGATGCCCGACCTGGCCGAGCGCGCAATCGCCGCAATGACGACCAGCGGTGTTGCCAATCCGAGCTCTGCCGGCGAGGTGAAGATGAGGAGCGTGATCACCATCCGCAGGTCGCGGGTGATCCACCATACGCCAAGAAGAAACACCAGCACGACGGGAATGAGCCACGCGGCCACGCGATCCGCCAGCCGCTGTACCGGAGCCTGCGAGGACTCGGCAGTCTCCACCAGCGCAACGATACGCGCGAACATCGTATCACCACCCACCTTCTGCGTCTCAACATCGAGTGCGCCAAGCTCCACCACGGTGCCGGCGAAGACCGCGGCGCCAGGCAGTTTCTCCTGAGGGATACTCTCGCCCGTGATGGGCGCCTGATTCACGCTCGACGTCCCTTCGACCACGTTCCCGTCCACCGGGATACGTTCCGCCGGCTTCACGACGACGTGGTCGCCCGGACGCACTTCTTCAATGGCGACGTCGGCCTCCACCCCATCGCGCACCACCGTCGCTCGCTGCGGTGAGAGCTCGGCCAGTGCCGCGATGGCGTGGCGGGCCCGCCCCAGCGCGTAGTGCTCGAGGGCATGTCCGAGGCTAAACAAAAACAGCAGCAACCCCCCCTCCGCCCGTCGCCCTGGTGAATAGGACGATGCCAGCGAAGGTGACCGCGATGTAAACAAGGAACGTGAATCCGGCGATGCTTGCGTTCGCCCTGCGAGTCATGGGTGCTCCGGG
>JANMRE010000697.1:0-3425 GCA_031370885.1 Gemmatimonadaceae bacterium
CTGGTGTTGCCAAGTTGCTTCGCGAGTGCGCCGATGCGCGCGACTACGAGGGGCCGCGGCCGCGCCGTCAGAGCCGCGTCGAGGTCCGGCGTTCGCAGCACGAGATGTCGGAGCCATGCGCTCACCGGCTCGATTCCGAACTCGAGCTCCGGGAGGTCGAGCGTTGCCAGAAGGCTCGCCGCATTCAGGACACTGACTGCGGCGCCTTGAGCCAGCACGTCGACCACCTGTGCCGTGGTAATCGACCCAGGGCGGAGTTGCAGACTGAACTCGTCGTACAGCTCGATCTCGTAGCGGCTGGCGTTAGCGCCTTGGATCGCAGGGAGCACTCTGGGAGGCGCGGTTTCACTGAGGTGCAGCTGTACGGCCGGGATGCCAACAACGGCGGCCGGAGCCCACCCGCGGAGGACCTCAGCGACCACGAGCCAGTAGTTTCGGAGGAAGATGCCCCGCTCGTCCGTGCGGTTGGGATCCGTCAGAATCCAGACCCGTCGGTTTGCCACCTCGAGGATGAGACGGTCTGCCCGGAGAAGTCGTGCGACGGCAGGCGCAGGCGACTCGTCACGAGGGACGACGTACCGGCCGGCGTCGACACGTTCCTTCCACCAAGCCATGGCTCGTGCTCGTGGAGTGGTGCGGATGCGAGAGGGCATCGGTGGGGCCAGGCGGTTCGGGTCGCAGGTGGATCGCGCTGATAAACATAAGTGAAATGCGCTAACTATTGCAAGTGATTTGCACTAGTGTTCTTAAGTGTTTGCCGCTAGCTTCGCCGTTGTCATGGTCGGCGTTTCGATCCCGTTGTGGCGAAGTGGCCCAGAAGATGACTGAATGCGCATGTGCCGAGCATGGAAGCGGCGGACGCGAAGGCGATTTACGAGCGTACGAATTCGACCTTACGGTGGAAACCCAAGGCTTCGTTAACAGTGGTACGCAAACCACGGTCATCGACAACGGCACGTACTTCACCAAGGCGACTCTTCCCGGTCATCGGCTACGACGCGCATCGGCAGCTTGATGGTTCCGACGAACGACGGACGCGCGGATTGGGGCCTGTGCTGCGCTTTCCCAGCAGGGACGTATACGAGTCCTGCGATTGTGCTGTTGGAATCTCGGGTTGCTATAATAACCAAACAATATATAATAAACAAACAAGTTATTATACCGTTCATGGTTATTATGACCAACGTCCCCGACTGGCTTATCCGCAGGCTGCGAACCCTTCCGGGGATTCGGGTCGAAATGGAACCGATCCGAGGCCGCATTACGTTGCGCAGCCCAGGAGCCAGACCAATAGTCTATCGAATCATTCCTGCATCGGGAATTTCCGGGGCCGAGGCGACTCGTCGTGCGAAAGTGCTGTCGAGGAAAGTAGGTGCGGAGCATACGTTGCTCGCGGTTCGAAGTCTGCCTAACGCGATCCGCGACGATCTCGCGGACGCGGGTGTGTCGTGGGCCGAGCAACTGACGGGGCATCTGCACCTGCAGGCCGCGCCGCTCTTCATCCACATTGAGGGGCGTGGGCAGCCGAGCGAACTGCCGACGCAGACCGACCCAAGTACTCGACCCACTCGCCTCGTCGGGCTCGCGGGACGCTGTGCTGAGACGCTATTGCTGCTCGCAACGACTCACGGTCGTTTGAAGCAAACCGTAACGGCGACACAACTCGCAAGGCTGTCTGGAGTCACTCAGCCTCAGGCCACGTACGTACTGCACCGCCTCGAGCGAGAAAACGTGATCAAGCCGACCCGCACCGGCGGCCGAACCTGGAACTGGAACGTCGTCGATGCAGCCGGTCTCTTGGACCTGTGGAACGCCGAGGATATCGCACCGGTCGAAGAAACTCAGATCTACGCCTGGTCACGCGCGCCACAGGAAACCCTTCAAGGGCTCGTCCGGCTGAACAAAACAGTTAAAGCGTGGGCGCTCGGCGGCGCTGCCGCGGCGAATCTGTACGCCCCCACACTCACGACATATCCGGTGGTCACTGTATGGATACCTAATGCAGCACCCGTCGAGGACGTGGCGACTGCACTCGGCGGACAAGTGGTCTCGGAAGGCGGCTCCATCACGATCCGGCAAACCGTCAAGGATCCCTGGTCGCTCCATCGACTGTCGCTGCCTGCGAACGAGAACGAAAACGCTCCCGTGGACGACGACGAAGCCGCACGCCTTCGTCGGATCCTTCACGAAGAGCAGGCGCTGCCTCCCTTTGCTGAACGGTGGAGCGGACTTTCTCTGGTATCGCGACCACGTGCAATCATCGAAACGCTGCGCGATGGACGAGGAAGATACGAAGAGATCGCGGTCGCGCTTCGAAACTCATTGACGCTGACAACCGGCACAGAATAGGAAGTCCATCAGCCGCGAGCCGTCCAACTCCTCATCTCCAACATGAATGAACGAATGACGTCGACCTCTGCGTGCAGGTTGACCTCATGAACGACGCAGCGCTGTACGCGTCGTTGCTCAGGAGTCTGAAGGACCGCGGTTTCGAGTCGATGGAGCGTAGCGACGGTGTCGGCGAGAGCACGTGGCAGTGGGTACGGAAGGTGGACGAGGCAAGCATTGCGGTGGAGTTCCTCGCCCCAGCAGACGGTGTCGTGAGCAGTAGCGGCGGCCCCACCGTTGGCAGGTTTGGCGAGGCGTCGCCGAACAAGCTCGGCGACGAGATCGGTGCATTTCGACTACCAGCCGGTGAACTCGCGCTGCAGGATGCTCAACGGCGTCAGCTCACAGTGGATCTGCTGGGACCTCCTGGCGAGATCGCGGTGGGGAGGGCAGAGGTAACGGTTTGGGTGGCGAGTCTACTGGCCATGCTTGTTCTCAAGAGCTTCGCTCTCGAGCGACGGACCAAGAACAAGGACGCATTCGACATCGTGTGGTTGCTGACTCGGTGGCCGGGTGGTCCCGAGAGTGCCGCTCGCGAAGCAAAGAACAGTCCCATAGCGAGCAGTCATCACGTCGAAAGGGCGCTCAAGATCCTTGTCCGCGCGTTCAACGACCCCGAGCAACATGGATGCCGACGGTACGCCATCTTCGAGCTTGGCGGAAATAACGCGGCGCAATCGCCAACCGAGACACTGCGCCTTGCACGAGACGCCCAAGGCGCATGGCGGTCATCACGCAGCGGTCCGTGATCGACCAGATCCTCACGCACCTCCGCACCCGGGCCACCACCGGGGCGCAGGCGGGCGCGCGGAGCCCGCCATCAACGCGGGCCCCGTCGGCACCGCGACGACCCACCGCGGCCCACCGCGCCCCCTGAGCACGGCCCCGGCTCCCCGACGACGTGCGGTGACGTTCGGGGTGCGCGGCGGTCCCGCCGAGGCTGCGAATCGGTCGCACCCGCTCCGTGACGCCCGCCGACGCACCGGTCCGGACCCCCGCGAGGCGCGTCGCCGCGGCGGAGGTGGCACCGCGGCCCG
>JANMRE010000702.1:0-8274 GCA_031370885.1 Gemmatimonadaceae bacterium
GTGAACGTGTACACACAGTTCGCGCGCGCCGACGGCAAGACCATCTGGGCGCACATGGACCAGTGGGAAGGACAGAACTGGCGCCGCTCGCCAGGTAATATCTACGGCGATCCCATTAAGATCACATTCGATCCTGCGTCAAGGCGAGTCATCAAGCTGGTGGCTGACCGAGTCATACCGCCGGTAGAGGTGCCAGTCGAAACCGAGTCGGTCAAGCGACTGAAGATTCAGAGCGCGATACTCACCGCGTGGTGGGGACATCCGATGTATCTGGGCGCGGTAGTGTTGCTGCCCAAGGATTATGACAAGCATCCCGATGCGCGGTATCCGGTGGTCTACAGTCACGGACATTTCTCGTTGCGCGCCCCGCAGGTGGGATCGAGTCCGTACTGGAACGCTGACGGTACGCCACGCATGATCATCGTGACGCTGCAGCATCCATCGCCGTTCTATGACGATTCGTACGGCGTGAATTCGGCGAACAATGGACCCTATGGTGATGCCATCATGCAGGAACTCATTCCGGCCGTGGAATCGAAATTCCGCGTGATCGGGCAGCCATGGGCGCGCTTGCTGACGGGCGGCTCAACCGGCGGCTGGATTTCGCTGGCGCATCAGCTGTTCTATCCCGACTTCTACGGCGGCGTGTGGTCGTTGTGTCCTGATGCGGTGGATTTCCGCTATCACCAGATCGTGAATATTTATGCAGACACCAACGCGTACTGGCTGCAACGCGATTGGATGAAAGTCGATCGTCCCACCCAGCACCGTCCCGATGGCAACATTACCGCGATGATGAAGGACGAGAACTGGTTTGAACTGGTATCGGGCACGCGATCACGCTCCGGCGGTCAATGGGATATCTGGGAAGCGACCTACGGGCCGGTGGGCGTCGACGGGTATCCCATGCCCATCTGGGACAAGCGGTCCGGTATGATAGACAAGCAGGTGGCACAATACTGGAAAGAACACTACGACCTGCGCTATTTGTTGGAGACGAAATGGGCAACGTTGGGTCCCAAGCTGGCCGACAAGATCAACATCTACGTGGGTGATGCCGATTCGTACTATCTCAATATGGGCGTGCGGCTGATGGACGAGTTCCTGTCGAAAACCACGTCGCCCAAGTGGAACGGCGAAACGGTATTTCAGTCGATGGCGCCGCACTGCTGGGGTCCGCCAATGCCCGAGCTGATGGGCAAGATGGTGAAGCAGATGGAACGGACGGCGCCGACTGGCGCGGATCTGCGAAGCTGGCGGTACTGATTGGCGCATTCGGCAACAGCGTTTTTACCGCGGAGGACGCGGAGGACGCAGGGGACAGAAGAGTTCTTTTGCGGTTGTCCCCTGCGCCCCCTGCGTACCCTGCGGTTCAATAACACCATATCGAGACACAACACACCATGAATCGATTTCGTAGCGTGATCGCCTCGGCGGTCGTCATCGTGGCCGTCACTGCGGCGGCAGCCACCGCCCAGCGCACTCTGGTTGACGTCACCGGGAAGTGGACATTCTCTGTTGTCACCGAGAACGGCACCGGTACTCCGGCGGTGATATTCAAGCAGGACGGTGAAAAACTCACCGGGACGTACGAATCGGCTCGCATGGGTCTCCGCTCCATTGAGGGCACCGTGAAAAAGGACTCGATCGCCTTTGCGCTCAAGGGCGGGGACGTGGAGCTGCGCTTCATCGGGACCATCACCGACAAGGACACCATGAAGGGCGTCGTTGACCTGGCCGGTCAGGGCAGCGCGACGTTTACCGGAACACGGAGTTCCCCGTGATTCGCCGGTTCCTTCTCGCTGCGACGTGCATCGCGGCCCCCGTTGTCAGCCATTCTCAGACGCCCGATCTGTGGTCGGCCATGCATTGGCGACAGATCGGCCCGCTGCGCGCCGGTCGAGCCCGCGCGTTGTCGGGCGTTCCTACGCAGCCGAGTGTGTTTTATATCGGCTTTGACAATGGCGGGGTATGGCGGTCAACCGACTACGGGTCGAACTGGGTCCCCATTTTCGATCAGCAGGCCACCGGCTCTATTGGCGCGATTGCGGTCGCGCCATCCGATCCAAAAATCATTTATGTAGGCTCGGGCGCGGGAATCATCCGGCCGGATCTCGCGGTTGGTGATGGCATGTACAAGTCCACCGACGCGGGCACTACGTGGACGCACCTGGGTCTGCGCGAATCGCAGATGATCGCGCATATCGATGTCGATCTCACCAATGCCAATCGGTTGTTCGTGGCCGTGCTGGGGCATCCGTACGGGCCCAACAGCGAACGCGGCATTTTTCGCTCGCTTGATGGTGGCACGTCATTCCAGCGCGTGCTGTACAAGGACGAGTACACGAGCGGCAATGACGTGCGCATCGATCCGTCCAATCCGAACATCGTGTACGCTACGCTCTGGCAGCAACAACAGAGCTTTATCGAAGGCCAGGGATTTGGCGGTGGTGGCAACGGTGTGTTCAAGTCGGTTGATGGCGGCACCACGTGGAAGCCGCTCACCGATGGCTTGCCCAACATCCTGCAGGCGAACATTGCGTTGGCGCCCAGTAATCCGCGCACCCTGTACGCGATGGCGGCGGGTGCGGCAACCACTGGCCCACCAGGTGCGTCGGGGCCGGTGGGTTTTTACAAGTCCACCGATGCGGGCGAGCACTGGCAGCTGATCGCACACGCGACAGAACGTGGCGCGCGTGGCACGCCCGAACCGCGCCCGCTTGGGCGCATTGGCGGCGGCGATCTGCCCACGATTGTGGTTGACCCCACCAACGAACGCGTGGTGTACAGTTCGTCCACCGTGTTTTGGCGTACCGAAGACGCGGGACTGAATTGGTCGGCCATTCGGGGCGCGCCCGGTGGTGACGACTACCAGAAAACGTGGATCAATCCGCTCAATCCAGACATCATTCTCGCCGTGGCCGATCAGGGCGGTGTGGTGTCGGCCAATCGCGGAGTGAGTTGGAGCAACTGGTACAATCAGCCCACGGCGGCGATGTACCATGTCTCCACCGACATGAACTTCCCGTACCGCGTGTGCGGTGGACAGCAGGACTCGGGCTCGGCCTGCGTGGACAGCCGTTCCATGGACGGTCGCATTTCGTTTCACGATTGGCATCCGGTCAATATCCAGGAATACGGTATCGCGGCGTCCGATCCAAAAGATGCGGACAAGGTATTCGGCAGCCAGCGCAGTGGCGTGTCGCTCTACGACCGCCGTACCGCGCAGTCGTTGCAGGTGGGTCCCGACATGAGCGCCAGGGGTCCCAATGGCGAGAGCTACAATCGCAATGTGCGCACGATGCCGTTGCACTGGTCGCCGGTGGATAACACCACGCTGTTCTACGCCTCGAACGCGGTATGGAAGTCTATCGATCGTGCGCACAGCTGGACACGCATCAGTCCCGACCTCACGCGACAGACGTGGGCGGTGCCGGCAACGGCCGGCAAGTACGCCAGCAGCGTCACACCGGGCCCGATGGGATCGATAACCGCGCTGTCGCCATCGCCGCGGTCGCTGGGCATAGTCTGGACCGGCAGCGATGATGGCACCGTGCAGCTGACGATGAATGGTGGTGCGTCGTGGAAAAACGTCACGCCCGCCAGCGTCAAACCCTGGACGCGCATCTTCAACATTGAAGCCGGACATTTCGATTCGCAAACTGCGTATGCGGCGGCGAACACGCTCCGACTGGATGATCTCAATCCGCATTTCTATCGCACCCACGATGGCGGTGCAACGTGGACCGAGATCAACACCGGTATTGATGCCGGCGCCGTGTCAAACGCGATTCGCGAAGACCCGCGTGTGAAAGGCCTGTTGTACGCGGCGACCGACTTGCAGGTGTGGGTGTCATTCGACGATGGCGATCACTGGCAGTCGCTCAAAAACGACATGCCACCGATTTCGGTACGCGACATCCAGATCAAGGACGACAGCGTATGCCAGTGCGCCGATCTGGTGGCGGGCACACACGGTCGCGGTTTCTGGATTCTCGACAACGTGACGCCGCTGCGACAGGCTGCGGCGGCGCAGGCGGCCAAATTGGCGAACACGGCGTATCTGTTCAAGCCCGCGCCAGCGCTGCGCATTCGTTTTGGTACCAACGATCCCACGCCGTGGCCGCCGGAAATGCCGGCGGGTGAGAATCCGCTGCCGGGCGGTGTGATTGACTACTATCTGCCGTCCAACGCGTCGGCACCGGTCACCATCGAGATCCTGACCGCGGCGGGCAAAGTGGTACGCAAGTATACGAGTGTAGATTCCGTCCTCAGTCCACATCCGGCCCTCGATCCGGCAGCGTACGACAAACTCTGTCAGAAAAATCCATCGGCACCATTTTGCGGATTGCCGTTGTACTGGCCGGCGCAGCCGCTGGTGGTATCGGCCAAGGCGGGCATGCATCGTTTCAGTTGGGATTTGCACTACGATCCAGTGGATCCGCTGGATGCCGTTCCGGTGGGAGACGACGATGCGCCGGGTGCGGTACCGCATCGCACGTATCCGTTGGTGAATGCTCCGTGGGCCCCGACGGGAAGGTACACGGTGCGTCTTACCGTGGATGGACGCTCGTCAACGCAACCGATGTCGCTGCACATGGACCCGCGGGTACGGACAACAGCGAGCGGTTTGGCGCAACTCACCGCGCTGTCGGGCGAGATGTACGACGGTGCCGTGGCCAGCCACAAAGCGTTTGTGCAGGCACGCGCGCTGATCGCGCAGTTGGACAAGGTGTCGGGTGCCGATGTGGATGCATTCAAGGCCGATCTGGAAGCACTCGCTCCGGTGGCGGCGCAGGTGCGCAACGTAAGGGCGCGTCGTCGCGGACCGGCCGGTGCCGTCACCACGCCGTTGCTGGAGGCGGTGAGCAATACTCTGTTGACGGCCGCGATGGCCATGCAGAACGCCGATGTCGCGCCCACGGCGGTGCAGATTGCGGCCTGTGCTGCCGCACGTGAACAGGCAGCCAGCGTGCTGCCCCGGTGGTACGCGCTTCGCACCACCCGGATTGCCGCATTCAACGCCAAGCGCAAGGCCGCTGGACAACCCACCATCTCGATACCGGACTGAAGAGTCATGCCCCGCAAACCTGTCTCTCCCAAAGCCGAGAAGGCCTCGGCCCGCAAGGCCGCCCCGAGTCCGCGCGGACCTGCCGCGCTCGGTCCCTACTCTCACGCCGTATGGTCGGGCCGTCAGCTCTTCCTGTCTGGCCAGACCCCGGTGGACCCTGCCACGGGCCAGCTGGTATCAGGGGATGTTGAAGTCCAGACCCATCGGGCCTTTGACAACCTGCAGCTAGTGCTCGAAGACGCCGGCCTGTCCATGGATGACGTAGTCAAGTGCAACGTCTATCTTACGGACATGGTGAATTTTCCGGCCATGAACCAGGCCTACAAGACACGGTTCTCGGCACCATATCCGGCCCGCACCACTGTCGCTGTTGCGGGGCTTCCACTCGGCGCGCAGGTTGAAATCGAACTCGTTGCCCGTCGTCCCGGCTGAGCATTCAGCCTTGGTTCATACCACCCTCCCCCACCCCGCCCCCCCCCCCCCATGAACAGACAACGCATCGCACGCCTGTCCGTTGTGGCCGCCCTGTTTCTTGGCGCCGCGACCGCAACCGCTCAACGCATGCTTGCCGATTTCGGTGGCGTGTGGAACGTGACCGTGGAAGGACCGCAAGGGCCAATGAATTCGCAGCTCACGCTCAAGCAGACTGCCGACACGGTGTCGGGCGAGTTCGAGTCCGAGCTCGGCAAGGCACCGGTGTCGGGCATGGTGAAGGGCGACTCTATCAAGTTCAGCTTCGGACTCGATATGGGTGGCCAGCAGATTTCGATTCAGGCCACTGGTGCGCTCAAGGACAAGGACAATTTGGCGGGATCGCTCGAAGTGGCGGGGATGGGCGGGTTTCCGTTTACGGCTGTCAAGAAACAACAGTAGGAAGTCGGTAGTCGGTAGTCTGAAGTACTGTTCGCAGAGTAGGAAGTACGGTTCGCAGAGTAGGGAGTAGGACGGGTACTCAGTACCACTGAGTACTGAGAACTGAGTACTGAGACGGGAGATGTCCGGTGGATCGGATGTCTCCCGTCTTTCCTTCTACCGTCTCCCGTCTGTTCTTCCATACGTCAACATCACCGTTCCGCTGTTCTCGTATACGCGATGCTCGCGGAGGGCGAGTTGGGTTTGGGTTGCCGGGAGGGCGCGGAGGGGGATGCCGCCGCCCAGCAACACGGGTATCACCGCGACTTCGACGTCGTCCACGACGCGGGCTTCCAGCAACGTGCGAAACAGCTCTCCGCCGCCGAACAGCCAGAGGTCTTTTCCCGGCGTTTGCTTGAGCTGCGTGATGCGGGTGGCGACGTTGTCAGACCAGAGTTCTGCATGGGTGGCCGTGCTGAGCGTGTTCGAGCAGACGATCACGCGCATGCCCTTCCACATTGCCATGCCGTCCGACGGATACGCAGCCGACGCTTCATAGGTTTTGCGACCGAGGATCAGCGTATCGTAGCGCGCGAACATCGCGCCGAAATCGATCTCGGGATCCATGGGGATCCAATCGAATTCACCGTTCGGACCGGCGATGAAGCCGTCGTGGGAGGCGGCAACGGAGTAGCGAAGGCGGCGCATGGAAGCTCCTGCTGCAGGGGTAAGATGGTGTCCTGGGTTGTTTGTAAACGAACGTTCATTTATATTAAGCGTCGTCGCGCTGAGCGCCAGCCCCCGACAGTTCCCGCTTCCGACCGGTCTGCATGTCACGTCCTCGACGCATCAGTGACGATGAAATTCTCATGGCGACCGCCCGGGTGATGGAACGGGTCCCGCCGAGTGAGTTGACGTTGGCGCTGGTGGGTCGGGAAGCCGGACTGGCGCCGGCGACGCTGCTGCAGCGCTTTGGCTCGAAGCTGGGCCTGTTGCAGGCGTTTGCGCGGGCGGGCGCCAGTGGAATGCCGGATGCCCTCGTGGCCGTGCGCGCCCGCTACGCATCGCCAACGCGGGCGATCGAGGGGTATCTGGCGGGATTTGCCCTGCTGGCACCCACGGCCGACGTGCTGAACAACAACTTGGCGTATCTGCAACAGGATCTGTCTGAGCCCACGTTACGGGTGCCGACGCAGGCGCTATTCGCGGCGCATGAGCAGGCGCTGCAATCGATGCTCGACGACGCGGTGACGGCCGGGGAACTGATCGACGTGGATGTGCGGGCCGTGGCGCGCACGCTGCTAGCGGTTGTTCAGGGGACGCTGATCGTGTGGGGGGTGTATCGCACCGGCAGCGTGCACACGGCAATTCGCGGAGAGGTGCTCGGGGTGCTGCGGCGGTATCAGAGGGGGCGCCGGTAAAGGGGTGAGCCTCAAGCTTATCATTTCGATACATGGCGTGGTTCGGCCCGGTTGAATCCACCAGGCGTTGCGCGGTCCATGAGACGGGATCATACTCCGTTGTGCGTTCTCGGCGCTCCTCCGGAACTCGCGGCCCTTTCGATCACATGATATGCATCGCACCGTGGAAGCCATTGTTGACGTCGACGGGCGGGTTCGCCTCTTAGAGCCCGCGCGCGTCACGGGGCCGAGTCGCGCCCTCCTCACCATTCTCGACGAACCGGCTGACGAATCGACGAACCTCGGGGCGCTGCTGAGCGAGACCGCGCTCGCCGACTGGGATCGGCCCGAGGAGGACAGCGCGTGGAGCCACCTGCAGCCCGTGCCGTAGTTCTGGTTCGGTTTCCGTTCTCCGATCTCTCTGGCTCGAAGTTTCGCCCTGCGCTCGTATTGGGCGATCCGGGTCGCGGCGATTTCGTACTGTGCCAGATCACGAGCAATCCGTACGCTGATCCCTTCGCTGTCGAGCTCACCGATGCCGACTTCGCGGACGGCTCGCTTCAGCGGGTCAGCTTTGCGCGTCCGGGCAAGCTATTCACCGCACATCAGAGCCTGTTGAGCGCACGTGTCGGCATCCTGGTCCCAGCCGCTCACGCACGAGTTGTTGAGCGCATTGTCGCCCTGCTATCCGACGGGCTCAACGAGCGCCCGCGATGATCAACCACTGAGGCACGGGTGGGACTGCGTCTTGGAAACGAGCGTTCATTTATGTCAAAGTGATGGGTGTATCGCACCGGCAGCGTGCACGCGGCAATTCGAGGAGAGGTGATAGGGGTGTTGCGGCCGTATCAGCATTGAGAGTAGTGAGGGGTGAGGCTGGGAGTGAGGATGAGGGGTGAGCACGTATGAGGGGTGAGCACGTACGAGGGGTGAGGCAGATGGGTGAGCAAC
>JANMRE010000707.1:0-2445 GCA_031370885.1 Gemmatimonadaceae bacterium
GTCGGCGATGGCCTGTGGATCAACGATTCCCCCGCCACCGTCTATGCAACGCAAAATCTGTCGGGCGTGAGTGAGTTCGTGGCCCTCGACAATCCGGCCAATCAGCAGCGCGCCGGCAATGTGAGCGATCGCGGACTGATCATGAGTCGTCCGAAATTGGCGAGTGCGAAAACGCTGCCCGCCGCGAACATGGCGGGCGCGACGGAGCCCTGGTGGCGCGAGGTGCGCCCCTTCGTGCTGACGGCGTGGAATGCCTGTCCTGTGCCGGCCGCCGCCGCCTATTCGGTTGACAGCACGTCGGTGTTGTATCGCGATGCGCGCGCCGTGGTGAGCGCCCGTCAGTTCCTCACACCGGAACAGCGGACCACCGCCTACTACTGGGCCGACAACGCTGGCGAGTCCGGCACGCCGGTGGGGCACTGGTTGTCCATCGCCAGTCAGATGATCAGCGAGCGACATCTCGCGGCCGATGCGGCCGCGCAGTTGGTGCTCGCCACGGCGGTGGCGCAGGCCGACGCGTTCATTGCCGCCTGGGGATACAAGTATCAATTCAATCTCTTGCGACCGCGCACGTATATCCGCCGCGTCATCGATTCCACCTGGGAACCGCTCATCCCCACACCGCCGTTTCCGGAACACCCCGCGGGACATTCCACGCAGTCGGCGGCGGCGGCCACCGTGATCACCGCGCTGATTGGCGCCGCGCCGTTCACCGATAGTACCAGCATTTCCATCGGTCATGCGGTGCGACCGTTCGCATCGTTTCACGCGGCCAGTGAAGAGGCGGGGATGTCGCGGATATACGGCGGCATTCACTATCCCTCAGGCAACACCAGCGGACTAACCCTTGGCCGATGTATCGGCACCGCGGTGGCAGCGGCGTTTGGCGCCACGGCGGCGCATCGCGACTCGCAACCGTGAGTTCACTCGCGATGCCGCGTGGGCGCCTACTCGCCAGTACCACGTTCCTGATTGTTGTGGTCGCGTGCCGCGGCGATGCGCCTCCCACGTGGCATGACGACGCCGACAGTCGATGGCGCGAACTGTCTGTCGCCAATGGCATCCCCGGATTCACGCGTATGGACGGCGGCAAGACGAACATCCGCTTCCAAAATGCGGCCAGTGAAAAGATCCTGCTGGGCAACCGGATGTTCGCGCAGGGCGGCGGTGTGTCCATGGGCGATGTTGATGGCGACGGCCGGCCCGATGTATTTCTTGCCCGGACCGAGGGGTGCAATGCGCTGTATCGCAACCTCGGCGACTGGAGGTTTGAGGACATCACCACGCGTGCCGGCGTGGGTGCCTGCGATCGCCGCTCCACGGGATCGGCATTCGCCGATGTGGACGGCGACGACGATCTCGATCTCGTGCTCTTGGCCACGACGGGACCGAACGCGATCTACCTGAACGACGGCACGGGCCGATTCACCGAGCGCCGGGATCTTGGCCTCGATACCGTGGGTCGGGGTGCGACGACGGTCACGATGGCTGATGTGAACGGCGACGGTCGACTGGCGATGTTCATCACCAACTACAAGCCGTACAGCGTCGACGACACCATTCCGCCCCAGCAGCGGGCGTTCAATCAGATGGTGCGGCAGACAGGGCCAACGCAGTACGAGATTCTCCCCGAGCATCGCCGGGACTACAAGCTGGTGATGCGTCCGGATATGGGTGGACTGCGCATGACGCAGCGCGCCGAACCCGACGAGTTCTATGTCAACGACCGCGCCGGACGGTTCACGCGGGTGCCGATGACGTCCGACCGCTTTCGAGACGCAAGCGGTGCGAAATTCACCGAGGAATTCGAATCGTTTGGATTGTCGGCCAAGTTCGTCGATCTGAATGGGGATGGCGCACCAGACCTGTATGTGGCCAACGATTTCGAAGATACGGATCAACTGTGGTACAACGACGGCAAGGGCAATTTCCGGTTGGCAGACTGGATGTCACAGCGTCAGACCAGCAATTCGGCCATGGGTATCGACGTGGCGGACGTGAACGGCGACGGTCGTCCCGATCTGTTCGAGACTGATATGCTGAGCAACGATGCGCGGCGCCTCAAGACACAGATGCCGACCCATACGTCATTGCCAAAAACGATTGGTGACGAGGCGCTGCAGTTGCAGTTCCAGCGTAATGCCCTGTTCATCAATCGTGGCGATGGCACGTTCGCCGAGGTATCCACTGCGGCAGGTGTGCAGGCCAGCGGCTGGTCGTGGGGATCGATGTTTCTGGACGCGGATCTGGACGGGTGGCAGGATATCCTGGTAGCCAACGGACATCCGTGGGACATTATGGATGCCGATGTGCAGGAGGGGCTGCAGAACCGGTTGAACGACGTCTCGTGGCGACGGCAGCGTTGGGAGTTTCCGGTGCTCAAGCTCAGGAACGTCGCCTTTCGCAATCGCGGTGATCTCACGTTTGAAGATGCCAGCACTGCGT
>JANMRE010000741.1:0-8754 GCA_031370885.1 Gemmatimonadaceae bacterium
GCCATCGAAATCAAAGCGACCCGCACCGTAACCAATGATCATCTGAAAGGGCTCAAGGCCCTCGCTGACGAACAGCACTTTCAACGCTACGTGTGTGTGGCGATGGTGGATCGGCCGCGAACAGTGGACGGCATCACCGTCGTCCCGTGGCGTCACTTTTTCGATGCGCTCTGGGCTGGCGAGTATCGCTGAAGCGCTCGTTGCCGAGGATCTCTACGCCCGCTGCGTCTTCGGCGTGAAGCCGCGCCTCCGCTTGACATTCCCAACCAGCTCATGCGTTGAGCGACGCGCGCATGGTTTCGGCCTCGCCGAGCGAGAGTAGCATGCCGATCGACGAACGTCAGCGCCTCGCGGAAGTGGCCCTCGGCCGCGTCCCGGTTGCCGCCCGCGGCTGCGGCGAGGCCCACCAGGCCCTCGCGGGTAGAGCGCGTCGGCGGCGGCGAGATCGCCGCGCGCCACGTGGGCGAGCCCGCGGAACATCGAGAACAGCGCCTCGCCGCTGAATCGCGCAATGCCGGCGCGTCGCCGCGCGTGGGACTGACGGAGATCGTCGGGCAGGGCCCGGTCGCAGTGCGCACGGCACTCTTCGTCTAACTTCCGAGGAGCACCCGCGTTTCCTCGCGCAAGTGCGCGCACTGTTCACGCGGGCTGATGCGGGCGAGATCAAGATCGTGACATCGGCGTTGACCCAGCTCGAGGTGCTGGTCGTCTCATTGCGTTCAGGCGACGGCGTGCTCGCGGCCAAGTATGATGTGCTACTTACCCGATCACGTGGCGTGAAGGTGGTTGACCTGTCGCGCGACCAGTTGCGGACCGCCGCGCGAATGCGTGCGCACTATGGGACCCTTCGAACGCCCGATGCCCTTCAGCTGGCCGCCGCCATCAGCACGGGGTGCCACTCGTTCGTCACCAACGATCGGCGGATGCCGGCGCCGGATGGTCTGCGCATCGCGCCGATCCCCTGGTCGAAGAGCGCATTGCAGCGGCGCCGGGGCTCGCGCAGTAGTCGATCGCGGCGTAGACTCGACCGCCCCCGAGCGAAATCCCTATCCTCGGGATAATCACGTTGGCACTCGCTCAGTTGCAGCAACCACCCTCGCGTTCAACGGAGACTGAATGAAGGGCGTGCTCATGTCGTGGGTGTCGTCGCTTGGTGTGGGTGTGGTCACGGCGATCGTGGGTGCCCTGTTTGGCGGATGGATCGCCACCCTTGCCGTGACGTGGCAGAAGATCCCAAGTCGTGAAGGCACGTCGGGGTACTTCGTCTTCTACTGCGGGATCGCCGCGGCCGTTGGGGGAATGATTGTTGGCCTCGTGGTCAGTCGGTGGCTCGCTCAGGCTGGCGACGTGCCGATGCTGCGCGCGCTTGCGGTCGCGACCCTGACGCACGTCGCACTCATTGGCCTCATCGGTGGCGTAACGCGGCTGCTGTCGCACGTGCCGCCGACGTTCGAGGGCGAGAAGCTGCTGTTGGCCGTCGAACTGTCATGGCCCGACGCACAGGCGCCGCAGATTCCTTCCGGCGACGCGCCACCGCATCTGGCGCTCGCGATTGGTGGCGCGACCACGGTACTCGATTCGCGAGGGGGTATGCTGTGGGCAGACGACGCGCGACGCGAGAATGGACGCTACATCCTGCCGGGCATCGTGGAAATCTGGACCGAGCGCAAGTCGCGCATGCTGACGGTGAACACCGGCACGTTAGGCACAGATGTGGCGACGTTCCAGGTACCGCTACCCGCGCGTCCCGGCCGCGCGCAGCGTGCGTGGAGCGAATGGCTGCCGGTCAATGCACACGACCTCCGCTATCGATTTCGCGTGGTCAAGCGCAACGAACCGGCGCGTACGCAGGTTGTGGGTCCGTTTACGATTGGCACGTTGGTAGAGTCCATCGATGTGTCGTACTCCGAGGACGCGGGAACGTGGCTAACCGCCAACACCTCCTTCGTCGTGACCTACAGCGGCGCTCCAGTCCACATTTCGGGGCCCGTCGCCGAGCGCGACTTCTTTGATCCGGACCGGGAGTCGCGCGATTCCATTGAGCGGTACGCGCGCATCAGCGCCGTCGCCGTCGTTCCCGGCGCAACCCCTGCGCTTGTGGTGCAGGTGGATGCGTCGTTCGGCAGCGGATACACCTACGTGGTTCAATCAACGAGTGCGGGTGTCCGCTTCTCGTACTTGAGTCACTGCGGTTCCGGCGATGATCTCGGGTATCGCTTGGCGTCGGGTGACACGACGACGATGCCGCACGCCGACGCACGAATGTACGGGCTGCTCGATGAACATCGATTCCACACACCCGGTCTCTACATAACGGCCAGCGCAGTGCTCGACACGCGCACACTCGACGTGCATCGCGTTCCGCTCGTGCGTCCCGTACACGACCTGGACAAGAAGCAGCCGCTCAGCCTGTCGCCCGATGAGCAACGGTACGTGCGGATTACACGCGACGACTCGCTGCCTGTGCTGAACGAGATTACCATCGCCACTGGAGCAACGCGGTCCGTGCCGTTGCGGTTTGCTTCGTCACCGACTGGTAACTATGTCGACGCGGATGGCGCGTGGTTCGATCACTATTTCGCCTGGGAGCCGGATGCCGCTGGCGGACTGCGCGTGACCGCGCGGCCCAATGCGGAGGTGATGCCACACCGCGGCACCCTCATGGAAAAACCCAGCACGCGTGAATACCACATCAATGATGCAAAGGCCGAGCTGCATGAAGCGCTGATTGCCTTTCTGGAAACCACCATGAACGGCACACGTGGTCCGCTTGAGAACAGTGATGGAAATCGGTATACCGACGTGGTGATCGGTAGCGACACGGTGACGGTGTCGCACAGCGAGACGCGGGTGGTCGTCTTTGTCGGCGCAGGTGCCAAGAGCCTGATCGTGGCCACGATTGCCAGAAAGTTCGACGCCGCGTTGGCCACGAGGCGATACGACACGCTTTTCGAAAAGGCGCCGACGCCGTGAAGTTCGATGGTAGGCTGTTCTGCCGACGCGGCGTTGGCAAATGCGCCGCCGGCCGGTCAGGGACTTAGTACGATGGCCGCCATCGTGCGACCGAGGATGCTGAACACCGATTCGAAGCGACCCTCCGCCTTGGTCTTCGCGCCTTGGCGAGGAACACCCTGACCCTTGGCAATGACGTAGATCTTTCCTGTTCCGTCATCGATTTCATACGCGCCTGTTCCGAGCACGCCGACACTCTGGGTCACGGTGCCTTGGACGCGCACCCTCTTGCCGTCGTACTCCTGCGGCTTGTCCAGCAGGTCTTTGATGTGAATCGCCCGTGAGCACGCGCTCAATCCGACGAGTACCATGCCCAGTATCAAGGTCGTTCGAGCGCGGCGTGCGAAACCCTGTGTCATGTTGCCCCCTTGCCGAGTCTGTGTGACGTGATCCATCGCTTGAAAGTTGTCTGCGAAGCTCGTGCGGCCTGCATCCAACGGCAAGTGTAAGACCCCGGTTCTCGACGCGCGGTCCCCGGTTGCCGCTGGGTTCGCAAGCGGTGATCCCTGTGGGCGTGGCATGGCGGACCGGCGATCTGCAAACGGGCGCTCGGCGCTCGGGCGCGGCGGAGCTTGGACTCACCGAGATCAACGCCGAGGTTCGAGCTGTGCGGCGTTCTCGTCGCGCGCGCGAATCAGACAAGTAGCGCACGGCGGTGCGCGTCGTCCTCGACACCAATGTGCTGGTCTCGGCGCCGCTGACCGGTGGCGGCACGGCGGATATGGCCGTGCAACTCATCATTCAAGGCGCGGCCACGCTGCTTGTCGACTCGCGTATTCTCACGGAGTACGACGAGGTCACGTCGCGCGCGCGTTTCGGATTCGCCGAGGCAGAGCGTCGGGCCGTGCTCGATGTGCTCGAGCGGATTGCTGAGCCCGTCGTGGCAAGGCCACTGCGCCTGCCGCTTCCCGATCCGGACGACCGCGTGTTTGTCGAGGTCGCGCTCGCCGGACAGGCGGACGTCATCGTCACCGCCAACGTGAAGCACTTCGTTCCACGCCGTGGTGCACTCGGCGTGCGCGTGCGGTCGCCGCGGGAGTTTGTGAACGCGATGCGGCGGTGAGCCTTCAGCCCGGCGCTTTCACTGCTTTATTGGACGAAGCCGTCCGCGCCGGATGACGTGCATGTCGCTTGGATTCGGTGACCGCCTTCGCCACGCCGAAGTCCATGACCATCGCATGTCGGCCGGAGAGGAGAATGTTTTCCGGTTTGATGTCGCGGTGCACCACGCCGCCCTTGTGCGCGGCAGCGAGCGCGTCGGTGATTTCGCCCAGCAGTCGCACGGCCTCATTCACCGGCAACTCGCCGCCGCGCGTGAGACGCTCGCGCAGCGTCTCGCCGTCGACGTACGGCATCACGTAGTAGAAGAAGCGGTCCACTTCACCTGAGTCGAGCAGGCCGAGGATGTGCGGGTGTTGCAAACGAGCGGCGACGGCGATCTCGCGCGCGAAGCGCTCGGCGCCGAGTGTGGCCGAGAGCTCCTGTCGCAGCACCTAGATGGCGACCTTGCGCTGGTGCTTCAGGTCTTCGGCAAGGTAGACCGTTGCCATGCCACCTTGCCCGAGCTGGCGCTCGAGGCGGTACCGGTCGGCGAGGGCGGCGGTGAGTCGTTCGAGGGCGGTGGTCAAGACGGTTCGGGGAGAGGGACTACCATGGGTGCGTCCGTCTTCGAGAAATCATCGCCGAAACACAGTAACGGTCTATCACTCGTCACGGCGAGTGCATAACGTGAAGCTTAGTCGGCATTCGACGAGAGTCTCATAGCAGATTGAATGCTGATGCGCAGCGATTACTTGCCGAGCAGTTCGTACGCGCGACGCACACCGTCAATGTCCGCGCCGACGGCTGTGATGCCAGGAAAGTGCGCGGCGTGGCTCCGCATGTCGATCCGACGTGACGCGTCTTCGGCTGTGGCGCCGAGTCGTTTTTGTTCCTGCACCTTTACCCAGAAATCGCGCATGAACTCCTGCAGGTAAGTGATGCGATTGCGATCGCGGAACGCAGCGCCGTGACCGGGCAAAACAACATCGAAATCAAGTGCCTTGAGTTTCTCGAGCGTCTCGGGCCAGTCGGCAAAGAAGCCATCGCCCATGAACGGGATCCCCGATTGCAGCGCGTCGCCTGATACGAGTACACGCTCCTTCGGAAGGAACACGAACACGTCCCCGCCCGTGTGTGCACGGCCGACGAAGTAGAGACGGATCTCGCGCCCACCGCGGTACAGCGTCATGGTGTGATCGAACGAAACGGTCGGCGGTGTCGCGCGAATCGTGTCGGTCTGACGTTTGAACTCTTCCTGCGTTGCAATGCGTTGATTGAGTGTTGCTCTCGCAGCAGCGTCCCTGGCCGTATCACGTTGCTGCCGGAGACGCGCGATGGTACCGGGCACCGTGCCAATGAATCGATCGTATCCCGCACCACGAAGCGATGAGCCGTCGGCGAGCTTCTCGCGGGTGAAGTCATGTCCGATAAGCTCGACATTCGGACCATAGATCTGATTGCCACTCGAATGATCGAAGTGATAGTGCGTGTTGACCACATACCGCACCTGTTTGTTCGTGTGTGTCTTGAGTTCGGTGAGCAGCGCCTGCGCTGCGTCCGGTGACACGTGCGTGTCGACGAGCAGCACATCGTTCTCGTTGATGATGATCGCGGCGTTACAGAAGACCGTGAGTGCGCCCGTGCCCACCGCGAAGTACACGTTGTCAGCGATCTTGTTGAACGTGAACGCCGCCGCGGGCTGTAGGCTTGGGCCGAGTGCGGTAAGACCGGCGATACCTGCAAGAATGCACGCGAATGCGAGGGCGATGCGGCGGGTGGCGGCGTGGCGCATGGGCGGTCCTTTAATAGTGTGCTCTTCTCGAGAACGTTCGCCAGCTAACGCTGGCGTCTGTTACGGGCGATCAGAAATAGAACGCGAGCGAAGCAAGCATCCACCGCGCCCGTCAACAGCAAGCATCGCTATGCGGCGCCGCGACGCTGACGCCGATCATGAGGGCGAACTCCGATTATCGACACAGTGGCGATTTTTGTATCGTGGCGAGCTGCGCTGAGGTGATCACGGGCAGCATTGGATAGGTTGCCTGGGTAGGGTGCATCAAGTTGCCGGTCGTTGAATCGTGCGCAAGTCCGAGGACATGGCCCACCTCATGGGCCATATCGTATTTTCCGGCATTTGCCGCGACGGCGCAGGCCGGTGATCCCGGGCGATAAGCCCCGCAACCCAGGAACATCTCTTGGCCTGGCTTCTCCGCCGGGTCCCAAAGTTTACCCACAAAGAACACGCAGATATCCGAACCTGGCACGTCGTTAAGCAGTTTCTGCAAAACGGACCACTCGTCATTTCCCACTACGCAGCTCGTATCGACGCGTTTGAACTTCTCGCGATCCGTCTCCGAAATCAGGCACGACTTCCCGGAAATGAAACGAAAGCCGATGTCGTACTGAGCATACACCTTGACTGCGGCCTGGAACTGATCCTCGAAGGAGACAGCGGTCAGGCTGATGCTGCGGAAGTGCAGCTGTATGGTCTTTTTCTTGCCCGCCGCTTGCCAGATCGTTGCCGAGTTCGGGTCGTTCAAGGCTGCGATCGTTTTTTGATTGGGATCGACACGGGAATCAGGCCATTGAACCCTCACGACGGACTTTTGAAAATCGGCAATCATCGCCTCCGTCTTGGGGCCGTTCAGGCCGTCTACCGCTAAGGGTTGTCGCGAGGCGCCCATGAGTTCGTTCAATCGGGCCTGGATGGTTTTCACGTCCGCAGGCAGGTTTCGCCCGCCGCGTCCGACCGAGCCAACGATCAAAACCGATATGAGAATGGCCATCGGAAGTCCCCCTTTAATACGGTGATATCCACTCTTTCGTACCCGTTCCTTTTCGGTCCGACCCATCTCGGAATGTCCGGCAATCGTGTCGACCATGCCGTCTGTCACCGAACACTCAAATGCGCCGGTAAGGATCACTTCGAATGCGGCTGTGCGGTAGGACAGGAGAGTATGGATGCACACGATGCGGATGCGCAAGCGTGATGAGTGAGGCGTGGGGGGGAGCGTGTCAGTCGGCGGTGGTAGTGGTGGTAGTGGTGGTGGTGGTGGTGCTGCGTGAAGGCCCGGCGGTGGCCACCGAGCCTCGCGGGCCATCAGTGCGGTCGGTGCCAGCAATCCCAGTGCACGATCATGCATGGACTACACCCATCGAGGTGACAGCACTTGGACACCCGCCAGCGTATGGGGGGTAGAACCGATTGCTGACCGTCTGGCCGCCGCGGTTTCCGTCGCGCACTTTCTCTCGGTCGTCGGCCCGCTCCTTCCCTCCTGCACCCGTCCATCCCATGCGCTGCTCCCTTCGCCCGACCGCCATCGCCGCCACTCGGTCGAAACTCCCGTTCACCTCGCTGCTGCTGCTGATGCTCTCCGCGGCGACGTCGAATGCGCAGTCACGCGCGCTGCCCAATGCGACTGTTGGCATTGACTCGACCGATCCGGTGGCCGTTATGGTGTCGCGACTCAACGTCGAGAGTTACAAGGCGACGGTGAAGGGGCTGACGCAGTTTGGCGATCGGCGACAGGGCACTGATCGCAATCGGGCGGCGATCGATTGGATCGAAGCGCAGCTCAAGAGCTACGGATGCACGAATACCGAGCGCATCACGTACGAATACAACCCACCGGCACCGACTCCGCGTCCCGCGGGCGCCGCTGGCGCCGCTACCGCAGGCAATACGGCGCGTCCGCCGCAACCCGCCACCGCTTCCGGCGGCGGGCGTGCGCGCGGCATCCGCACGCGTACCGGCGTGAACAGCGACTCGCTGTTGCAACCCGACGCGCGACTGCGGGCGCTCAATGCGCAGCCCACCACACCCGGTAAGCGTCAGGAAGTATTCTGTACGAAAGTTGGCACCACGCGGCCAGACGAGATGTACATCGTGGGTGGTCACATGGACGGCATTGGCTGGGGCGAAGCGGCCAACGACGACGCATCGGGATCGGCCATCGTTATGGAACTGGCGCGCATCTTCAGCAGCCCGGAAATACAGACCGAGCGTTCGATTCGCTTCGCCCTGTGGAACAATGAAGAGTCGGGCCTCAACGGCGCCCGCGCTTATGTCGAGCAGCGCGCACCGCTCCAGGGAATCGAAAGTCCGGCCGGATCGGGCAAATATCCGGAGCCCAAGTGGCTGGGCATGATCCAGCATGACATGATGATGTTCGATCACGGGATGCCCAAGGCTGATGGGACGATTGCCAAGGACCAGCGTCCGGAAGCCGACGTCAACATCGAGTTTCAATCCAACTCCAAAATGGCGGCGCAGTCGCAGACGTTGGCGTGGGCGCTGCACTCGGCCAACGCGAAATATGCCAGCGACTATCCGGCACAAGTTGGTCCGCACATGACCAACACCGACTCCGGCCCGTTTCAGGATCTCATCGCGTCGGTGAGTCTGCGCGAAAACGAACGCGGCACGCAGGTTGGCAGTGGATGGGACCCGCACTGGCATCAGCCCACCGATCTGTTTGCCACCTTCAGCGACGCCGATTTCCGACTGGGGATGAACGCCGCGCAAACAACCTTGGGAGCGATAGGGAAGCTGGCGGGGGCCACGCGGAGTAAGTAGGGCTCCCGTCTCCATTCTCCATTCTTCCGTCTCAAGAGCGACCCGCTCACACCCCCGTCGGTATTTTCTCCCCCCACGGCCTCGCCCGTTCCAACTGTCCAGCCACGCGAAACAACGTGGCCTCG
>JANMRE010000745.1:0-14587 GCA_031370885.1 Gemmatimonadaceae bacterium
TGAGGCGGCCGTGTGGGGAGAGGGCGAGGGTGATGCGGAGATTCGGAATGGGCACGGGCGGGGGAGGGGTGTTGGCTGGCGCTTGCGATCCCATTCCGGACATTGCACTTTCCGGTTCGCATCAGGAATAGGCGAAGGAAACCGTCTCGTACAATGCGAATGCTCAACCGTGCCGCGGTCGCACGCTATGGCGCGTAACCAATCTGCAGCAGCCCTCGGACATCGAGGCTGTGCGTCTTGCGAAACGGTCTATCGTGCCAAGTCAAGAATGCTTTGAGCGACTTCTCAGCAACTTGCTGGCAGTGGAACACAATATCCTCGAGCAGTGGCGGTGCCGCCGAGGTGTCATGTTCAGCCGCCCGCATGTCATTCTCGGCCTTCCGGAGCCATGCTCGCGTATCGGCGACACGGGCAGATTCACGCGGCATGCAGCAACACTCCTTCCCGCACGACTGTCGCCGGAAAGGACGCCTTCAGATCCAGACGGTCGTTAAAGTAGCTCTGCGTACACACCAGTACATCTGCCGCCACTCCGGTTCCACGAAGTTCCGTGTAGGCCAAGCGACTCTGACGCCGCTCCGCAGGCACATCGTCAGGCACCACAACCAACAGGTCGTAGTCGCTGTCCGGCCCGCTGGTTGACCGCGCGACGGATCCGAAGAGGTAGAGGCGATTGGGCTGATAGGCCCGCACGAGTCGCCGAACGATCTCCACCAAGGCAGGATCGCCAATCGACGGCGTTGAGTGCGTTTCTGAAAGCTGGCTCATGGACTGTCCGCGTCTGATGGGTGGTTTCAATGTATGCTTCGCGTCTTCTTGCAACCTGCTTTACGCACTCCCCGTTTGACCGAAATTCGGGCGCGTCGTCGGTGGAAACGGGTGTAAGGCGGCCGTGCGTGGAGAGGGCGAGGGTGATGCGGAGATTCGGAATGGGCACGGGCATGGGCGGGTGTTGGCTGGTCCTTGCGATCCCATTCCGGAAATTGCACTTTCCGGTTCGCATCAAGAATAGGTGATTGCGCACTGCGAAGCGAAGCCTGAGGAGTAAGCATCGCACGTCGTTCCAAGTAGTCCTGCGGCCATATCGCCACCGACTCCTGAGCTCACTCAGTGAACCACAGACTCGCCGCTGAGTTCGATGCGAAGCGTTCCAGCCTTGCGGCGCTTTGTGTCAAGCATGGTGTTTCAAGACTCGAATTGTTTGGGTCCGGGACTACTGACGCGTGGAGTGAGACCACGAGCGACCTGGATTTTATCGTGACCTTTCGCAGAGACCACGCCATGGGATTGTCCGATCGCTACATCGATCTCGCTGACGATCTTGAGCTGCTCTTCCGACGACCGGTCGATCTTATCACCCCCGCATCCATTCGCAATCCGTACTTTCGCGAGGCCGCCAACGCGAGTCGAACGCAAGTGTATGCTGAATAGCTGCGAGTCGATCATCGGCGATGTCCTGGGTGCGATTATGGCGATCCAGACATTCGCGGCCGTGGTTCTGGGCGCCGGCCCCAGACAGACTGCATTGGACCCTCTGAGTTTCCTGATTCAGTTTTCCGAAGCGAGTCGGCCCCATCCCCAGAAAACGTGATGAAGCAAAGCTGATGGTTCTGTTGGCGATGTCGCGGTTCGCGGTTCTCTAAGTCTGGGGCTTTGATCGAGCGGCTTACGAATCGCCGACGCGCCACGGTAATGTCTCTCCTGTCCCTTCTCCCGAGCTCATCATGCGCACTGCCCTCGTCCGGTCGTGGCTCCTCACGTCCCTGCTAGTCCCCCTCGCCCTGCCGGCGCAGGAGCGGTTCACCCTCGATCACACCCGCCGGGTGGTTGGCGTGGGCAGCCCGGCCCTGTCCAGCGACGGACGCACCGCAGCATTCGTGGTGTCGCGGCCGAACTACGTGGTCAACCGCACCGAGTCGCAACTGTGGGCCGTGGACCTGCCGGCCGGCACGCCGCGGATGCTCACGCCGGGCCGCACCACGGTGTCCTCACCGAAGTGGTCGCCCGTGGGTCGCGGGCTCGCGTTTCTCTCGCCCGACAGCGCAGGGCGCAATCAGCTCTGGCTGCTGGTCGGCGAAGGCGGTGAGGCGCGTCAGGTCACCGCGCACCCCTCGGCAGTCGAACACTTCAGCTGGCGCCCCGACGGCACCGCGTTCGCGTTTGCGGCCGTCGACGAAGAGCCGCGCAAGGAAGGAGAGGCACGCTTCATCACTACCTTCGAAGTTGGCGCGCAAGATCTCTTTCTGCGTCGCACGCTGCGCCCGCAACACATCTGGACCGTGGCCGCCGCGGGTGGCACGGCGAAGCGCGTCACGACCGGCAGCTGGACGTTGCAGTTCAGTCTGCCCCCGGGCGGCGGTCCGTCGCCGCTCAGCTGGTCACCCGATGGAGCGCAGATCGCGTTCGCACGCACCGTCGCCCCGCAGACCGGCAAGAGCGACTCGACGCACATCGCGGTAGTCGATGTCGCGACCGGTGCCGTGAAGTCGCTCACCGGCATGCAGACGTCTGAGCGCTTCGCCCTCTGGTCGCCCGATGGCCGCACCATCGCGTTCCTGCAGCCGCGCGACCGCAACCGGCAAGGCGGATTTGTCACCGAAGTGTACGTCACGCCGGTTGGTGGCGGCACACCACGCAGCATCACCCGCGCGCTCGACCGGCATATCCTGCGCGCCGATTGGCTCGCCGACGGATCGGGGATGCTCGTTGCCGCGGCCGACCAGACGACGATGGCCGCTTGGATCCAGCCGCTCTCCGGCGCGGCGCAGCGCCTGCCGCTGGGCGACCTGGTGCTCACCGGCGGCTTCGGCGCCGACATCGAACGCAGCAAGGATGGTGTCTTCGTCTTCACCGCCACCTCGCCGCGCGGGCCGGCCGAGTTGTACGTGATGACCTCGGCGACCGCGACGCCAAAGGCGTTGACTTCGTTCAATGCGTGGACCAGCTCCGTGGCGCTGGGCCGCACGGAACGCGTGACATGGCGCTCGGACAAATTCGAGGCCGACGGGGTCGTGACGTATCCGCCCGACTTCGACGCCAGCCGCACGTATCCGCTCGTGCTCTACATCCATGGCGGACCGACGGCCTCTTCCAAGCTGGGCTTCTCGTCGACGCCCCAGCTCCTCGCCGCCGACGGCGCCATCGTCTTCGAGCCCAACTACCGTGGCAGCGACAACCTCGGCAACGCCTACCAGTCGGCCATCGCGGGCGATGCCGGCGCCGGCCCCGGGCGTGATGTCATGAGCGGCGTAACGATGCTGCGCGGCAAGCCGTACGTCGATCGCACCCGCACCGTGGTAACCGGGTGGTCGTACGGTGGCTTCATGACGTCGTGGATGATCGGCAACTACCCCAACGAGTGGACCGCCGCGATGGCCGGCGCGCCCGTGACTGACTGGGAGGACCAGTACAACTTGGCCGACGGCAACGTGAACTGGCGCTATCTCACCGGCGGCTCACCGTGGACCGAGGCCGGGCGCCGCAAGCTCGTCGCCCAGTCGCCCATCACTTACGCGCGCAACATGCGCACCCCCACGCTCATCATGTCGCACATGGAGGATTTCCGTGTGCCGCCCACGCAGGCCCTGGCGCTGTATCGGGCGCTGCAGGACATGGGCGTCGAGTCGAAGTTCCTCGCCTTTCCCGGCCGCACGCACAATCCGACCGACCCTGTCATGCAACGGGAGCGCACGCGGCTGTGGGTGGAGTTCGTGAAGGAACGGCTGCAGGGGAAGGTGACGCCATAGGGCGCAGACTATACAGTCGCAGAACCAGGGCACGAACAACTCGCGTCGCCGAGACACCTGACCATCCTCCACCACGACAACCGTCCACGGGGCGTCAGTTTTCATACGCTGCGCGGTCCATTCGACCGTCGTGGGCACTCCGGCTCGCAGCACCATGGTTCGCAACGGCGAGGGCACACGAAGGTTGTCGGCACGCAGGGCAAAGCGGTGCGAGCCCGCACCGCTGGCGGTCAATCGAATCGTGATCCGGCCATTTGCCGCTGTCGTGCTCGTCAGCGTGAAATCAGTAGACCGCAACGTGGAATCGGTGACGTCACTCGGCAGCAAATCTTCCACTAACCCGCGCTGGCCAAGGTGCCGCGCGCGAATGCGCGCCCCAGGATCACGCATTGCACGCTGATCAACGACAACTTGGTCCGCCGCATGAAAGCGCTGGACGCGATTCCGTCGATGTTCACCACCTACGCCTACTATAACAACGATAAGTTCCCGTTTTGCGGCGAAGCCCTGATGAAGCGCAGCATGGCCTTTCGCACGCCGCTCGATGCCGGCATTCATTCGGCCGCCGGCTCGGACTTCAGCCCGGGTCCGTTCGCGCCGCTGATGGGCATCCCATCGCGGTGGGAAAATTGGCGGATTTTGTGGTGCTGGCCGACGATCCACACACCGCGAAAGCGGACGCCATCAAAGACATTGCCATTGTCCCCACGGTTGTCGGTGGGGAGACGGTGTACGAAGCGTAGCGGTCTGACGGGCGGGAAGCCGTAGCGAGCGGCCGTGCGACGCCACCCACTCGCGGCCAGCCGACGACGAAGGGGTGACTTGAGCCAAGGCAACGATGCCCGAGGCTGGGATGAAAAACGGCACTGGGCGCCTCGATAAACCCACGTCGGAGCTGGCGGCTTCAGTCGCAAAAGCCTCGCGTTGATTGCGATACAGTAACGAACGTGTTCTACCTCTACCGATGGGGTCATCACCTCGGGACTGTACCGTATGAAATTCCACGCGCGCAGCGGGCTTACGCTCGCGACTTTCGGATTGATCGTCGCCTGCGGTGACACGCCTGCCACTCCCCCAGTCGGATCGACCTGTTCCGTCCCGCTGTGCGCCCCGTCCTATCGTCCGACGACGGCAGAGCTCAAGGATCCGTTCGTTGTCGAGCGCTTTGCGGAGGGGATTCGCAATACTTGCCCGCCGCGGCACTCGTGACCAGCGGCGATGCTCGATATCGAAATGTCGGTGCGAGGCGCTACAAAGCTGCGGCAATGCAAAGCGGCAATGCAAAGCGGCAGGACACAAGTCTGGGTACGCGCACGTCGCGAGTATCTGAGTACGTGACGGGCTTGCAGGCGTTCCCGTTTGAGATCAGTGTCACCACCACCGCTGGTGGCGTGACGTCTCGTGGCAACGAAGTAGTATTCGAAGCGGTTGGTCCTTCGGGGCAAACCGTCTCGCCGTTTCGGATAAGCGAGCATGATGCCGCCCGTGTTCAGCTCGACGTTATCAGTGTATCCGTCCGGTTTTCCCATGTGTTCTTAGCGGAGTGATGTCGCGATTCTTTTCTCGTTCGGCGGTTTTCACGGACAACGAGAGGAGGGGCGATGGAAAAGTTGGATGGAGAGGTGCAGCGGATCGCGAAGCTTCGTGCATGGAGCGAAACAGAGGGGCAGCGCATTATCGCGGCGTGGCGCCGATCGCGGAGCGGACAAACTCGAAGTCGACGGTATCCTGTGTTGGCCAGTTGAGACCTTCCTGACCACGCTCAAGCCGTCAATCTGGCCCGGATAGGCCTCGCCAGATTGGCGCCCGTGTGGCAGCTTGGGCACCGTGAGTTCCATCACCGAAACCTTGGCTGCCGCCCTCGCCGACCGTTACACGCTCGACCGTGAACTTGGCCGCGGCGGCATGGCGACGGTGTATCTCGCGCGCGACGTGCGACATGCGCGCCAGGTGGCGATCAAGGTGTTGCATCCGGAACTCGCCGCGGTACTGGGCGCCGAGCGGTTTCTTGCGGAAATAAAAACGACGGCGAATTTGCAGCATCCGCACATTCTGCCGCTGTTTGATAGTGGCAGCGCCGACGGCCAGTTGTTTTATGTGATGCCGTTTGTCGAGGGTGAAACATTGCGCGGTCGGCTTGATCGCGAAACGCAATTGCCAATTGACGACGCCGTTCGCATTGCGCGCGAAGTGGCCGACGCGTTGCAGTACGCGCACGAACGCGGGGTGATACATCGCGATATCAAACCAGAAAACATTCTGTTGCAAGGCGGGCATGCGCTCGTCGCCGATTTTGGCATTGCCCTCGCGGTGCAACACGCGGGTGGTCAGCGCATGACGCAAACCGGCTTGAGCCTCGGCACGCCGCACTACATGGCGCCGGAACAGGCGATGGGCGATAAAGCGGTCGATGCGCGCGCGGATGTCTATGCACTTGGTGCTGTGACGTACGAGATGCTCGCGGGCGAGCCACCGTTTACGGGGCCAACCGCGCAGGCGATTATCGCCCGGGTGTTGACGGCGGAAGCGGCGCCACTCGCCGCGTCGCGCACGACTGTGCCGGATCTTGTGGACGCTGCGGTGATGATCGCGTTGGCCAAATTACCGGCTGATCGGTTCGCGTCCGCCGCGGATTTTGCAGCGGCAATTGCAGGACAGCGGTCAGTGAGCATGCCAGCTGGCTCGCGCCAGGCCGCTGCAAATGCGAATGTCCGATCAACACGTGCGTCGCGCATTCGTGCGCGTGAACTGCTGGCGTGGACCGCGATGGTCATGGCGGCCGCCACCGCCATCTGGTTGGGCACTCGCCCGCCGCCCGCATCATTGCTTGGCCAGTTTGAGGTGGTGCTACCAGACTCAATCGCACTCAGCAACCTGTCATCCGGAAATCGGGTCGCCATCTCGCGAGACGGGTCGCTGATGGCGTTCAGTATCCGAACCGCGGCTTCGCCGCGCACACTGTTCGTCAGGAGTGCGGACAATTCACTGTCGCGAATTGTGAAGGGTGCAGAGAATGTGACGTATCCGACCTTCTCGCCCGACAACAACTGGCTGCTGTATACCTCGACGTCTCAGCAGCTCGTGAAGATCTCGGTGCGGGGTGGAGCACCCGTAGGGATCGTGACCGGAACCGGTGTTGCCACGATCTCAAGTTGGGGAGACGACAACCGGATTGTGTACACGCGTGGCGCGGAACTCTGGATCACTAATGCCGACGGTGAGAATCCACAGCGCCTTGCCGTGCCGGACACTGCACACGGCGTTCAATCCATCACGCAGCCCGAAGTGTTGCCGGGTAGCACACATGCGTTCGTCACGTTGATGCGCGGAAAGGCTATGCTCGCCGACTCAGCGGAAATCGCCGTGGTCTCGCTCGCTGATGGCTCTATTGCGCCACTCGGGTTGCGGGGTTTCTCACCCCACTTCGCGGCACCGGGGCATGTGATATTTGGGAGGCCCGGTGAAATGGCCTTTGCTGCGCCGTTCTCCATTGGCAAGCGCGGCGTCACCGGTCCTGCAGTTCGCATTCTTGATAACATCATGGCTGACCTCGCAACGACTTCCAACTTGTCGGTGGCGCGGAACGGTTGGTTGGTCTACACCTCGCAGAGCGCCGCACCAACAACCGAACTTGTCGTCGTGGATCTGAGGGGTGCCGAACGCAAGATGGTGTTTCCGTCGCGCGCCTATGCGGAGCCAACTCCATCGCCGGATGGACGGCGCCTCGCAGTTCGCATTTCGGCTGGCGCGTACAACAATGGGAATATCTGGATACTCGATCTCCAAAACGGCACAATCAGCCGGTTCACATCGGACAGCGTCAGCTATCGACCAACGTGGTCTCGCGACGGCCTGCGCATTCTCTACCTCAATGGCAAGGCGGGAGAAACACGTATCATATCGCGCCCGTGGGATGGCAGTGGTACGGACTCGGTGCTTCTCACGCGCAACTACCTCGCCGAGATTGCGCCTGGGCCGGTAGGTGGATTGTCGGCGATACGTACACTCGATGGACCGCGTGACATCTACCTCGCGCCCACCGATTCCTTGTCGTCATTAAAGCCCTTCGTCACGGGCCCGGCCGACGAAACCAACCCGCGCATTTCTCCCGATGGCAATTGGATTGTGTATCAGTCAAACGAGATTGGACCGCCCGAGGTGTACCTGCGGCCCATTCCTGGTCCAGGGGCGCGAATTCCAATATCTGTAGGCGGCGGAATTCTGGCGCGATGGTCGCCCGACGGTCGCACGATTTACTACCGCTCGCCCACACACATCATGGCGGCCAGGCTTGCAGTGCATGGTCAGCTTGAAGTCGTCCGTCGCGACACGCTCTTCGCGGACATCTACAACAAGGAAGGCGAAGGGCAGGGCTGGGATGTGTTCCCGAATGGACAGGCTTTTGTGTTTCTCAAAGGCCTGCCAGCGACACCGCCGAAAATCAAAGTGATTGTAAACTGGCAGCAGTTGTTGCAACGCGCGGGAAACGTACCGGTCGAACGGTGACCTCAGCGTATGATCATCTCGCGGCCGCCCTCGCCGACCGCTACACCCTCGATCGCGACGTCTGCCGCGGCGGCATGGCGACGGTGTATCTCGCGCGAGATGTGCGGCATGCGCGCCAGGTCGCAATCACTCACGCTCTCGCTCCGCAACTCACCCGGATCGCTGCGTCCACGCCAGCGTGTCACATTGCGCGCGTCGGGGATGAGCACCCAGTACTCCGCGACACCAGCGCGCAGATACAGTTCGCGCTTGATGTGAAAATCGAGTCGTGGGTTGCTGGGTGGCGACACTTCGATCGCGAGCAGCAACTCGCTCAGGTCGTATGGATACGCGGGCCGCGTTCCGTCTGTGAGGCGCACGACGAATAGGCCTGCGCCACGCAGACGTTGCGTCGAAACAGCCCGTCGCGCAACGGAACGGTGACGGTCAGCAGCCG
Organism: Gemmatimonadaceae bacterium; assembly: GCA_031370885.1. GTDB lineage: Bacteria > Gemmatimonadota > Gemmatimonadetes > Gemmatimonadales > Gemmatimonadaceae > Gemmatimonas. Next base: position 8,689 of record JANMRE010000745.1, read on the forward strand.
AGTCGGGCGTAAGCTCGGCGCTCCCCGGTCCCGGAGCGCGGATGCCCGACGCGGCGCCGGCGGCGCGCGGCGTCTACAAACCCCGACGGCCCCAGGCGTCGCCGCTCTTTCGGTTGGTGTCCGATCAGCTGCAGGCCAACGCGACTCCGCCATCGCCGAGTTCACCGCGTATCACCGGTCAGAAGGACTCATCTCCGCCGCCTAGGACGCGGCCAACCTCGCCGGCAGCTACAAGCGACTCGGCGAGCTGTACGAAGCGAAGGGCGATGTGAAACGCGCGGTGGAGCTGTACGACAAGTTCGTGGCCCTGTGGAAGAACGCCGATCCGGAGCTGCAGCCGGTTGTGAGTGACGTGCGTAGGCGGATCACGCGACTCACTCCCGTGGAGCGATAGGGATCGCAAGCCTGCGGGGAGCGCTCGACTCTGACCCGTCTACGGAAGCACGCGAATGCCGACGCCGCGCGTGACGAACGTCAGCATGTCCGCCTGGTGCTCGCTAAACGACTGTGGCAGTCCACTGTGACCGCCCGAAGCATCCACGCGCAACGCGATGGGCCGGTTGCAATTCTGGGCCGCCTGAAGCGCCGCCGCGAATTTGAAGGCGTGCCACGCGGGGACGCGCTCGTCATTGAACGCGGTGGTCAGAAACGTCGCGGGATAGCAGCGATTCGGCTTCAGCTGATGCAGCGGCGAGTAGGCGTACAGGAATGGAAACTGTGCGGGGTTCGACGGCGTCCCGAATTGCGCGGTATGACGTCCACGCTCGAAGCGCAGGCCGTCCGTTTGCGGCACGTGGGCGACGGCGACGGCAAACAGCTCGGGTCGCTGCGCGATGGTGCCGGTGACGAGCAACCCACCGTTCGACATGCCCCGGATCGCCAGGCGCGCCGGGGATGTCCATCGCTCGCGGATGAGCCACTCCGCGGCCGGGGCTGCACTTGCTGGGATTTCGCCCGCCATGCTGTTGCTGCGAGCCCGCGCCCTGGAAGCGCTTGGGAAACGCGAGGACGCGCTGGTCATCGCACGAGCCATGCAGGTGATGGTGCGAGGGAACACGCCCGAGACGGCGCCGTTGCGCGCCGCCTATGCTGAGATGGCGAAGCGTCTGGAATCGCCGGTCGACGCGTCGAAGTCCACCGCAGTTCCGGGAAAACGATAGCCACGTCGTCGACGAGACCGGTTCAGCGACGCATCGTGTCCACAAACGCCCTCGGCGACTGCACCGCCACACCGAGTGAGCCGCGACGTGGAACGAAATGCTTCACGTTGCCGGTCACGATGACGTCGGCCCGCCCAGCGATTGCCACCTCGACGAACACGCGATCGTCCGGGTCGGGCAGCGAGAGACGTAGCGGCCTCGACACGACCGGCTCAGCAATCCGTTCGAGCACCTCGAGCACGGCCCGCCGTTCCGTCTCCGCGAACCCGAAGCGTGGGCGCGCAGTGACCTCGTCGTACTCCGCGAGAATTCGCGAATCGACAAGCAGCGTGGCCGCGCCTTGCAGGATGAGTTGCACGGCCATATCCGCCGTGCCGCCACCGGTTAGCAGCGCCGAGACCAGCACATTGGTGTCGAGGACGACGCGCACCGCTGCGCGCTACTCGTCGGCTTCGCGCGTACGGCGAGCGCGACGGACGGCCTTCACCTCCGCGTTGATCTCCGTGCGTCCGAGGTCTGCGGCGCCAGTGCGTCGAGCGCCCGCCTGCAGTCGCGCGAGGGCGAGGAGCGCGCGGCCTCGCCGCCACGCATCAAGGGCGGTGTCTGCGTCGCCGTCGGTGATCGGGATCAGCAGCGCTTTGCCGGCGCCGTCAGCGACCAGCGTCAGGGGCTCTCCGGCAGCGAGACGTTCGAAGACACGCCCAGGCGTGTTGCGCAAGTCGCGGTAGGTGATCGAGGGCTGTGACATGTGGTCTCCTGTCGAGGTAGCGTGTTCAGCTACATTTTCGCTACATGAAAGCTACATCATTGCCCGCCGATCCGCCATGCTGACAGGGAGAGGGTCTACGCCCGCGAAAACGCTCACGCCGCACACATGCTGGCCGAGTAGACTCGACGCAACGCGAGGCGTAGCTTTTTGTTGCGTTGAGATGACGCGGTGATGACGCACCGTCGTATCGTCCGCCGCATGACAACGATCGCGAGACATGAGACCAGCCGATTGACCGCTCACGACGCCCTGATGACCGCTGAAGAGCTGCTGGTGTATCCCATGCCAGACAAGCGTGTGGAGTTGGTGCGCGGGCGTTTGGTCGTTCGCGAGCCCCCTGGCATGCGCCACGGCGAGTGCGCGATGCGCATTGGCGTGGCGCTCAGCAACTTTCTGATGCAGGATCGCGAGTCTTCGCGCGCGACCGCGACGCGCGGTCGGGTTGTCACGTGCGACGCGGGCTTCACACTCGCACGCGGTCCGGATACGGTGCGGGGGCCCGATGTGGCCTACGTGTCGCGTGAACGCTGGGCCGGCCCACGGCCGGATGGCTACGGAGAGTTCGCCCCAGACATTGCGGTCGAGGTCCGGTCGCCGTCGGATCGTGCCGGTGAGCTCCTTGCGAAGGTCGGTGATTGGCTGGATGCCGGCACGTCGCTCGTCTGGATCGTCGATCCCCTGCGTCGCACCGCGCAGATCTTCCGACCGGACGGATCGGTGTCGCTACTCGGCGTTGCCGACTCGCTGGATGGCGAGGACGTGCTCCCGGGGTTTTCGCTGCCGGTCGCGACCGTCATGGAATAACGTCCTTGCCGCGCGCGCAGAGTGGTCGTGCAACGGCGCTTGGCGTTGCCCGGACTACGGGCCCGAGGCAATCCTGCGACGCCGAGTATCAGCGCTTCCCCGCGCGCCGCACTTTGTCCACGAAGTGTTCCGCCACCACCATGCTACCGGGCTGCGCCTCGCCCGTGCGCAACGCGAACACAAACGACGACGATGCCCAGCACCAGACGCGATCAGCGCTATGGCCGCCTCCACCACGCGCAAGTAGCTTAGGGTGTCCCACTCTCCCTTACGCCGCTGCCACAGGCGGATGGACGCGCCAAGCCACGCCCGGCGATCTTGCTTCGCCAACTGCCTCCGTTCAGCGACTGGCTCGTCTGTGTTATGAGCACGCAACTTCATCATGAGGTCGTCGGTTTCGACGACGTTATCGAGCCGTTGCATTCGGACTTCGGCGGCAGCGGACTCAAGGCGACTTCGCTCATTCGTCTTAGCGTTCTGGCCGTGCTGCCGTCGGACGCTCTGCTGGGGGTGCTTGGCGCAATCTCTCCCGAGCGTCACTGGCGTCTATTGCAGCGCCTTGGAGCATTTCTCCAGGCGCCAAGCAGCGCCTGACAAACGTTGCAGCCGCCTATCGGCGCGCAACGGTTGTTCTCGTCCGACAAGACGTGTGCTCACGCGGCTTGCGGCTCAACGTTAGGGAGCCAATCAGCGTCGGCCGACGAGTATTCGACTTCGATGTCGGACGAAATGCCTTCGTTCTCGGGCGCCGCCCTCGCCGGGCGCTACTCCATCGGGCGCTTCACCACGGATGCTCGTTGCTCGCACCAAATTCGCCGTATGCTTACCCGATGAACACTCCGGCAATTGCACCGGTCGACGCGAACGACTCTGCGCTTTCGACGTTGCTTGCATCGGCGGCCGCGCTGGTCGCACAGTTTCCGGAATGTTTCTGGTTCTGGCGTCCTGATGTGCGTCTCGCCTCTGCTGATGACGTGCGGCTCGTCGTGCAGAACCTTCGGAAGTACGGGAACCGAGAGGCGTGGACGGCCGCTCAGCAGCTCGACCAATGCCTCTCAGCGAATTTCAAAAATCCGTCCTAGCGGTTCTCGCGAAGAATCGATCGCCGGAGAGTCACTTCGCGGGCGGCATCATTGCGAAAGCGGCCGACTCGTCACCGCGCTATTCGCGCGACTTCGACATTTTCCACGACGTCGCCGGTGAAGTGGTGCGGGCCAGCGAAGCAGACGTCGAGAGTCTGCGCGGTGCCCACTTCGACATCGAGCCGGCGCCCCGGTTCGATGAATGGACGCGCGAAGCGACCTTCCGAACCGCCCGCGTGCGGTCCGAGTCCGGCGAGGTGCCGGCGATCGATTGGGCGGCCGATTCCGCCTTCCGCTTCTTTCCCATCGTCCAGGATCCGCAGCTCGGTTGGCGCCTGCACCACTTCGACGCGGCGACGAACAAGGCACTCACCCTTGCCGCGCGCACGGAAACACGCGACTACATCGACATTCTGGAATTGCATCGGCAATTCCCGCTCGCGGCAATCTGCTGGGCGGCCTGTGGAAAGGATCCGGGCTTCACGTCGCGCACGATCTCAAGCACGACCGTCGCGTCGCGCTCAAAGTGTTGCGCGCCGAGTTGGCGCAGGCCCTGGGGCCCGAGCGGTTCCTGCGCGAGATCAAGATCGCCGCGCGGCTCGACCATCCGCACATCCTCGCGCTGCACGACTCCGGTGACGCGACGGCTTCCTGTACTACGTGATGCCCTTCGTGGACGGCGAATCGCTGCGCGACCGGATGACACGCGAGGGCCAGCTTCCATTGGCCGACGCGTTGCGTCTCACGGCGCAGGTGGCGGACGCGCTGGCCTACGCGCACGCGCAGGGCGTGGTGCACCGCGACATCAAGCCGGAAAACATTCTGCTCTCCGGTGGCTACGCGAAAGTCGCGGACTTCGGCATCGCACTCGCCGCCACGTCACGCGACCCAAAGTTGACGCAGACCGGCTTCGCTCTCGGCACGCCGACGTACATGAGTCCCGAGCAGATGTTGGGCGACGCAGAGTTGGACGGGCGAAGCGATCTGTATTCGTTGGGCTGCGTGTTGTTCGAGATGCTCTCGGGCGCGCCGCCCTTTGCGGGCGCGAATGCGCAGGCCTTAATGGCGAAGCGGTTGACCGAGGACGCGCCGCGCGTGACGATGCAGCGCGCGACTGAGCCGCCGATGGTCGATCTCGTGTTGGCGCGTGCGCTGGCGCGCGATCCCGGCGAGCGCCATGCGACGATCGGCGAGTTCGGGGCGGCGTTGCTGGCGGAGCTGTCCGGTTCTTCGGTTGCCGAGTCGGCGGCGGCGATGTCGGTGGTGCACGGTGCGGCCGCGCCGCCGTCACGCGTGCCGCTCATTGGTCGCGAGAAGGAACTCGACGCTGGCGCGTTTCTCGCGCGGCTCGCCACGGGGAAGGGCGGCGTGCTGCTGATCGGGGGCGAGCCGGGCGTGGGCAAGACGCGCTTGAGCACAACCATCATGGACGAAGCGCGCGCGCAACGCGCGCTGTGCGTGACGGGACACTGCTACGAGATGGAAGGGATGCCGCCCTTCACGCGGGTCGGGCCACTCCAGCCCGTCGAGCGCCTGGCGGGCCTCGCCGCCGCCGCCGGCAACTGGGACGTCGCCGAAGGCCACTTCCGCTCGGCGCTGGCGTTCGTCGACGAGATCGGGGACCGGCTCGGGAAACCCGCGGTGCAGAAGTGGTACGCATGGATGCTGCTGCGCCGCGCCGCCCCCGGCGATCACGACCAGGCCCGCGTGTTGCTCGATGACGCCATCGCGTCGTTCCGCGCGATGGGCATGCAACTCTCGCTCGGCGAGGCCGAAGCACTGCGAGCGTCGCTCAACGGATGACGTGGTGGGGAATGTCAAACGCGTGCGCGGCGTCGCGCCGAAGACGCAGCGGGCGTATCGCGGCCGTGCGATGCTCGGCAACGAGCGCTTCAGCGATACTCGCCAGCCCAGAGCGCATCGAAAAAGTGACGCCACGGTATGACGGTGATGCCGTCCACTGTTCGCGGCCGATCCACCATCGCCACACACACGTAGCGTTGAAAGTGCTGTTCGTCAGCGAGGGCCTTGAGCCCTTTCAGATGATCATTGGTTACGGTGCGGGTCGCTTTGATTTCGATGGC
>JANMRE010000042.1:0-19071 GCA_031370885.1 Gemmatimonadaceae bacterium
GCAGTAGGAAGTACTTCTTACTGCAGTAGAGAGTACTTCTTACTGCAGTAAACAGTACTTCCCCCTTCCGACTTCCTACTTCCTACTCCTTTAGACTGCCTCCGACAGACTCGTGAAATTGAAATCGCGCGCCTTGATTGATGGCATTACGACATCACCACCTTGTTCCGTTCCTGCGAGGCGCTCGGTCTGTCCGAGCGCCTCGATGTTGTTGAGCACGAACAGCGGCGACTCGTTGAATCGAAAGTTGCGCAGCGACTTGGTAATCTTGCCGTTCTCCACCAGGAACGTGCCGTCCCGTGTGAGTCCCGTGTAGAGGATCGTGCGCGGATCGACTTCGCGCAGATACCACAGCCGCGTAACGAGAATACCGCGAGTCGTGCCTCTGATCAGGTCGTCGAGGGTCTGTGTGCCGCCTGCCATCTTGAATGTGGTCGGGCCACCGGTTGCCGTTTTTCCCTGCTTCTTTGCCCAGAAGCGCGAGTAGATGAGCTGCTTCAGGATGCCTCTCTCAATCCAGACCTGACGACCGATCGGCATGCCTTCGAAGTCCCAGGGTTGTCCCAACAGCTGCGGGTCCGACGGATCCGAATAGATCGTCACGCGTTCGTCGGCGATCTTCTGGCCGACCTTGTTGCCACCGCCCTCTTTCACAAACGGACTGCGCCCTTCGTCGGCACTCCGCGCGTCGGCGTAGTTGGAAATGAGTTGCACCAGATCACCCACTGCCTGCGGTTCAAGAATCACTGTATAGCGACCCGGCTCGAGCGCCACCGGTTTGCGCGACGCCATGGCCTTCTGCACCGCGCGATCGGCCACTCGGCGCGCGTCCAGCTGCGCCCAGTCGGGGTGATCGGCAGCCGCCCAGCCAGAACCGGTGCCATCGGACGTGCGCACGGTGAGTGTGTAGTTCACGCTGGTATTGCGACGATATGCGAACATCCCGGTGCTGTTGCCAATGGCCAGTGCGCCCGCGCCGCTGACGAGGTACCCCGCTGCTTTCACATCGCCCGCTTTGCGCGCCATCTCGAGGGCGATCAATGCGGCCTTCGCCCGATCGTCTGCGGAGAGATTGGCGGTGCTGTCGAACCAGGCGTTGACTGGTGCGTATTGCTGCGCGCCCAACTGCGGCATCACTTCCGGATCATCCGGCGCAAGCCGAGCAATCCGTTCACTCTGTTCGACCGCGCGCCTGATCGCGTCGTCGGACAGGTCGTTTGTCGTGACCACTGCGTGCTTCGGGCCGAACGCGCTCTGAATGCCGAGTTGCGCGTCGGTGGTAGAACCCGCCGTCGACACCTGGTTGTCGGCAAAGCGGATGTTGCCCTGGGTGTATGTATTGACCTGCACATCGACCGCGTCGGCCTTGGACCACTTGACCGCCTTCTCGACAATCGCCTGCGCTTCTTCACGCGTGAGAATGGCGCCTGGAGCACTGCGCGACATCAGGCTTTCCTCCCGGTATTGATCACGTTGACGTTGCGGAAGCGGGCTGGCGGCGCGCCATGGCTGACCGCGTTCACCTGTGCCGGTTGACCCTTCCCGTCGAAGAAACTGCCGCCGAGTGTGTAGCTGGACTTGCCGCCGATCATGTCGAGTGCGTTCCAGAAGTCCGGGGTGCGAATCTGATACGCGACATCCTTGAGGACGCCAACGATCTTGCCGCTCTTGATCTCGTGAAACGTCTGTCCGCCGAACTGCGCGTTGTAGCGCTGCTGGTCGATGGAGAAGCTGCCGTCGCCCGAAATGAGTATGCCACGGTCGGTGGCGCTGACGAGATCATCGATCTTGAGGTCGCGCTCACCTGGTAACAGCGACACGTTGGGCATCCGCTGGAACTGTACGTTGTCCCATCCTTGCGCGAATGCGCAGCCGTGTGATCGCACGGGGCGTCCGTTCTTTTCGTACCACCAGCGAAGCCAAGGCGCCTGTTCGCGGGTCGTCTGATAGTCGTTGAACATGCCGTTCTTGATGATCAGAAACTCGTCGGGCTGCACGCCATCGTCATCCCAACCGATGGTGGAGAGTCCACCAACCTGCGAGCGATCACCCTGGATGTTGAGCATCGACGGGCCGTACTTGAGCTGCCCCAGCATCTTTTCAGGTGGCGCGACGAAGCTGGTACCGGCATAGTTCGCCTCGAAACCCATCGCACGATCGAGCTCGGTGGGATGTCCGATGCTTTCATGAATCGTGAGCCACAGATTGGCGGGATCCAGCACGAGGTCGTAGCGCCCCACCTCGACGGGTTTTGCGGTGAGCCTGGCAGCGGCTTCCTCGCTCCATTTGGGCGCGTTCCCCACCAGATCGCTGGCGAGGATGTACTCCCAGCCACGGGCGGCAGGCGCCACCACGTTGGAGCGATTCTGAAAGTCCGTGCGATCGGCGGAAACTGCGGTGATCTGGAGCGTTGGCCATGAGCGTACAACGTCTTGCCTGGTGAACGTGCCATCCGTATTGGCATAGTTGCGCTCGTCCTTTACAAAGAAGAAACCGCTGAAGACGAACTGCACACCCTTCGTTTTCATCGCTGCCGTGTTCGCCTTGATGAGCAGGTCGGCCTTCTCTTCCACCGAGATATCGAACGGATCGGTGGTGAATGCGCTCTTCCAGTACCCATCCGAAATCACGGGTGAGGGCAGCCATTCGACCGGACGGTCGCGCGCGACCCGCGATGCCTTTGCGATAGCGACCGCCTCCCGCGCGGCGGCAGCAGCGCCATCGTTGGTGAGAATGCGGGTTGCAGCAAACCCCCACGTGCCATCCACCAGTGCACGCACACCGAGTCCGATGGTGTCGGTATCGACCACCTGCTGAATCTGCTGTTCGCGCGTGAATACGAAGTTCTGTCGTTGACGGCTGCAGCGTACGTCGGCGTAGCTGGCTCCGGCCGACTTGGCGGCACCCAACGCTGCGGTCATCAGTTCCTTGACCTCGAGCGCGTTATGGAATGTGTCGAGCGCACGCGAAGTGGGCGCGGGAGCGGCCGACAACAAGCGAGGGATACCGGTCAGCGCAGTGCCGGCGAACAGCGAGGCGCCGATAGCGGCGCCGCCCTGCTTCATGAAGTCTCGGCGGGTGGTCATGAGAGAGTCGGACGGCGAGGAGAGAGGAGGCGGCTTACGAGGATTCAATGTCGCGCGAACCGACGCGCCATCCCTCTACGGTGGGGTCGATGGAAGCGTTTCGACAGGGCAGCGCTACTTGAACCGCATCCCGTTCGGTGCCACAGAACCTTTCGCCGGAACAAATGCTGGCGTGCTCGGCAACGTGCGCACCGGCGTGTTCGCCACCCCCCTACCCCCGCCCCCGTGGGCGCGCACGTCACCGCGCGTGCCTGCCGAACCGCCGCTTGGCGCACCCGCCGCGCCACCATCCCTCCGCATGCTCAGCGCGATGCGACCGCGCGCCAGATCGATGCTTTGCACCGTGACCTTCACTCGCTGTCCGACCTGCACGACTTCGTTCGCGTCCTTCACATAGCGATCGGCCAACTGAGACACGTGCACCAACCCGTCTTGGTGCACGCCGACATCGACGAAGCATCCGAATGCGACAATGTTGGTTACCACACCTTCAAGGACCATACCGGGCAGCAAGTCGGATGGCTTGGTGAGATCATCGCGAAACGCCGGCGGCTCGAACGCCGCGCGAGGATCTCGTCCCGGCTTCTTGAGCTCCGCGACAATGTCGCGCAGCGTGGGCATGCCCGCCTCGCTGCTCACGTACCTGGCGAGTTCGATGGAATCCACCAAGGCGTCAGTGCCAACCAGCGTGCTCACGTCGACGCCAAGGTCGGACGCCATGCGCTGGACCAACGCGTAGCGCTCCGGGTGCACCGCGCTCGCGTCGAGTGGATTCGCTCCGCCACGCACGCGCAAGAAACCTGCCGACTGTTCGAATGCCTTCGCGCCGAGTCGCGGTACGTCCTTGAGATCAGCGCGCGACGCCAGGCGTCCGCGCTGATCGCGCAACGTCACGATCGACTGTGCGAGTCCCGGACCAATGCCCGCCACATACGCCAACAACGCGGCGGAAGCCGTGTTCACTTCGACACCGACGCGATTCACGCAGCTCTCGACAACGTCGTCGAGTCGCTGCTTGAGGCGCGACTGGTTCACGTCATGCTGATACTGGCCCACGCCGATGGACTTGGGATCGATCTTTACCAGTTCGGCCAACGGGTCCTGCAAGCGCCGCGCAATCGACACCGCACCACGCAACGACACGTCGAGCTCGGGGAACTCGCTGCGCGCCAGGTCGCTTGCCGAATACACCGACGCGCCGGCCTCGTTGACCACCACGACCTGCGGTCGCTCGCCGTTGTCGGTCGCATCAAGCTCGCGCAGCGCCGCCTTGGTGAGGGTTTCTGTTTCGCGACTGGCGGTGCCGTTGCCAATGGCAATGAGTTCGGGCGTGAACCGTGCCACCAGCGCGCAGATGGCGCCGGCAAAACGGTCTTCCTGATGCAGATACAGTGTGTCGGTGTGTACCAAGGCACCCGTGGCGCTCACTACGGCCACCTTCACCCCAGTGCGAAAGCCTGGGTCGAGGCCGACCACGCGTCTCTCACCGGCTGGCGGCGAGAGCAACAACTGCTCGAGATTACGACCGAAGATCGTGATCGCCTCTTCGTCGGCGCGCGTTTTGAGTTCCACGCGCAATTCCACTTCGATCGCCGGTGCAAGCAGTCGTTTGTAGGCATCGGCGGACACCAGCGTCAACTGTTGCACTCCGCGACGGGAACCCGTGAGCTCACGGGCCAGTCGCGTCTGGATCTCGTCGATCGGCGCCTCAACGCGCCAGAACAGCTCGCCCTCGGCTTCGCCTCGACGAATGGCCAGCATGCGATGGCTGGGGATGGTGCCCAGGGATTCGGCGTACTCGAAGTAGTCCTTGAATTTCGAGTCGTCGCTGCGCTTTTCCGCGATCACGGTGCTCTTCACCACACCCTTGGCGCGCGTGACTTCACGCACCCAACCACGAACGATGGCGTCTTCCGCCACCTGCTCCGAGACGATGTCGCGGGCGCCCTGCATTGCCGCTTCGGCGCTCGGTACGTCAGACGGCGTGCCGTCCACTTCCGGCAGTACGTAGGCGATCGCCAGTTCGAGAAGCGCGGCGTCATCAAGCACACCGGCCCAGAGCGACTCCGCCAACGGCTCAAGGCCACGTTCACGGGCGATCATCGCGCGTGTGCGCCGCTTGGGCTTAAACGGCAAGTAGAGGTCTTCCAGCGCCTGCTTGGTGTCGGCGGCAAGGATGGACGCCTTGAGCACGTCGTCCAGCTTGCCCTGCTCATCGATGCTCTTGAGGATCGCCGCGCGACGTCCCTCCATCTCGTGCAAGTAGTCGCCACGATCCCGCACATCGCGCAGCTGCACTTCGTCCAGTCCCCCCGTCATTTCTTTGCGATAGCGTGCGATGAATGGCAGCGTCGCGCCCTCGGCGAAGAGCGCCAGTGTACTGCGCACCTGCAGCGGGTTGATCGAAAGTTCAGTCGCGACACGCGCGACAAGAGCGGGAGCAAGCGGTTCGGTCATAGGAGCGGAACGTATTCACGGCGCCGACTGATTTCTACCGCGTGCGGTTCTTGAAGACGGAAAAACGTTCTCCCGTCTTCAAATACCTGCCCAGCCGGCGATCAGTTCTCACTCGTAATCTTCTTCGGCGGCCCGCCTTCCGCATCTTCACCGCCTCTTCAATAGCGGTCTTGAGCTCGCGATCAAACCGCTTGAGTTCGTCCTACGTCGTGTTCTTCACCCACACGTCGGGCGGTACGCCAAGGTTCTCGATGTTCACGCGGTAGTTATTCAGTCGGGTGGGATCGTAGGTGATCACCAGCGAGCCCAGTGTGCGGATCGTGCCGCCGTTGAGGTTGTAGCTGCCGGTTGCAATGATGATGCCCCTGGTATCGTTGAACGGATTGCGCGTGACGTTCACTTCCCGCATATCGAGCACGAAGATCTCGGCGTTCTGAACATCGTCACGCTTGGTGAAGCTCAGCCAGTTCCCGTCGGAGGTGTGGACACCGATGTTGAATTCCGCCAAGTTGAACGCCACTTGAGTAGGCATCATCTGGCTTGATCATGCCGGAGCGACCGAAGTCCATGGCCATCGGGCGCGGCGAAGATCCATCAAGGGTGATGCGATACAGTGGCGATCCGCACGGAGTTGCGCGCGACCGACTCACGCCCGAGCGACCCCTCACCGAGGAGACAACACCGTCAGCTATTCGCAGCCGGCAACGGCGCTTTCCCACTGGACTCGCCACCCGGTCTTGCCCCGAGTGAGCACGGCCGCGCCAAGGGCAATGCCATCATCGCGGCCAAACAACAGGTGCACGTCGGTCGACTGGCCGGTGCGGAAGGCCAACAGTGGCTCCGCAACGACCAGTTCGTCTTCGCTGCCCGACGCGCGCTCATGCCATGCGACGGTCCACTTTCGCGCATCCGCTCCCGCTTGGTCGATCACCAGAACAAGTCGCTCCTCTTTGGGTGCGTCTTCCTGATTGACGCGCCGCGCCAATGTGGCGACGACGAATTCCGTATCGAGTCCCTTCGTACGCCAGGCGCGCAGTACGACAAACGGCAGCGCCCGAAATGTGGCGACGGTATCGTGTGGCAAGCCGGAGGCCAGTCGGGCAAGGTCGACTGCCAGACGCGCCGAGTCGCGCGGGGAGAGCCCTTCGATGGAGTCGAGCGCAATGGGTTTGACACGCCCCGCTGCAAACGCCGCTGTCCACGGCACACTTGTAGCTCCCTCGACCAAGGTCAGGCGCGCCACCGGCCACGCGGTGCATCCCAGTTCGACCTTTGGGGCCGCATCGACGCGCAGCCGAGCGGTCCCTACGAGCCCCCCGCGAGCGAACAGCTCCAGCCGCTGATCACCGAGTGCCGCGGTGAGCCCCACGGTATCGCCGACGGTAAGTTCCGTCGCTTCCGGACGCAGCAACGAGCCTGCCGTCATTCCGCCGTCGACCGTCGGCAGCACCACGTACGACCCAGCCTCGGCGTTCCAGCCACTGGCGGCGACGACCGACGAGGGCAGAGTTTCCGTACCGTTAACGGGCGTGGCCTGTGCGGAGTCTGGAACCCCGGGCGCAGGGCCGCGATCGCAGGCCAGCGCACTGAGGAACACACTCAGCACGAGCAGCATGATCCGTTGGCCGGCGGACCGAAGTACGTCGCGTGACGTGGTGGACAAATGCGAGTTCGACACAGACACTAATCTGCTGCAGTTCCCCTTCCAATACGAGACGTCCCATGGCCTCTGCCGCATCGGCTCCCCGTGGCATTCTGAACACGCTTGGACTGCACCGCCCCGAATTGCGCGCCTGGGCGATGTATGACTGGGCCGTCTCGTCGATGCAAACCGTGATTTCCACCGCCGTCTTTCCGCTCTTTTTTCTGACGGTCGCCGCCGACGGTATGACTCTGGCGCAAGGGACGCAGGCACTTGGCGTCGCGAACACGATTGCCGCGGTCTTCATCGCGGTGCTGGCGCCGATTCTGGGTGCCATCGCCGACTATAAGGCGGCCAAGAAGCGCTTTCTCGTGGGCTTCATGCTGTTGGGCGTAACGGCCACGGCACTCATGTTCCTCATACAGCATGGACAATTGCTGTTTGCCTCCATCCTGTTCGTGCTCTCAATGGCCGGTGCGACTGGCAGCATGACGTTCTACGAGTCGCTGCTGCCGCACATTGCAACCGAAGACGAGATGGATCGCGTCTCGACCGCCGGCTACGCCCTGGGGTACATCGGCGGCGGTTTGCTGTTGGCGCTCAACCTCGCGTGGATCACCAACCCGGGCGGGTTCGGATTGCCGTCGGGCGAGGGGCTCACGCCTTCACAGGCGACCCTTCCCTCTCGACTGGCGTTTCTCTCAGTTGGCGTGTGGTGGCTGCTGTTTTCCCTGCCCGTACTGCGACGTGTTCCGGAACCACCGCGCACGATCGAAGCCGACGAGACGGTGAGCGCCAATCCGCTCCGCGTGGCGTTCACGCGCCTGGGTGAGACCCTTCGCGAGCTGCGCAGCTACAAGCAGGCCGCGCTCGCCATGCTGGCGTTCACCATTTACAACGATGGTATTCAGACCATCGTGAAGATGGCGGCCGCCTTTGGTCGCGAAATCGGGATTGAACAGAAGGACCTGATTACGGCCATTCTGCTGGTACAGTTCATCGGGATTCCCTTCGCGTTTGGCTTTGGCGCGCTGGCCGGCAAGTTGGGTACGAAGCGGTCGATCTTTCTGGGACTCCTGGTTTACACGGGGATCTGCATTTTCGCGTACGGGATCAACACCACCCGCGAGTTTTACATCCTTGCCTGCCTGGTCGGATTGGTGCAAGGCGGCACGCAGGCGCTCAGTCGATCGCTCTTCGCGAACATGATTCCGAAGCACAAGAGTGGGGAGTTTTTTGGCTTCTACTCCGTGTTCGAAAAGTTCGGCGGTATTCTGGGTCCGCTGGTCTTTGCCGTGGCCGTTGGACAGAGTGGCAGCAGTCGAGTGGCGATCCTGTGGGTGATCGGGTTCTTCCTTGTGGGCGGCGCTGTGCTGGCCTTCGTAAACGTTCCGGAGGGTGAGCGGGCGGCGCGTGCCGCCGACGCGACCACCAAAACGCTTGCGAGCTGACACCTTTCTCACTCACCGTCAACATCCGCGTGCTGTACGAAGCGCTTAAGCCGATCGTCGGTATCGCGTTACACTGGTACTACCGATCACTCAGCATCGCCAATCTGGAGCGCATTCCGCGTGAGGGGCCGGTCTTCCTGGCGGCGAATCATCCGAATTCACTCACCGACGCGATGGTCGTGGCCTGGGCGTCGCCTCGGCGCGTTCGATTCACGGCCAAGGCGACGCTGTTCGGGAATCCAATCGCTGCGCGATTCCTCCGCACGGTCGGCGTGGTGCCACTGCGTCGATCGGCGGATGAACGGTCTTCGCCTGGCGACGTAACACTGGCTGACGCCGCGCCCGATGCAACCCGCAACGCGGCATCGTTTGCCGCCGTCGCCGATGCGCTGAGCGAACAATCGTGCATCGTGGTGTTTCCCGAAGGCAAGACACACGACGAACCCTTCCTGGCGCCCATCCGCACGGGTCTCGCGCGGATGGCGTTGATGGCGCGCGACGAACGCGGCGTCCGCAGCATTCGTATCGTGCCGGTGGGACTTCTGTTCGAGCGTAAGGAGGAACCGCGGACACGCATACGGTTGTTGGTTGGAGAGCCGATCGACGTGGACGCACTTGGTAACAGTCCGTCAACCGTGACCACACTGACCGAGTTGATCGAGCAGCGGCTGCGCACTGTCACGCTGAACTTCGAGAGTCACGCCGACGCTGAGCGCATTCAATTGCTTTCCGAAACGCTGGTGGCGTTGGTGGAACCGGAAATCAGCGTCAACGAAGGCGCACCTCCACTGGCGCGCACGATGGCCACGGTCCGTCGCATCGAACGGGCGCAGGACGCACTGCGGGCGTTGGCTGACGTGACCGTGTCGGCTCGCATTGATGCCTTCGAAGGGCGCTTGCGGGCGTTTCGAGAGGCACTCGCCGCCGCGCGCCTCGATGTACACGACCTGACAATCGACCTATCCGCGTCGCTCGGCGCACGCTTCGTGGTGCGGGAGGCGGCTGTCGCGGCGGTACTGGTACCAATCAGTGTGTGGGGGCGACTGACGCACGTCGTTCCGATTCGCATCACGCGGTATCTGGCGCTTCGCAACGTGCAGGCGCTCGATGAACCGCCTATGCGCACGTTCATCGTGGGGTTTGCGATGGTGATGACTGCGTACCTCGTGCTCACGACCGCCGTGGGGATGGCGTTCGGCCCGTGGTGGGCACTGGGATTTCTTCTCACGCTGATCCCGTCCGCCAGCATCGATTGGCGCTACGGTGATCGCGTGCAGCGCGTGGTGTCGCGCGCGCGCGCCTATCGTCGGTTTCGTAAAGATCCAACGCTCCAACGGTCGTTGCTGGCCGATGCCGATTGGCTACGCGCCGAGGCCGGGGCATTGGAGATACTGAGTAGAAAGTAGGAAGTCTGCAGTCTGAAGTACGGGAAACGGAGTACTCAGTACTCTTTTCAGTACGAAGTACTGCAGTAAACAGTACTGAGTACTTCCGACTTCCTACTTCCTACTCTCTTCAGGATATACCGGTCCGCCAAGGTCCCAATGCCAGGCGTCACGCCGCACGGTCGTGCGCGGATCGCGCAGCGGCTTGTACTGCAGCCGATGCGCGGGAATACCAAGCGTTGCGCCATACGCGAGCAGACGCGCCTGATCGGTGCTCACCAAATGCACCATAGGGCGACCGAGCCAGACATGACGATGGAGCCAGAGACCACCATCCATCGCGTGAATCATGCCTTCGCGACGCTTGACAAACTCGCGCGCACCGGAGGCTTCATTGACCGCGCGAAGCCGGGTGTTGCGCCGCGTGTGATCGGGATCGTCGACGATGGGTGGCAGGTCGGGCATCGCAGACATTCTAACCGTGGCCTTGGGAAATACACCCTTGTACCTAGAACGCCGGCCCGAGTCCGGGCCGGCGTTCAAACAGATGGCTGTCAGTCGGGGGCGCGCTACTGACAGGCCACCTGCCCTTCTGCTGTGGCGGGGCTTACCGGCGCCGCCTGTCCGTAGTAGACCGCACAAATGATCGGTGCCGCCAAGGGGTGCGTCGCGGTGGCCGACCACCCGCGACCGTTCCCCTCGGTGATCGTGAGCACTACGCCTCTGGATGAGTTCAGGTTCGCCACCAACGACGCGGCGCTCGACGCGTAGGTCTCGTTGTAGTAGAAGTAGTCTTCCTGCGCCGCCGACAGATTGCGCAGATCACTCTTAAGCGAGGCGGCGAAACCCTTGCCCTTGGTATCCTGAAACTTCGGAATCGCGATCGCAGCGAGAATCCCAATGATCACCACCACGATCAACAGTTCAATGAGGGTGAACCCTCTCGCCTGACGTGATTCGGGCATGCGGATCTCTCGGTCGAAAGCTCAGAAGAAACGAGGTCGGATGTGCCGACCGGCGGAGCACCAGCCTCGCCACTGAGGACTTTCCTAAGCAACGCTGATGCCGCACGGAATGGATTCTGTTAACTCATTCTTTGACAACGGATTACGCCTCCACTTGTTTGCTTTCGCGAAGGCCTGATGTCTCGCACCCATCGGGATTCCGTGCAAAACGCAACAGACGGCCTTGCGACGGTCTTGTTCAGCTCTTGGCGGAAACCCAGTCGCGACCCACACCCATTTCGACCAACAGCGGCACCTCCAGCGTGACCGCGCCCTCCATTTCCTGCTTCACAAGGGCCCGCAGCGTCGTTTCCTCCAACGGCGCAACCTCGAACACCAACTCGTCGTGTACCTGGAGCAGCATGCGCGAAGAAAGCCGCTGATGCTCCAACGCGCGTTGAATGCGGATCATGGCGATCTTGATGAGGTCGGCCGCCGATCCCTGAATGGGCGCATTCGCCGCCACGCGCTCACCGAAGGCGCGCATGTTACGATTGCGTTCCGCCAGTTCGGGGATGTAGCGGCGGCGTTTGAACAGCGTTTCGACGTATCCGCGTTGTTTCGCGTCGATCACGCACCGTTCCAGAAACGTCTTCACGCCGGCAAAGCGCTCGAAATACGTCTCGATAAATGCCTTTGCTTCGGCGTGCGTGATCTTCAACTGCTGCGACAACGCGTGCGCGCCCTGGCCGTAGATGGTCGCGAAGTTGATGGTCTTCGCTCGCGCCCGCATCTCACCGGTAACATCGGCGACATCGACCCCGAAGATGAGCGCCGCCGTTTGCCGGTGAATGTCACCACCTGCCTGAAACGCCGCGACGAACGCCGGATCGCCTGAAAGATGGGCGAGCAAGCGCAGCTCGATCTGCGAATAGTCGGCCGACAGCAGCTGCCAGCCTTCGCGCGCGACGAAGCCCCGACGAATTTCGCGTCCCAGTTCGCGTCGCACCGGAATGTTTTGCAGGTTTGGATCGGTTGATGACAATCGACCCGTCGCGGCCACGGTCTGTTTGTACGACGTATGCAATCGGTGATCGCGCGGATTGATCATGCGCGGCAGCGCGTCGATGTATGTCCCTTCGAGCTTGAACAGCTCGCGGTATTCCATGAGCAGCGTCGGCAGTGTATGGCCTTCTTCGGCCAGTTCGAGCAAGACGCTCGCATCGGTGCTCGCTCCGGTCGCCGTTTTCTTTCTGATGGGCAGGCCAAGTTTTTCGAACAGGATTTTCCGCAGTTGCGGCGTGGAGTTGATATTGAACTCCTCACCCGCCTCACCATAGATGGCCTGCTCCACCTTCTCGCGCTCGGCCTTGAATCGCGTTTTGAGCGAGGCAAACCACGCAAGGTCGATGGCGATGCCCTCCCACTCCATCTCGGCGAGCACGTTTACCAGCGGCACTTCCATGTCCGCGAGCAGCGCGCGCATGCCGTGATCGACCAACAGGGGTTCGAACCGGGCGCGCAACCGCATCGTGACATCGACTGCTTCACACGCGCAATCGCGCGCAGCGTCCACCGGGACCACACTGAAAGGCAGCTGCGACTTCCCCTTGCCGCGGAGCTGCTCGCTCGACGTCATCGTGTGTCCCAGGAATTCGAGGGCCAGCACGTCGAGGTCGTGTGAGCGGCGTCCCGGATCAAGCACGTAGCTTGCAAGCATGGTGTCGAACTCGAGTCCGGCTACCCGCACCCCGATACCGCGCAGCACCAGCACGTTGTACTTGGCGTTCTGTCCGAGCTTCCAAACGGTCGCATCTTCCAGCATGGCACGCAGCGGCGCCATCGCGACGCTATCGAACGCGGGCAGATTCACCGGCTCCGGCGTGCCGGCACTGATGCGTCGGCCAACAATACCGGATTCCCCGGACAACAGGAGCACGTTGCCGCCCCCGTCGTCTCCGCGGTGCGCGAACGGCAAGTAGTACGCTTCGCCCGGTGCCACCGCAATGGACAGGCCTACCAGCTGGGCGCGCAACGCGTCCACGGCCACGGGCGAGTCCGCGTCGGTAACCGTTTCGGTGTTAAACGCGATGTGCGGCACAGCACGTATGCGGGTTAGCAACGCGCCCAGCGTGTCCAAGGTATCCACTGTCCGATAAGTCGCGTCGGTCAACACTGCCACGCCGCTCTCGCCGACCCGCACGCCTGGGGCCTCGGGGCGAGCAGATGCCGACGGCGTGTCACCGGTCGGCGGCAGAGGCGCAGACGTCTCCATGGTTGGCGGCGGCGATACCACATCAGCACCGCCGAGATCCTTGAGCATCGAGGTGAATTCGAGCTCGAGGTACAGACGTCGCAAGGCGTGCGTGTCGGGCACGTCGACCACCAGTGCCGTCGGATCCAACGCGATCGGCACGTCACAGCGAATGGTCACCAGCTGCTTCGACAAGCGCGCGGTGTCTGCCAACTCCAGCAGCGCTTCGCGCGGTCGTTTCTTCGTCACCTCGGCGGCGTGCGCAAGAATCTCTTCGAGCGGCCCGAACTGCGCGATGAGTTCCTGCGCGGTTTTTTCGCCGATGCCCTTCACGCCGGGCACGTTATCCGATGTGTCACCAACCATCGCGAGATAGTCGACCACCCGCTCCGGCGGCACGCCGAGGCGTTCGCTGCCGTTCTCGACGCCCACCCACGACTCTTCGACACTGGCCGGTCCGCCACGTCCCGGATTGAGTAGCCAGACACCCGGACGCACCAGCTGCTGGAAGTCCTTGTCGCCCGACACGATCACCACGTTGTAGCCCAGCCCCACGCCCTGCAGCGCCAGCGTACCAATGACATCGTCGGCCTCGAAGCCCGGTACGGCCATCACCGGGATGTGATAGGCGGCCAGCAATTGCGTGATCCGCTCGAGGCCACGATCGAAGTCGGCCTGCAATTCGTCGGACAATTTTTCGCGCGTCGCTTTGTAGTCGGGATAGAGATCATCACGAAAGGTCGCGCCCGAGTCATGCACCCACCCGAGCAACTCGGGTTTGTGGGTATTCAGCAGTCGCTTGAGAAAATTGGCGATGCCCCACGCCGCCGACGTGTTCTCGCCCCGACTGGTGGCGAGCGGACGGGCGAGCAGCGCAAAAAACGCGCGATAGATCAGCGCGTAACCATCGACCAGAAAGAGACGAGGTGCGGTTGGTCTGACGACACTCACGGCTGCAACGCGAGCTTGCGGCGAATGGCATTGTCGAGTTCCGAGCGCGCCGACAGCCCCAAACGCCACCGGCCAAATCCCGTTTGATCGATGAACACCAGCTGCAGCCGCAGAACGCGATACTCCCAGACCTGCTGTCGAACACGGGTGTCCTGCAGTCCCGTATCGTACACGTTGTCAGGGTCACCAAGCCCCACAAAGGCCGTCCCGCGATCTGTCTGCCATCCGACCGGGCCGTCATCACGGAATCGCTGATTAGCCAGACGAATTCGCGCGAAATAGTCGCGCAGCCCTTCGTGCTCAGGCGTTCCGGGAACCGGGTCGGTGTCCTTGAGGAATTTCGCCCACGCCTCGGAACGTGTAGCAGCAGTCGCATCGCGCAGGGGCTTGATACGATCGGCCGTCACGAAGTAGCGCAGATAGTTGAGCATTTCATCGAAACTGGCGATTGGCAGATCATCACCCAAGCTCACCAGCAAACGCGTGCGCGCGGTATCGGGACGGCCTGGGGCGGTGACCACCAGGCTCGAAATGCCAACACCGAGTCGGGTGACCGGTACGGCAATAGTGGCGCTTCGAACAGACAGGCGTTCGGTGAGCTCGATGGTACTCGCCCAGAGCTCCTGCGCACCGTCCCCCACGATACGCACGTTGACGGACGCTGGAGCCTGCGGTCCGACGGCTTCGAGATACACTGGGATCAGCGAGTCGGCGCCGAAGGTCACCGTGCTCCGCGGACGGGCCAACAGGCGGGGCAGCGAATCCACCGACGATCGCGGAATGGCCTCGTATACCGCGATCGGCGTGGCGATCGCGCCGGGTGCCAGGCGCGGCACGTCAAGGGACACCTCTTCGGACGCATTGCGCAGCCCGGATTCATCCTTCAGCGCAATCGCCAGCGCATAGCGCCCGGGAGGTAACCGCAGGAACTGTTGCCAGATGATGCTTTCATCGGTGCGCGACGTTTCGCGAAAGGTTGGCACGCGTACCGTTTCCTTGGCTTCAACCAGCGCTGCCGCAGTGGTTCCTCGACGCGCCTCGACGCGCACCGAATACTCCGCCGCGTACCGATCACCTTCCCGGGTGAACGCCAGTGCCCGTGATGGCATCGACAAGGCCAGCAGCACCAACGTGGTGTCGGGCGACGGCGACGCAAGAAATGAGGCCGATGCAACGAACGAAATGGTCCCCGACCCGGCGATCAGTCCCATTGCGCGATACAGGCGCTGCATTTCGCTCGCGCCCGAGAGCACCGCGCCCGGAGCACCAGGAGGACCACCCGGTCGCGCCGGACCGCTCAGCCCCGGATCGCCGACCGTACGGTTTTTCACGCAGGCGCTCAGGAGCAGTGCCGTGGTCGCGCCGATGATAGCGCGGCGAACGGCGTTGCCGCAGGCAAATCGCGGTGCGAGGCGTGAGGCGCCGGACGAAAGAAATGTCATAAGGGATGAAATGCTGTCTTGCACGTGACTGCTTTCCTGCGTTAGGTTCGCCTCGTGGCTATCGAGACGCTAGTCGGAACGACGCTGGCCGGATATACGATACGCGGAAAGGTCGGCGAAGGTGGTACTTCGACGGTTTTTCGTGCGGATCACGCCAAATACGGTACCGTCGCCCTGAAGGTGCTGCGCGAAAAGCTGCAGCAGGATAAAACCGCCGTCGCGCGTTTTTTGCGCGAGGCGCAGTTCGGCGTACGAGTAGAACACCCCAATATTATCCGCACCCTAGACTATGGGCAGGAAGACGGGCGTTACTACCTGGCCATCGAATGGGCTTCCGGTGAGATCCTCGACAAGCACGCCGACAAGTCAGGACCGCTGCCGTGCACCGAAGTCGCCGAGATCATGGCGCAGATCTGCAGCGCCGTGCAGGCGGCCCACGACGTCAATATCGTCCATCGGGATTTGAAACCCGAGAACGTGATGTATGATCCGGCCACGTTGGTGGTGAAGCTGCTCGATTTCGGGATCGCTGCGGACACCGAGGCCGCACCCGACCAGCGACTCACGCGCGCCGGGTTTTTTGTCGGCACGCTGATGTACGTCGCGCCAGAAGCCCTCTCGGGCGAGCTTGTCGGCCCTGCCGCCGATCAGTACTCGCTGGCCACCATTGCCTACTACCTGCTGTCAGGCGTGTTGCCCTACACCGGCAAATCGCCCCGCGAGCTGTTCTCACAACTGCTCACCCAGCCGCCGGTTTCCCTCAACAAGGCCAAGCCTTCACTCACGTTTCCGGCGTCCGTCGAGGCAGTCGTGATGAAGGCGTTGTCCAAAGCACCGGGTGATCGGTATCCGTCGGTTCGCGCGTACTCGGAGGCGTTTTCATCTGCCGCGCGCGACGGCGACAAGGCGGGCAATGCCACGCCGCCGCCGCTGCCGATCGAAGAAGCAAAGGGTGGCCTGATGGGGAAGATGCGGGGTCTGTTCGGACGCAGCTAGCGTAGCGACGCAGCTCAGGTAGCGTCTCTGAACAGCAGTCCGATACGCCACGCGGTCTTCAGGCGTCCTTCCTGAGCATGCAGACGCCAAAACTTCTCGACGATAGTGCGGGGTCGCTCCCTGAAGAGGAGCGCGCCCAGGACCTTGCGATGTTTCGCGCCGCCGGGCGACGGCGCTTCTGGAGCACAATCGTTCTTGCCGCCGTGCTTTCCGTTACCGTGTACCTGGGGCTGGCGCCGGTACCGATTCCGCTCGTGATCGCCACGTTTGGCGTGGCACTCTGTTTGAGCTGGATCCTGTCGACGGTTGGCGTCCGCGTTCGCTGGTATCGTTGGTGGCTGCGATACCTCCTCGCGATTTTCGATACGCTGCTGATCAGCAGCGTGGTCTTCCTGTTCGGATCGCCGGTATTGGCACTCACCTACATCCTGGCGATCGTCCCGTATTCCTTCGATCGTGGTCGGTCGCTGGGGTACGTCACCGCGAGCGCCTCGGTGGTCGGCTTCCTCGCCGCAAGCTATGGCTACGCGCTCCTGCGGCCGACTGACGCTGCACCTGGGTCGCATCTGTTTCTCGCGACCGTGCTGCTGGTGGTCGTCTCACAACAGGTGATCCAGATGCCGGCGCGGCTGATTCAACGTATTCGGCGCACGCGCGAGTGCATGGAGCGCGTGGAGCGCGGCGAGCTCCACGCGCGCGCCGATGCGAGGCACGCCGACGAATTGGGCATCCTCGAGCGCCGCTTCAATCTGATGCTCGACGAGCTCACGCTGCTGATTGAAACCGTGCAGCATGAAGCCGAACAGTTGGCCGACGTGGCGATGCAGGTGCATGGTGCCGCCAGTGCCCTCCAGCGACGTGCCGGTGCCGTGGCGACCGGAGCACAGTCCCTCAGCGAAGGGCTGCTGCAACAACGCGAGCTGGCGGCCAACGGCTTGCGCGTGGGTCAGCAAGCGCTCGCAACCGCTGAATCGACGCGCGGAACCGCCGAGCGGACAGCGAGCGATGCAAACCATGTTGACGCGACAGCGTCCCGAAGTCGCGAGGCGATTGAGCGCGCCGCCCAGACACTCCTGCGCGTCAGCAAGGACGTGGGTGCGTCCGCCGAACGGGTACAGCGGCTCGCGCCCGCCTCGGAGCGCGTAGGCGATTTCGTGGCGACCGTCTCGCGCATCGCGCGACAAACCAACCTGTTGGCGTTGAATGCCGCCATTGAAGCCTCTCGGGCTGGCGAGGAAGGACTCGGCTTCGCTGTGGTCGCCGATGAAATCCGGAAGCTGGCAAGCGAAAGTGCACACGCCGCCAAAATCATCACCAGCACCGTGCAGCGCGTACGCGAGGATATCAGCGACGCCGTGCAATCGATGGACACCACTGCACGGGAAGTCACCAACGCCGGTTCCATTGCGCGCGAGGCAACCAGTGCTGTGTCGGCCATGGTGGACGGCATCGCGCGCATCGCCGAACAAAGCGACGCGGTGGCCACGCTTGCGCAGACCCAGGCGTCACTGGCCGCTGGCGCTGTGACCGCCTTCGACTCGCTCGACCGTTCGGCGCATCGGGCCACGGACAATGCCCACAGCGCCGCCGACGGTTTGATCGCGCAGCGCGCAAGCATCGACGAGCTGTCTCGCAGTGCCGGCCAGTTGTCGCAAGCCGCCGCGCGTATGCGGGCCGTGGCGCTCCGCCATACGTCGGAGTTCGCCGTCGTGGGTTCGCACCACTCCGCGGCCAACCCCGCGCGCTCCACACCGCTCGACGCACCCGCCGTCAGTGCGTCGCGCGCAGCACGCTCCATTGCGGCGTAACGCCGAACGGTTCGAAGCGGAGCAGCGTGTCGCGATAGGGTTGCACCAACTGGCCACGCATCGCGTCGAGCATGGCCTCTCCGTCGAATCGGCGGCGGAACTGCATGGGTGTGCAACCCATGAGCAGTGACACGTGTCGCGAGAAGCTTTGGGCAGACGAGTATTCGAGGTGGTTGGCGACATGCGTGATACTCAACCCCGGGTTCTCAAAGAGTCGTGCCGCGCGTACCAGCCGCGCCATGGCGAGATACCGCTTGGGCGCGGGGAGCTTTTCGCGAAAGAAACGACTCATGAGCGTGCTCGGCACCACGCCAAGGGCGCGGGCGATCTGCTGTACCGTGGAGATGTGGGCGGGCGAGAAGAACAGCGCCTCGAAGAAACGCAGACAGTCGGGCGGCGCCCCGTCAAGATCTTCCCGAATGCGGGCCAGGGCGTGTCGCTCGATCAGGTCGCTGCGTTCGTTGGTCACCAATTCTCGCAGCTCCCGCCAGCCCTTTGGATCGCGCGCATCGACCAGCGAGCGCACGCCTTGCTGTCCAAGTGCCAGCAGTGATTGCGTGGTGCGCGACTCCGTGGTGGTGAGGAGAGCCACCGCAGGCACGCGGGGAAATTCGCGCACCATCCGGGCCACCTGGATGGCATCCTGCGTTTGATA